>JBNMOQ010000118.1:0-14638 GCA_051275055.1 Candidatus Pelagisphaera sp.
CGGCGATACCGGCACTCCGAGCTTGCGGCCCGCTTTTTGAGTGAGGAGATCGCTTGCTCGGCCTTTGGGGGGAGGAAGGAGGACGCCAGGGGGCGAATTCGGCGTGTTCTCCAAGCCCGTATTCGTGCCGAAGACGCCGATTAGCATTTCGACCTTATTGTAATAAGGTTCGACCTCTTCGTAAGAGATGGGCCAGTCGAAGCCTAGGCCGTCGCGGCTGTAGGGTTTGAAATCGTACGGTCCGTTGCGCAGGGAGATACGGCCCCAGTGGTTGGTGCGTCCCCCCATCATGCGGGCTCGCCACCAAGTGAATTGCTGTTCGTTTTTACTGTCCTGAGTATAGGGCTCTCCCGGTACTTCCCAGCCCCCGTCGATGGTCGAATCCCAGAAGCCCATTGGTTTGTCGGGGGTCGAAGTGCCTCCAAGCGGCGCTTGGTCGGGGCGGTTGAACATGGGGGTCTCTGTGGCGGGGTCGTAGGACCGTCCGGCTTCGAGCATGACGCATTTCAATCCGGCGAGAGTGAGCGTGTAGGCCATTTGGCCTCCGCCGGCTCCGGACCCAACGATGGCGACATCGTATTTAGCTTTGGCTTTGGAAATCGGGATGGTGGGCATATTTATCGACCGTTGAAGGAACGTTTTTCACAAATGAAATAAGGGTATGAGAGGCTTAATCGATAGGGAACGATGAAAAGCTTCGATTGGTAACGGTACTATCGCAGTATTTGCTAGCGATTCAATAGTAGTTTCGCTAAATATTCCGTTACCAAATGCCTCCAAGCGCCATACCCTAATAGCTGTCCGACGAAAGTCTTTCGGGCAATCCCCATGCTTTATGGCCACAATGCCAGTTAAGAAGTAACATGGGCGTACTAAGAGAGTTTGCCCGCAGATTACTCAGATTATCACAGATATTAAATTTCTAACCGCGACTTACTTTAAGAAAATGAAAATATCCATAAACCTAAAAATTATCATCGGCACGTTCGTATTGGCGTTGATCTTCGTCTCTGCGAACGCTCAAAAGCCGAATGTCGTAGTCATCATCACTGACGATCAAGGCTACGCTGATTTCAGTTACAACCCGAAGAGCGCGAAGGAAGTTTCCACTCCGCATATGGATTCGCTCGCCAGAGAAAGCGTCTTCTTTTCTCAAGCCTATACCAGTGGTGTAGTCTGCTCGCCCACCCGAGCCGGCTTAATGCTAGGACGCTACCAACAACGAGTCGGCATCTACACTGCGGGCGAAGGTGGAAACGGATTCGATCCGAAAATGAAGATCTTTCCTTCGTATTTACCGGAAGAATACACGAGTATGGCGATTGGGAAATGGCACCTTGGCTTGGATGACGATTATCCCGAGCTCAAGTGGCATGCGGTAAATCGCGGCTTCGATGAAGCCTTCAAATTTATGGGACGCGGCGCTCATGACTACTTTAAGCTAACAGGGATAAAGGGCGACTACTCAGCGATCTACCGCAATAAGGAGCGTCTCGAAGAAGATGAATACGAAGGTTACCTTACCACTCGACTCAGCGAGGAAGCGGTCGCCTTTATCGATAGAGAAAAGGACAATCCATTTTTCCTCTATCTCGCCTACAACGCAGTCCATACTCCCGCTCAGGCCCCGCAATCGGATATCGATTTCTACAAAAATAAATTCCCGCACCTATCGGAAACGCGAGCCACGCTTATGGCCATGCTCCAACACCTCGACGATGGAGTCGGAATGGTGGTCGACAAATTGAAAAAGGAAAAGATTTGGGACAATACGCTCCTGTTCCTCCTGACCGACAATGGGGGAGCTGCTGCGATGGATGCGGACAACGGCCACTTGCGCGACTTTAAGCAGAGCGTCTACGAAGGCGGCATCCGCACCCCCTGGATGGTTAGCTGGCCCGATCGATTCAAGGGTGGTCGCGTTGTCGATACGCCCATCATCTCCTTCGACATTCTGCCGACCGTCATGGATGCTCTGGGCGAGTCGCCTCCTGAAGCGAAAGATTTCGATGGTAAAAGCATTCTCCCGCTCATCGAAGGGAAATCGAAGACGCATCACGAAGTTCTGTATTGGGATACCGCGGATCCGAAAAAAGGATGGGCTGTTCGCAAAGGCGATTGGAAATTGAAGGGCAACGCGAAAGCCATCGAGCTCTACGATTTGAAAAAGGATCCTTCTGAAGCGACGGATCTCGCGCAGAGAAATCCCGAAAAAGTGAAGTCGTTGCACGCTCTCTACAAAGCGTGGCGAGCCGAGATGCCGGTCCCGGATTCAGAGCGACCGAAGGCGAAAAAGTAGCTAATCAATGGGTTTTAGAATTTTTTGTAACAACGCTTCGCTTGTTGTTCTTTCAGAACAAATAGGTGTTCCCGCTGACGCGGGATCAAAATGTTCGAACTATGCAAAGATTTCGAAAAACTTATTGTCTCATCGCTTCGCGGTTCGAGTGTCGCAGAGCTCGGTACCTCGCAAAGCGAGAACCTATTGGATCCGCGTAGCGGAGACACAAGACCGCTAGGCCGTTGTTTGAAAATATTAATCGAATTTACACACACGAATCATGTCCAATAAACCGATACGCTTAACTTTTCTTGCTCTATCTCTGTTTGCCTTCGCAGCCACGGGACTTTTAGCGGCGAAACCCAATGTCATTTTCTTCGCGGTGGACGACATGAATGATTGGTCGGAGCCCCTCGGTTCGACCATGGCCAAGACGCCTAACCTGGACCGTCTCGCTAAGATGGGCGTTACGTTTACCAACGCTCACACGGCAGGAATCTATTGCGCTCCCTCGCGAGCGGCAATTTTTACTGGTCGCTACGCCTCGACAACCGGCTGCTATAGCGATCACGTTTACTTTTACGATCACCCCGAATACCGTCCTTTGCAGGTCGCGTTCAAGGAAGGCGGCTACAGCGTTTATGGAACGGGCAAGCTGTTTCACCATCCGGCAGGAGGCGTAGACCTCCGCGGTTGGGATGAGTTTTACGTGCGCACGGACACGCAAAAGCAATCTGGTTGGCCGATGGACGGTTGGGAGCATGGGGCCCCGCTCCCCGAAGCGTATCCAAGTAGTAAGTTCAATCAGATTAATCCCAAGTGGGCCGGAAAACCGTTTATGGAAGGCGGACCGATTCCAAACGAAAAAGAGCAATCGATAACCGATACGATTCGGACTAACTGGGCCTGCGATGTTCTGGAAAAGAATCATGACAAACCGTTCTTCCTCGCTCTCGGCCTCTATGCTCCGCACTTCCCCAACTACGCGCCGCAACGCTTTTTCGATATGTACCCAATCGAATCTATACGCCGCCCCGAATGGAAGGACGACGACTTGGACGATATTCCGGAATCCGTGGCGAAGCGCTTCATTGGGCGAAAGAAGAATATTCACGACAAGCTTCTCGAGCTCGGAATTGTCGAATCGACCTTGCAAGCCTACTTGGCCTCCATTTCCTACGCGGACTCCCTGCTAGGGCAAGTGCTCGACACGCTTGAAAGTAGCGACCATGCGGACAATACGATAATAGTCTTCTGGAGCGATCACGGCTATGGGCACGGCGAGAAAGGAAATTGGGGCAAACATACGCTCTGGCAGCGCACCTCGAACGTTCCTTTCCTATGGGCAGGTCCGGGTATAAAGAAAGACGCCAAAACCGAATACACCGCTACGCTCATCGATATGTATCCAACCTTGGCTAGCATGTGCAGTCTGCCCAAGGATCCGGAGCATGACGGGCAGTCATTGGAGTCGGTATTGAAAAGCCCCAGCCAAAGTGGGTCTCGCAGCGTATTGCTGCCTCACGACCATCCAGGAAGCTACGCTATCATCAATCGCGATTGGCGTTACATTTACTACAAGGACGGAACGGAAGAGCTTTACGACCTAAAAGCTGACTTTCACGAATGGAACAACTTGGCAGGGAATATTGAATACGAAGGAATCAAAAAAGAGCTAAAGGCTCAGGCCCCTGAGTCCTTCGCCCCGGAAGCCACTTCCAAGAAAACGCTCAAAATGGTCACTGACGGCGATTCTTTCCGATGGATTTTGAAATAAAATTAAGAGACTCTTTCGGTAATCAAATATGCAGGGTGTCTCGTTGGGGCGACCTGTAATCCAAAATGGCGGGGCATCGACCATGGGCGTCAAACTAAAGAATTTCAGCCACGAAAAGGCACAAAAAATTATGCTCTGCCACCCTCGCTATAACTCGGGGTTACCTTTTCAATAATTTGATGGGCGTAAGTTGAGTCTATTCCCTGCCGAAGTTATAACGAAGGCCGCGCAACCGAATCTTTTGTGCCTTTTCGTGGCAATAAAAACGACCTTTGGCCTAAGGTTGATTCTTATGGACCGCGACCCGCCCTGCGATTGATTTGCTCGACGCAATAGGACTAGTTAGACAATCTCCAAATCCAAAAGGAATTACCCCATGAATACTCAATCGCGTCGCTCGTTTATCAAGCAATCATCCTTGGCCGCTGCCGGGACGTTTGCCTTACCCCATTTTTCCGTTGGACAATCCCTTGGCCAGAAACTCAACGTTGCATGCGTTGGGATTGGTCATATGGGCAGCTATGCGGTAGCGGAAGCTGCTAAGGAGAACTTCGTTGCGGTATGTGATGTCGATTGGCGGCCCGATCCCAAGGTTTGGAAAAACCGTATACCCGCTCAAGCGGCAGCTGAACACAGTTCAGCACAGAAGTTCACGGATTATCGCGAAATGCTCGATTCCTTGGGCGATAAGATTGATGCGGTTCTCATCTCCACGCCAGACCACTCTCATTTTCCCGCGGCTATGGCTGCCATGGAGCGTGGCAAACATGTGTTTGTTCAGAAACCGCTAGCCCACAATATTTGGCAAGTGCGTACGCTTCGCAAAGCCATGAAGAAGTACGGAGTGCAAACCGTTATGGGCAATCAGGGGCACACTTGGGAAACCATGCGCTTGATCGTCGAATGGGTGCAAGCTGGTATTTTGGGTGACGTGCGCGAAGTACATTGTTGGACGGACAGACCGATGATGCCCTGGTTTCAACGGCAGGAATCCATTCCGCCAAAAACGGCAGCGGTACCAAGCGACTTCAATTGGGATCTCTGGCAAGGTCCGACATTGGAACGTGAATACAGTCCGGAGTATCTGCCCACCTTGTGGCGCGGATGGTGGGACTATGGAGTCGGTGCGCTTGGCGATATCGGTTGTCATTGTCTAGATGCGCCATTTTGGGCATTGGACTTGGGCCTTCCGGATGCAGTTGACGTAAAGCTGACAGAGGCTCCAAATTCCCAATACACGGCCTTTGGAGCTCATGTAACCTATCATTTCCCGGCTCGGGGAGACAAGCCACCCGTGAAGTTGCATTGGTACGAAGGCGAACCGCGACCGCCGATGCTGCCTGGCATGACCGAACTGCCTAGCAATGGAATGTACATGGTGGGATCCGACGAAACATTATACGCTGCGGGAATGCGTCCCGAAGGGCCGACGATCTGGCCACGCGAGAACATGGTGAAATATAGGGACGTCCTCAAGAAACGTCCGCTTCCGCGAGTAGAGGGAGGTCCCATCGAAGAACTTTTCACGGCTATCAAGGGTGGTCCGGTCCCCGGTTCCAACTTCGATTACGCCTCCCCGCTGACCGAAGTCGTCCTGCTAGGAGGTTTGGCTATCCGGAGCGGTAAACGAATTGAGTACGATGCCAAGAATATGCGCATCACCAATCATCCTGAGTTGAATCGCTTCATCAAGGAACCGGTTCGGAAAGGATGGAGCTACGGCGAAGACCTTTGGTAGAGTTAGTAGGGTAGCGTAGTGAAATTGCTAGGGAGGATGCAGATTAAAAAGTAGGACAGGCTTCCAGCCTGTTTCGCCACTCACAGGCAGGATGCCTGTGCTACTATTGATTGAATTAACATCACGGTTTCACCGCTGGATCCTTCGCCTAGGCTCAGGGGAGGATCGACGCGCTGCGTCGGGAGGTTCGTCTGGTAGTTTACGGTTGATGGAGTCAAGGTGTAGGGCCAGCGCTTGCGCTGTGGCGCGATGATAAAGGTTGTGATTGTTGATGTCCCACGCGAGTCCCTCGCGTAGCTACTAATTAGAACCCTAAACACCTACAGCCTAAAAACCTAACTCTTTCCCCGCGCAGCTGGACTCTCAAAGATCATTGTCTCGTACGGTTTCCAGTTTAGCCACCATCCTCGCTTTGAATGCTTCGACTTGTGGTTCGTATTCAGGATTCAAAGCCAAATTCGTATATTGATCAGGATCTTTATTTATGTCGAAAAGCTCAATGCCACCGGAGGCGTCTTCTTCGTATTGAATGTATGCCCAGTCGTCGGTGCGGAGTAAAAATCCTTTTCGCATGGGCGCTACGCTGAATACCGCATCGCGGACCGTGTATTCAGGATCCTCGAACACGGGCGAGATATCTTTTCCCTGAAGACGGTCTTGCGCGGGCAGTCCGCATAGGTTCGCCACGGTAGGGTAGAGATCCAGCAATTCCGTTAGCGAGTGGCATACGGCAGGTTCTTGGCCTGGTACTCGAATGATTAGCGGAACGCCCGAGGATTGATCGAGTAGGCTTACTTTGGCCCAGAAATCGTGCTCGCCCAAGTGATAGCCATGGTCGCTGGTGAAGATGACGATGGTGTTGTCTTCCTGGCCGGATTTTTTCAAAGCATCAAGGACTTTGCCTACTTGCCGATCCATGAATGCGACCGAGGCATAGTAGCCGCCAACGGCTTTCTTCTGGCGGCGTATGTCCATTTTCATGTTAACGCTGGTCTTGTAGTTGATTCCTGGTTTCGGGATGTCGTCCCAGTCGCCATCTCGCTTTTCAGGCAAGACCATGCTGTCGTAAGGGAGGTAGTCATCGTAGTACTCGCGAGGCGCGACGAAGGGCACATGGGGCCGCACGAATCCGACTGCTATAAAGAACGGTTCGTCTTTGTGCTGTTCGATTAGTTCAACCGCTTTGGCGGCTGTCTTGCCATCGGAGTGAACCATGTCGTCGCCATCCGCTTCGACTACGACAAAAGTGTTGCCGCCTTTTACGGGGAGGGTGCCGTCAGGATTTCCTTCCAGGGTTTCTCCGGTTCCGGGAGCAGTCCACTCGGGACCCGGACTGTTGAATCGTTCAGTCCAGGAAGCTTCGTCATCGGCGCCATGGCCTCCCTCTTCGATTCCGCCGGGTACGCCCATGTGGAAGATCTTGCTGACGCGGGCGGCATAGTAGCCATTGTTCTTAAAATGCTCGGACCACATTGCTCGATCGCCAATTTGCGGACGTGGATTATTGTATCCTAAAGCGCCTGTTGCATGAGGGTAGTAGCCCGACATGAATGAGGCTCGCGAGGGCCCGCAGTAGGTCCCTTGGCAGTACGCCCGCGTAAAAAGCGTTCCGGTTTCGGCTAATTTATCGATGTTAGGTGTTTTGCAAACCGTGTTGCCGTAGCACGAGAGGGCTGTTGGCGTCAGGTCATCGGAAATGATGAACAGCACATTGTAGGGTTTGGATTGCTCTGCGTGAGTAAGTGTCGCACAGATTAGCGCAACGAGGGAGCAAAGGAAGAGTAGGGGCTTAGGGGAATGATTCATAGGAATGACGATTCATTCTCAATGAATCGTATTTTTAATCGAAGGCGAGTGTATTTGTGCTCTGCCTACTCACTCCAAATTGGGCTTATGAAGAGGGAATTACTGTAGAGTTCACGCCGAGGTCTCGTCGTAACTGCGTTGCAACGCGGCGTGGTTTGTGAGGTTATCGTGGCATGACTGATCCGTATTCAGTTTGTACTTTCGATTTCCCGTTTGGATCAAAGCCGAAGCAGGACTCGCTGAAGTTACTGCGATAGCTTTCGTCGCAAAGTCAGTCTTTGTTTGGCGCACAGGGTTCGCCGTCTACATAGCGTTTCAGAAGGGTGCGCATGCTTTCGACCTTTTCGGGGTGTTTCGCGTAGAGATTCTTTGACTGGCCGGGGTCGTTCTTGAGGTTGAACAAGAGGCCGGGATTGTCTTTCCCGTAGCCATCCAATCCGAAGTGTTGTAAATAGCTTTTCGATTCTGCCCGCGCGGAGCCTGAGGGAGCATCGATCAAGACCCAATCCCCTTGGCGTAGGGCGAACTTGCCGGCGGATGTGTTTTGCACTGTGGCGGTTCGTAGGGGACGGGCATATTCCTCGCCGTGCAGTACGGGCAGCAGATTGTAGCTGTCGATGGCCTCTTCCTTGGCAATTGGGTAGTTAATCATAGTGGCGAAGGTTGCCGCGAGATCCACCTGGCTTACCACTTCATCGGAAACGGCGCCCGCCTCGATCTGACCGGGCCAGCGTACGATGAAGGGAACTCGGTGACCCCCTTCGTAGATATCGCGTTTTACGCCCCGGAATTCTCCGGAGCTCCATTGGCCAAATGTTTCCAGTCGTTCGAAGGCATGCGTTTCCGCTCCATTGTCGGCGGAGAAGATCACCATGGTGTTTTCGGCTAAGCCGCTTGCTTCAAGCGCGGCCAGGACTTTGCCGACCATCGCATCGGTTTCGATGACGAAGTCGCCGTAGTAGCCGGCCTTCGATTTCCCGTGGAATTCTTTGTTGGGAACAATCGGGTAGTGCGGGGAGTTGAACGCGAGATAGACGAAAAACGGTTGATCGGATGTCTGCTTCGAAATCCACTCGACCGTCTTTTCAGTAACGGTCGGAAGGATATCGTAGGGACTCCAACTCGCGGCCATCGGTCCTGGACGGAATGTACCGCCACCGGCTAGTGGTATTGATTTGATGACCGGTTGGGTCGGGATGGTCAGGAAACGATCGTCTTGGATCCAGCAATACGGCGGGAAGTTGATCGTTCCATCACCGAAATAATGATCGAACCCGCGCTCGAGCGGACCGCCCGGAAAGCGCTTCGTCCAATCGTAGGAATCGGCTTTGGGCCAGTCTTTCTTTTCCACTCCGGGTTTGCGGATAGCGTCGAAGTCCCAGCCCAGATGCCACTTGCCGAAAGCGGCCGTGCGATAGCCTTTTGTCCTGAACATCTCGGCGATCGTAAAGTCGCCGGGCTCGAAAACGGGTCCACCAAACGCCTGGGCAATCCCATGGAACCGCCGCCAATGATGTTGTCCGGTCAGCATCGCAAAACGGCTCGGCGTGCAAATGCCGGAAGAGCTGTGCCCATCGGTAAAGGACATGCCTTCGGTCGCCAGTCGATCGATGTGCGGCGTCTGGATCTTGGCGTTCGTATCGCCATAGGAAACATCTCCGACACCCATATCATCGGCGTACAGAATTACTACATTGGGCCTGTCAGCGGCAAAAATGTTCGTGCTCAATGCGCAAAATAGAATCGTTAGTAATTTCATAGTCAAAGTAGATAAAAGGGTAGAGACACAAAAGGGTCAAACTGTGGTTTTTCTAAACAACGGCCCCGCTGGGCGTTACCTTGTGTTTCCATTTCCGTCTTAGTGCTGAAGAGGAGTTATTGACAGGATACGCCCTGACAAGTCCGGGCTACATGATGGCTTCATTCTTCGCCTTCCAGGCTTCGCAAGACATGTCGCCAACTTGATGAAATGGGTTGCTAGCTCCATCATGTTGCCGACGACGAAGGCATCATGTAGCGAAGCGTATCCTGTTAATAATCTCTCGCCTCTATGTTGGAGTTGATCGAGTCGCTTTAAGCGATAGGTTTGTAGTATTCGGTCCAACCTTTTCGGGGCTCTGGGCCGTCGAGGACTGCTTGGGCTCGGGCGTTCCCTCGAATTCGCTTCTTTTTGCGGTCGAAGTCAAAGCTCTCATTCAAATACTGGCAAGTAATTCCAAGATGCAGCAACTGGGTCAGTTCTCCGGAAATGCTAAACGGTGAAGTGGTTTTCCCATTACCAAGGCAAGCCTGTACGAAGCTTTCCTGGTGGCTCTCCGTTACTCTTGGCGGCTTCACGTACTCTTCGTACTCTCTCATCGTCATTCTTGGCAGCAGGCGCGACGGTTTCGCGTGACTGGCCCGGTAAATGGCAAACTTTCCATCTTTGCGGTGGAGCAAGGTGGAGCCTGTGTCATTTAAATTTGGATGCGCGCTGGTTCCGTCTTCGTTTTTGTCCCAGTATTGTTCGTCCACAACGGGTTTGGTTCCATAACCGTCGGTCCAAATGAGATCGACTGCCGGCAGGTTCTTCCCGCGCTTCGGAAACTTCATGGATAGTTTGGAGAGTCGTGGAAAGATGATCTTATTATGATCCAGCATCTCCAATTTCTCAACTCGAGTAGGCAAGCCAAGCTTCAGGTAGTCATGGGGGAAATCAAGAATGTGGGCCCCCCAGTCGCCAAAGATTCCGCATCCGTATAAATGGAACGCGCGCCAGGTCTGCGGATGATACAAGCTGTTAAACGGTTTCATCTCCGCTGGCCCACACCAGAGATCCCAATTCAGGGTTGAAGGGATTTTCTCGGCAGAGGGGTACTTCTCTATTCGCAGGTCCTTTTCATAGAACCAGATGCCTGGGTGTTTGAATGGTTTGAAGAACGCTTCGATCTTGTTGATGTCCTTTATCGCGCCGCCTTTTACGAGCTGCTGAAACTGGCTAGCCCCGCCAGAGGTGTGTCCCTGGTTGCCCATTTGGGTAACGACCTGGTACTTCTTCTCGGCCTGTATCAATAATTCGGATTCGCGGAATGTATGTGTGAGTGGCTTTTCTACGTAAACATGCTTTCCGCGACGCATCGCTTCTAACGCGATTACAAAGTGCGTATGATCGGGTGTAACGACGGTGACGGCATCAATGTCATCCCCCATCGTATCTAGCATCACGCGAAAATCGTCAAACCGGCGAACATCAGGGAACGCGGCCAGCGTTTGCGCAGCCCGTTCGGAGTTGTAGTAGTCTACGTCAGCAAATGCCACGGGCATGGCGTTCTTTTGTTTGCACATGCTCGTAATCACCGAGTTCGCGCGATTGCCGACACCGACACATCCAAGATTGAGCCGCTGACTGGGCGGCACATTGCCTGCCGAATCCTTCTTACCCAATGCCAGATAAGATGGCAAAACGGTAAAACTAAATGCCGTTGCCGCTGATTTTCCAAGGAATGCGCGACGCGAAATTCGGGAGCTCTTTTGCATGTGCTGTTTCTCAATTGGGTTTATCTTGAATTAGGACCCGCTTTGCCCGCTGGGACAAACGTTTTGTTGTTGGGAAATGAATATGTCTCTTCGTTCGGTACAATGGTTCCGGTTTGGTTCTCTGGAAGATAGAGCAAGCGGTTCCTCTAAATCATGGCAGCGATCACTCTAGATCCAGGTAGTAAAACTAGAATCCAGAAAATACTCCTGACGGTAGTTGGCGCGTTTTTGAGCTACACGTCGCAGATGTGTACGCCTTCTTTGAGAGACTTGAGTGGATCTGGGCCAGCAGGGATGAACTCCTGCGCGACATAGCCGTCATAGCCGGTTTCGACGATGGCTTCCATTATCGCTGGGTAATAGAGCTCCTGCGTATTGTCGATTTCGTGACGTCCGGGAACACCTCCTGTGTGGTAGTGAGCGAAGTAGGGATGAAATTTTCGGATCGTTGCTATGACATCGCCTTCCATGATTTGCATGTGATAGATATCGTAGAGGAGTTTGAATTCCTCAACTCCGGTGGCTTCGCAAAGATCGACACCCCATTTGGTGAGGTCGGCCATATAATCCGGGTGGTTCACCTTGGAGTTTAGGAGCTCCATGACGATTGTGACTCCGTGTTTCTTGGCTATGGGAACGATTTGCTTAAGTCCTTTTGCGCAATTTATGAGACCTTCCCGGTCACTCATGCCGTCGCGATTCCCTGAGAAGCAGATGACATTCTTGTAGCCGGCGGCCGCCATCTTGGGGGCAACGTCTTCATAGAACTGGATGATGGCATCGTGGTTCTCGAGGCGGTTGAGGCCGGTTTTTATTCCGCCGGGGACTCCGGTTACCATAGAGCAGGCGAGGCCGTGCTTTTGTAAGGTAGGAAAATCCTTAACGGCGATTAGATCAATGCCCTTCAATCCGATATCCTTGGCAGCTTCGCAGAATGGTTCCAGCTCGATGCCTTTGTAGCACCATTTACAAGCCGAATGGTTGATATTGCCTTTGAGGGCGCTCTTGTGATGGGCCCCGGTGGCAGTAAGAGTTATGGTATTGGTTGCGGCGAATGCGGCGGCGCCGGTCGCGATGGATTTGATGGCAGTTCTACGAGGTATACTTTGTTTCATAAGATTGGTGGGCAAATAGTTCGGAAGCAGTGTGTGTGGGGGGCGTTAAAGATTGCTGTAGTGAATAGTTGTCTTCCCTAAGAGAGCGTTTAAAAAAAGTGGAAGGCATGTGGCCAGTAATCAAATATGGATTGTGGATCTTTGTAGCTCAATGGTTTCGATTTGAATCGGTTGCGGCAAACTTAAAATAGTCTCGTAAGAAGGTCGATGAGGTAGCGCCGCCAGACCGGCCATGAATGGTTGTCTCCTGGGGTGATGACATATTCGTGATCGATCCCCATTTCGTTCATGGCGGCGTGGGTTTCCTCATTGCGCTCAAACAGGAAATCGGCGTCTCCGCAGATAACATGAAACAACTTCAGATTCCTGTTCATTTGCTTCACGCTAGCGGTTTTCTTTATGTATTCAACCGGTGGTGGCGCGGAACTGAATCCGCTGATCTGCGAGAACATGTCATGGTGCTGAAATGCCATCGTAAACGCATGTCCGCCGCCCATT
The DNA here is from genome assembly GCA_051275055.1 of Candidatus Pelagisphaera sp. Lineage (GTDB taxonomy): Bacteria > Verrucomicrobiota > Verrucomicrobiia > Opitutales > Opitutaceae > Pelagisphaera. Next base: position 12,732 of record JBNMOQ010000118.1, read on the forward strand.
GACAGGCCGGCAAATGCGCGACCGGATGGTTTGGTCTGTACATTGTAGCGCTTTTCCACGAACGGTAGAATATCGTTTACCATTTCCTTGGCGAATGCCTGGCTACTCTTGGGTCCGTAGGTTTCATAGACCCGCGCTTCGGGGTCGACAGGATGCGCATCCGGCATGACGATTAACATCGGCTTTGCTGCTTTCTGAATGATCAGCGAATCTAGAATGGAATGATCGAGATCCAGAGCTTTGAGCTTTTTGGTAATCCCAACGCTGAAACGTTAAAAATGTTGCGTGGTTTTGGAGCCAATTTCCATCCTTCTATTGGCGGATTTGCTAGGTAGGACCTTGCCAACCACGCATGGCGATTCAGAATTCAACAAGCCAACCAGTAAGGCGTTGGGCCAAATGCACACAAATAGACTCACAAAATTCTGGCAGGAATGATCCCGGATTGGCTCGGATTGTGCCTGCTTGGAGAAAGCTTCCTCCGCATGGGAAGAAGTCAATTAGCATGCTGGTGGGCGGCTGGGTCTGAAGCAATAATACATTGCGGTTGACTCATGATAGTATCATATGATACTATCATGAGCATGAATCCTCTATTTTCAATTACGCCAAAAATACTGGGAGACATTGGACGGATTGAGCGGCTGATCGGTCGTATTGAAGGCCTGCATCAACCAAAGCCTCAGCCTTATCTTCGTAAATCGAATCGTGTGCGTACCGTACAAGGGAGTCTCGCTATCGAAGGCAATACTCTCGATCTAGAGCAAATTACGGCTTTGATTGAAGGAAAGTTGGTAATTGGCGACAAGGAGGAGATTCAGGCGGTCCTCAATGCGATCAAGGCGTACGACGATATCAGACGGATCGATCCTTTTTCAATGAAGGACTTTTTGAAGAGTCATGGCGTGATGATGCGGGATCTAATTGATGTGGCCGGAAAGTTACGAAGCACTAATGTCGGCATCATTAAGGGCTCTGTTTTTTCTCATGTGGCCCCTCAGGCAGATCGATTGAATCACTTAATGAAGGAGCTTTTTCGCTTTCTAGGGAACGAAGAGCATCACCTGCTTATCCGTGGCTGCGTGTTCCACTACGAGTTAGAGTTCATTCATCCTTTCTTGGATGGCAATGGGCGTATGGGCCGATTTTGGCATAGCCTCTTGCTCTATGCTTATCATCCGGTTTTTGAATACACCCCTGTTGAATCCCTAATCAAAGAGAATCAGAAGGAATACTATGAAGCTCTGGAAAAGTCAGATGGCCTTGGCGATTCAACGCCATTTGTCGAGTTTTCGCTTTCTGTTGTCTACCAGGCCTTGGATGATTTTATGAATGCCCTACAGCCGACTCCCTTGAGTCAAGAAAAACGGCTGGAGATTGCTGGCGGTCATTTTGGAGACAGGCTATTTTCTCGAAAAGACTATATAAATTATTTTAAGATGATATCCAGCGCGACAGCGAGCAGAGATCTGAAGTTGGGAGCCGATCAGAAACTCCTATCGAAGGAAGGGAAAAGCGCTCAAACCAGATATAAGTATAACAGAGCTAATATAAAGCAGCAGCTATTATGAATAATGCAAATCGAAGACAATTTCTGAAAGGCGGTCTCACTCTAGGCGCAGGGATGGCGCTGAGCCCATTATCGCGTCTCGCAGCAGCGGATGCGGTCAAAACCACTCAGCTTGAAACGGACGGTTTCTTTACCCTCGGGCAGAAGGATGACCACTGGTGGTTGATTGATCCCGAAGGCAATCCGTTTTTCACGTTGGGTATGAACCATATCGACCCGGCCAGTCTTCGTTATCCGGAAAACATTCATATCTGGCGGAAAAAGTACAACGGAAGTACCCAAAAATGGATACAGGACTCCGTCGTTCCTAATCTGAAGGACTGGGGGTTCAATTCAG
>JBNMOQ010000119.1:0-10000 GCA_051275055.1 Candidatus Pelagisphaera sp.
GATCGGCTGAGTAGCGGCACTTTAGGGCTTCGTTTGTTGTTCGTTTCCGATGAAGCATTTGAAGAACGGTTTGTGAACGCGAAGCTTCTGTACGATCGAAAGCTGCTTCGAAGTAAGCGATATGGTGATGGCGAAGAGCGGGTTTTTCTTCAGGACGATGCATTGATTGTGATGTATCCAATTGTTAGTGATGGACGGAATTTCGCTTATGTTGGCGTTGGCCGTCCATTGGCTTTGGCGAGAGAGCTTATTTTGCGATCGCGTTGGGAAATAGTGGGGATCGGATCGATTATTGGATTGTTGACGTTGTTGGCTGGTTGGTGGCTTTCGTCGAGATTGACGCATTCATTGGAGCGCTTGGCGAATTATGCGGTGGCTTGGCGCGAGGGAGAGACTCCTCGATTTAAACCTTCGAAATCGCTTGAGATTCAGCAACTCGCGAAGGCATTTGATAGCATGCGCAAGGCGTTGGATGGGAAGGCTTATGTGGAGCAGTACACTCAGTCGCTGGCGCACGCGCTTAAGGCTCCGTTGGCGGGTGTTCGGGCTTCTTCGGAAATTCTGATGGAGGATCCGAAGGAAGCGGATAAGCAGCGATTTTTGGGACATATTTTGGATGAGTCGCAGCGGATGGATTCGATCGTCGAGAAGCTTTTGCGATTGGCATCGTTGGAGTCCGGTACGGTTCAGATGGATACGAAGCGTTTCGATCTTGGAGTGTTGGCGGCGGAAAGGGCGGCTTCGTTTGCGTGGGCAAAGGCTGCTCGGGGAATTGATATCGAGGTCGAGGCGGATGGGATTGAGGTTTCGGGCGATTCGTTCTGGCTGGGGGAGGCGATTGCGGAGATGCTTAGCAATGCGGTCGAGTTCAGCGCGAATGGTGGAGTTGCTCGATTGCGCGTTTTCCGGGAGTCGAATCGGGTATTGGTGACGGTTTCGGATGATGGTCAGGGAATTCCAGAATGGGCGGTCGAGCGGGTTAGCGAACGGTTCTATTCTTTGCCGCGCGATTATAGCGGGAAAAAGGGAACGGGTTTGGGCTTGGCGTTGGTTCGTGAGGTGGCTCGTTTGCACGGAGGAAGCTTTTCGCTGGAAAATCGTTTGAAGGGTGGAGCGATGGCTTCGCTTGAGATCGTTCTATAGGGTTTGCGCGAATTGGAATTCACGTCCTTTTCACCGTGCGTTCATCATAGATTCACAGAGACCTGCGAAGATGGGGGATGGACATTAATGAGACCTCATCCTCGGCCCTGAAGGGCATTAGCAATCGATTGCGTTCTAGCGCGGCGTTTAAAGCGGTATTGCTGGTTATCCTCTGTTTGTTTGCGGCGATTCCGCTTTCGCAGATTCATGATTTGCGTTCTGAGCGCGAAGGGAGGCAGCTCGAAGCTGCAGACGAAATCGCATCGCAGTGGGGGAAGTCGCAGTCGGTGATTGGGCCGATACTTGTGGTTCCTGCGAGTTATGAGGAAGTTGTGAGCGAATCGGTTTTCGTAAATGGCCTTGAAACGATCCGGAAGAAAACGATTACGCGTCGAATTACGGTCTGCATGTTGCCGGATAGTTTTCGATTCGAGGCGGACTTGGAATCGGAATGGCTATACCGAGGGATATTTCGATCGCCGGTTTACAGAAGTAAGGCGCATATCGAAGGCGGTTGGGTTTCGCCGGATATGGAGGAGCTTGGATATCCTGAGGCCGAGCTAGATTGGGAGGCTTGTCGGGTTTTGTTCAAGGTGGAGGATCCGCGGGGGTTGAATGCGGTAGTTGGAGTCGTGGATGGGGAAGAGTTGGTGGCGCGTCCGTCTTCTGGTGGACCATTTAAAGGGGAGTGGACACGATTGGGATCGGTCGGGTTTGCGGAGTCGCCAAAGGAGTTTGCAATCGATTTTGAGCTTAGAGGATCGCGATTCTTCGGCTTTTTGCCTTGTGGAAAAGAAGGGGAGGCGGCGATTCGATCGGGATGGGCGAATCCATCGTTCGACGGGTGTTTGTTGCCTGAGGAGCGAACGGTTGGAGCGGATGGGTTTGAGGCGTTGTATCGGTTTTCCGAATTCGGCCGTGGCATGCCGCAAGCTTGGATTGAGAGCGAACGACGATCCTTGGAGCCGATGTTTGCGGACGCGATTAGCGGGGTGGATCTGATTGATCCAATTAACAACTACCGATTGGTGGATCGGAGCCTCAAGTATGGGCTGCTTTTCGTGGGGGCTGGCTTTGGGGTGTTTTTTCTATTCGAGACTTTGCGTCGGCTGAATTTGCATCCGATGCAATACGTGTTGGCTGGTGGTGGGATTGTGATGTTCTTCCTGCTTCTGCTTTCGCTTTCGGAGGTGATTGCTTTTGGGTGGGCGTATTTATGTTCTAGCGTAGCGTCGGCTTCATTGGTCGGGTTGTATGCCGGGTCCATTTTGGGGCAGGGGCGTCAAGGTTTGGCGTTTGGCGCGGTGATGGGGGTTATGTTTGGCTTCCTTTATATCGTATTGCGTCAGCAGGATTTTGCTTTGCTGGCAGGCTCGGCGTTCGTGTTTTCGGCTTTGGCCTTAGTCATGTATTTGACACGAAAGCTCGACTGGAGTCGTTCGCTCGAATCTGGCAGGTAAACGGGAAATCGTGGGAGCGGAGGGAGTCCGGTCGAAGCTGCTCGGGCTCTTTCCGAAAACGCTTATAGCGCTGTGAGCGTTTCGCTGACTGCAGCCAGCAGTGTCGCCAGCGAAAAGGACGTCGAGACGATTACGATACGTTGGGCACCAACTGGGGTCGAGTTGGTTGTCTCTTTCGAGTGTTTGATGTCGAGCTGTCTGTCGAGCTCGCAGGGGGTCTTTGGAAAGTTATTCCTTCGAGTGATCTCTACTTCGCTGGCGATTGCGAATTGGAACTCTGATGAAATTCAGTCGCTCGGTGAATGCGGTCTCGTTATGGTTTGCTTGAAGGTTCTTCAAGGCGAAGCATGATATTGTACAATGCGAAGCCTAGTTTTCGTGTGTCTCCGGGAACTGAGTCCGGTGGGGATTCGGTGATGAATTCGATTCGGTTCTCTCCTGGCTGCAGAAGGAGCGACGTTGCGAGCGATCCCGTTATGTTTGGATATTCGTAGTCGAATGTTTCGAGGGACTCGCCGTTTAGGCTAAGCGTGATTTTTCGCGAGCTGAGCGCTCTGAGTTGGAATTGAAAGAAAGCTGGTATGGCTTGGGCTCGATGGATGGTGTATGAAATGGTTCCGTGATTGGAGGACCAACGCCAATTGTCCTCGCCAAAGTTTTCGGTTTCGTACCAATCGTCAACTAATCGCAATTTCGGCGTGGTGAATGTGTTTGGGTCGGTATTTACGTTTGGGTTTTGACTTTGGAGATAGGTGATCGGTTTGGGAGGCGTGACGGTGCCTAAGTGAGTAAACCCTGCGTAGGAGAGCGAATTTGCTAAGATTAGAAGTGGTAATGCCTTCAGGGTTCTTGGAAGCAATATATTGAAAGCAAGAGTGATGGGGAGCACCGCCCGAATCGCGGCCCCATGATAGCCTGCCCAAACGGCGTCACCTAAAACGAGCATTAGAAGGGCGTAGGAAACTCCTAGTCGCCACCATTTCGATTTTGGGTTGGGTCTGATTAGAAAGTAAACGGCCTGGGCCATTAGCGATAAGAGCATGAGCAAATAAAAGCCATTCCATGCACCGATGCCTTTGTCGAAGAGTGATGAGAGATTGCTGCCTAGACTAGAGAACCAGCTTGCGAAAGGGTAGTTGAAGTTGTTGCTGCCAGAGTTTCCCTGCGTATTTCCTGTTAGCGTGGATATGTAGAAGATCCAAAGTCCGATTGGAATCGCGATGATTGCTCCGTGTTTAATGTAATAGAGAAGGCTGCTGGAACGTGTATCTTTGGGGAGAGGAATGAGGGCGGCCGCAAGGATGCTGGTCTCTTTTCCGAGTGTCGATAGGGCGAATGCAATACAGCCCGAGGTGTGTTTGTTCTTTTCAATGAGGTATGCGCCGAGAGCTATAAAGAATAGGCTTGGCCCATCTAGAAGCGCGTGGGTTGCGCTGATTATCAATCCGGGAGCGTAGAGCGTTCCGATGTATCGTATCGCGTTTTGCCAGGAATTCGGTGGAAACCAATGAAGGAGTAGTACTGCGAGAAGGAGCCAGAAAATTGCGTTTTGTACGCTGTACGCTTGTGTAATCCAATCGGGTTGGCCGAGTCCGATGGCGTAGGCCGTCCATGAGAAAAAAATTCGGCGGGCTCGGTAGTTGAAGATGTCTAAGGCATCCTCGAGTCCGTCTTGACGGAGGGTAGGCGACAGTGCCATTTGCGAATAGAATTGGCCATCGTAACCGCGTTCGGAAGTGACAAGATGTTTCGTGTTTTTGAATTCGTCAGTTTTCCTTTCGTGAAAATGCGAGCCATATTTCGGGAGCCATGCATAGCCGACGGTAGGGTGATCGAACGAAAGGAATTGAGCGACGAAGTAGCCGATTCCGAGGAGGTAGATTCCGATGAAAATGAGCGAGAATTTACGCGGGATACTGCTGGGTTTAGCCATTGAGCGAGAGAGTAGTGGATTAGGTATTCCGATTTGGCGCTTGATCGCAGTCGAACCGCGGCGAGGACTCTATCGACTTAAAGAATGAGGCTACACGATTTGCAATGAAGGCTGTTTCGCGAGTCGGGTTATTTACTCTTTTTCGCTAGGAGGTGTTGTGTCCTTAGCTTTGAGCGTAGAGCTGGCTTGTTCGGCGATCGGGATTTCGATGATCGGAATCTCGTCGACGTCGCTTTTGCCGAAACTGGTGACCATTATTTCGATATGTCCGATCTGGTCGAAGTTGAGCGACTTTTGAAGGAGCTCGGAAATACGCGTTTGCAGGCGTTCGCTTGTCTTTTTGAGATTGGTGGGCGAGGTAAGTCGAAGATCGACGCTCGTATGGATTTTCGAACCGCTTATCTTAACGGCCGGTCGAGCGGCTTCTACGAAATCGTCTCTAAGGCAAGCTTGGCGAATGAGCTCTTGGAGGGCTTTCCTGGATACCAGGACCGATCCGGTTTCGCTCGAGAATGCGGTTAATCGGGATGGGGGCTTTTTCAGTAAGCGCCCGAGTCCAATGAGAACGAGCACGAATACGGCAAAAATGCCGGCAATCGCATACGGGTGAAGGTTGTCTAGAAGTTCGCTAGCCTGTTGGGCGAATTCGGGCATGTCCGCTTAGGGGTCGAATTGCTATTCGGCGGTTTCCTCGTCTTCGTTTCCGATTTCGTCGGCCATTTTCACGCCTTCGATTATGACGTCTACGTTGGCAACAGGTTTTCCAGTCATGTTCGTGACCTGTTTGGCGACGATCATTTGGAGTATTTCCGCAGTTTTGGCGAGTTCGACTCCGTATTCCATAAGAACGCGGATTTCGATCTGGTAGTTGCCGGCTTCGTCTTCGGAAACGCGTACGCCTTTGTCAGATTCTTTGCTAGAGATTTGAGCGATGAAGTTTTCGACGAAGTTGCCTCCAACTGCTAATACTCCGGCGACGTTGATCGCGGCCATTTTAACGATCGTAGAAACAACCGTGTGATTGACTTTGATTTGTCCGAGGGAGCCTTCTTGGTCGTCTCCTGTTTCGATGGTGCTTTCCTGAGAGTCCATAGCTGAGTTTGTTTAGAATTGTACGTTTAAAATAGTGAACTGCTAAGTATTAGAATCGCTTGAGAGCCAATTTGTTTCAAGCGAAGAGGCGATTTATTGAAAAACACTTCCTCGGCCTGGTTTTATTGAGAGTTTGCTTACTCGAAGTTGTGGTTGCGCTCCATGAACTCCTCCATGAATGCAGTGGTTACTTCGCCCGATTGGAACTTGGGATCGCTGATTATGGCTTTCTGAAGAGGGATTGTCGTTTTGACTCCTCTGATGATGTATTCGCTTAAGGCGCGATACATGCGTTCGATAGCGACTTCGCGCGTACGACCGTAGGTGATGAGCTTACCGATCATGCTATCGTAGTAAGGGGGAATAATGTACCCGCCGTAGGCGTGGGAATCGACACGTACGCCATGGCCGCCTGGTGCATAGTAGAGATCGATACATCCGGGACTAGGCATGAAGTTTCGGGCTGGGTCTTCGGCGTTGATGCGGCATTCGATAGCGTGCATGTTGAAGGTAACGTGCTCCTGGTCGAAATTGATAGGTTCGCCGCTCGCGATGAGAATCTGCTGTTTTATCAAATCGATACCGGTAACTTCTTCTGTGACCGGATGTTCGACTTGGATGCGAGTATTCATCTCTAAGAAGTAGTAGTCGCCGTTGGCGTCTACTAGAAATTCGATAGTGCCTGCGCCTTCATAGTTGGCTGCACGAGTCGCGTTGACAGCGTCTCGGCCCATTTTCTCGCGAAGTTCATCGCTGAGGAAAGAAGAGGGTGCTTCTTCGATCAATTTCTGGTGGCGACGTTGGACGGAACAATCGCGCTCGCCGAGGTGAAGGACTTTGCCGTGTTGGTCTGCGAGGACCTGGAATTCAATATGGCGCGGATTCTGGATGTATTTTTCGATTATTACGTCGCCGTTCCCGAAAGCTTTATTGGCTTCATTCCGTGCGAGCACGAATTCTTTGCGGAGGGAAATATCGTTGTGGGCGATGCGTAGACCTTTCCCGCCTCCTCCGGCTACGGCCTTAATCATTACGGGATAGCCAATCTTACCCGCGATTCTAACGGCTTCATCGTCGCTTTCTACGATGCCGTCACTTCCTTCGCAAACGGGTACGCCTACCTTTTTCACCGTTTCTTTAGCGACGGCCTTGTCACCCATTTTGCGAATCGCGTCGGCTGAAGGACCGATGAACTTTATATTGCAGGATTCGCATTGCTCGGCGAAGTCCGCGTTTTCTGCCAAAAAGCCATATCCAGGGTGAATCGCATCAACGTCTGCGATTTCAGCGGCGCTGATGATGCGGTCTGCTCTAAGGTAACTTTCTGATGCCTGGGCGGGACCAATGCAAATGGCTTCGTCTGCAAGTTGAACGTGGAGAGATTCGACATCGGCTTCCGAGTAAACCGCGAGAGTTTTGATCCCGAGTTCACGGCAAGCTCTTACGATGCGGAGGGCGATTTCGCCACGGTTGGCGATCAATACTTTCTGCATTTTGCTGAAATTGTTGTGAGTCAGGCCGATAGCGGCCTTTGGAAAATTTGCGATCGAAAGGTCGGAGACAATTTAGGAGAGGCGGAACAAACGTTGACCATACTCGACAGGTTGGCCGCTTTCCACGAGGATTTCGGCAATCGCGCCGCTTTGCTCAGCCTGAATTTCGTTCATGATTTTCATGGCTTCTATGATGCATACGATTGTGTCCGATGACACTTTATCTCCGCTTTTTGTATACGGAGGGTTTTCCGGGGAGGGAGAGCTGTAGAACGTTCCTACCATTGGGGAGGTTATGTAGGTTCCGGCCTCTTCTTCCTTTTCAGCAGATCCGGGCGTTGGCGCCGGAGTGGACTGCACGGGTGGCGCGTAGCTGACGATCTGCGCTTGGGCTTCTTTGCCGGTTTCGCGCTTGATCTTCAATTTGAAATTCTCTTCTTCGACCGCAAATTCCGACAAGTCGGATTTTTTCATGAGGTCGACGATTTGTTTGATTTCCTTTATGTCCAAAGCTCTGAGGGAGTTTAGGTTGTAATGATTAGTGAGAAAGCTTCGTAAGGGCGATTACGGTTGCTGCAAAGCCCTGATTTAAAGCGATTGTTGCGAAATTGGTGAATTATCGGGATTTGGCGAGCGCGGAATGACATCGATTTTGAGAGTTTTTCATCCGCATGGGTTGGATTCATTTGAAAACAGACAGTTGCGAAGGAAAATTGATAGTGCCCAAGGATGGGAGTACCTCGTTTTTTACCCCTTTTCAGGTTAGGCGACCTCGTCCGCTTCATCATTCGGATCCCCCTTTGTATCCTTGGTATTGGTCGATTTTACAGAACGGACTCAGAATCGTTCTATTATATAGTAGAGAGTGTTTTAATGCTTCTAGGGTTTTCAAATGATTGAGAAGAGGACGGTTACGGAGGTTTTGGTTCGCTGAAACCTCGATTTTGACTGGAAAAGGTCGGTTTTGTCGTCGGTTTCCGTTTGGAGTTTTGCAGCAGTTTGGAAGGTTGGCACAATTAGGTCGTCAGATGAGGGTAGGGTGCTTTTTGTGGGTTTGTTCGATCACCTCTACGGACTCCTGTTGCGGTGTCCTGAGGAACTGTCCGGTTGGAATTCCGAGTTCGCGCACTTTTTTTCAATTAGATCTTGATAGCATGAATCGTTTAGACAGTTTCCGTGCTTCTTCGTTCTTTTCCAGAGGCCCGGTAATAGGGATTTGAGGTTGTTTTTTGACAATCGAAAGGTTTTGAAAAAAACACTTGCTTTCGATTTTCGATGTGGCAGCTTCCGTCCTTCCGTTCTTTTCAAGACGGCTTAACAGCCGGCCTTAATACGAAAAATTCGATTACGAAAACTTTTTGAAAAAAGACTTGATTTTAAGTCCGCTTTAAACAGTTTCCGTGCTTCTCGTTCTTTTCAGGTCAACGAAGTTAACGCTTCAATTTGTAAATTAAGATTTTTAATTAAAACTCTTGACGAGCAATTACTGATTTGTAATGAATGGACTCTTTCCCAAATGGAATTTGACGTTCTTTGAAATTTATTTTGTACGATTGATTGTAACCCCAATCAATTATTTAAGTATCTGATAAACAATAACTTGTTTGTCAGCGTAGTTCAAGAATCCACGGATTTCTGAACTCTCTATTTTTCGGAGAGTTTGATCCTGGCTCAGAATGAACGCTGGCGGCGTGGTTCAGACATGCAAGTCGAACGAGAGCGTTCAAGTAGCTTGCTATTTGAACGTAAAAGTGGCGAACGGGTGCGTAACACGTAAAGAACCTACCCTTATATGGGGGATAGCCCTTCGAAAGAAGGATTAATACCGCATGTGGTTCCCAATCTCATGATTGGGACACTAAAGCCGGGGACCTTCGGGCCTGGCGTATAAGGAGGGCTTTGCGGCCTATCAGCTTGTTGGTGAGGTAATGGCTCACCAAGGCTAAGACGGGTAGCTGGTCTGAGAGGATGATCAGCCACACTGGAACTTAGACACGGTCCAGACACCTACGGGTGGCAGCAGTTTCGAATCTTTCACAATGGGCGAAAGCCTGATGGAGCAACGCCGCGTGGGGGATGAAGGTCTTCGGATTGTAAACCCCTGTCACCAAGGATAAACCGTAATCGGTTAATAACCGGTTGCCTGATGTAACTTGGAGAGGAAGAGGTGGCTAACTCTGTGCCAGCAGCCGCGGTAATACAGAGACCTCAAGCGTTATTCGGATTTACTGGGCGTAAAGGGTGCGCAGGCGGCCAAGTGTGTCGGAGGTGAAATCTTGCAGCTTAACTGTAAAATTGCCTACGAAACTACTCGGCTAGAGTATCGGAGAGGATAGCAGAATTCCAGGTGTAGCAGTGAAATGCGTAGATATCTGGAGGAATACCAATGGCGAAGGCAGCTATCTGGACGATTACTGACGCTCAGGCACGAAAGCATGGGGAGCGAAAGGGATTAGATACCCCTGTAGTCCATGCCGTAAACGTTGTACACTAGATGTTCGAGGAATCGACCCCTTGAGCGTTCAAGCTAACGCGATAAGTGTACCGCCTGAGGACTACGGCCGCAAGGCTAAAACTCAAAGGAATTGACGGGGGCCTGCACAAGCGGTGGAGCATGTGGCTTAATTCGATGCAACGCGAAGAACCTTACCTAGACTTGACATGGACAGGACCGGGCGTGAAAGCGCCTTTCTCTTCGGAGTCTGTTCACAGGTGCTGCATGGCTGTCGTCAGCTCGTGTCGTGAGATGTTTGGTTAAGTCCAGCAACGAGCGCAACCCCTGCCACTAGTTGCCAGCATTAAGTTGGGGACTCTAGTGGGACAAACTCTCTTTGAGAGTGGGAAGGTGGGGATGACGTCAAGTCAGTATGGCCCTTACG
>JBNMOQ010000120.1:0-14566 GCA_051275055.1 Candidatus Pelagisphaera sp.
GCATCCGAACTTGGCTTTTCGCCCTTCGGCGTTTTCGCCAAAAGCGTTTCGAGACGCGGCTTCAAGCTTTCGGAATCAAATTGTCCAGAGACGGCAATCGTTAGATTGCCAGCCGTCAGGAGCTTCGATCGCAGAGCTTTCAAATCGCTCGTTTCTAGCGGCTCGACAGTCTCTAAGGAGCCTGCTCCTCCAAGTCGAAAGGGATGCTCGCCAAAGAATAAATCCCTCAATGCGTGCCTTCCCGCAGTTACGATATCGTCTTGGTCCTCTTTGATAGCTGCAACATGGGCCGACTTCTCCAATTCGAACGTTTCTTCGTCGAAGGCTGAAAAGAAAAGCGATTGCTCCAAAACATCCAAAGCGAGATCCAAGTCGGACGGCAAAACTTCCAAGGCTAAGCCAAGGCTATTGTTCCCGGAAAATTCATAGAAACTACCCCCTGCATTTTCAACTACCGCAGCGACCTCTAATGAGGTTCGTTTCTCCGTGTCCTTGGTAAGCATAGTTGCCAACAGTGACGTCGCTCCTTGCCTTCCCGCTTCCTCGTAAAGCGAACCGCCATTCATGACTACGCGGATATGCAGGTTCGGCAAACGGTGATCTTCCCGCATCAGCAAAACGCTTCCATTAGTTTGCTTGAATTCCGCGAAATCGTTCCCGGAACGCTCGACTGCTACCGTGCTCAAATCAACCGACTCGAAATCCTTCGGATTGAGCGTAACGGTCGTCAACCTATCTTTGCGCAACCATTCTTTCGATACGCGTACCAATTCCTCTGCAGTCGTCCCTGCGACGCGGCGCAAATAATTGCCAGCATAACCGATATCGCCCACGACAACTTCCGCCGCCCCAAACCGCGACGCTTGACCGCTCACGGTCTTACGAGCATTCACTTCTGCAATCAGCAACTGACGAACCGCCTTGTCGACGAGCTCGCTAGGAAAATCTTCCACCATTAAATTCGCCAACCGCTCATGCAAGGCAGCGATGGCCTCATCTCGCTTATCCGGATCGCAAACCAATGCAAAATAGAAAACCCCGACCGTTCCCGGAGTCCAATTGGAAGCATCCACCGCGTGTACGAGCTTCAGCTCTTCTCGCAACTTCGTCGAAAGCAAAGAACTACTACCGCTACCGAGGATCAATGAAAGAGCATCCAGTACAGGCGTATCCGCGTGCGTAAGACCAGGAGTCTGAAATCCAATCCCAACTCGCGAAATTTGCACATCTTCATAAATATGCATTTCGCGTTCCGCCAACTGTATCGGCTCCTGAGGAATGTAGACACTCGGCAATGCCTTGCGTTGATACGACCCAAAGTAGCTCTTCGCATGAGCTTTCATCTCTGCCACATCGAAATCGCCAGATACGATCAAGACGGCATTATTCGGAACATAACGCGTTTGATAGTAATCCACCAATTCTTCACGCGATATCTTGGAAAAAATCTCTTTGTACCCAATAACCGGATAACGGTACGGATGCTCGCGAAACGACGTTTCAAATAAAGCGCGGGAAAGCTTCTGATCCGGATCATCCTCGCCCATATCGATTTCGCGCAAAATCACGTCGCGCTCCTTCTCGACTTCCTCCGCCGGCAAGGTCGAACAAAAGACTGCGTCGCTCAAGACATCCAGAGCCGTTTCGACATTCTCCGAAGGAATATCGATATAGTACACTGTACGATCGAAAGTCGTGTAGGCATTGATGTATCCGCCACCAGCTTGAACGCTCTCGGAGATCGCTCGTCCTTCGCGTTTCTCCGTGCCTTTGAAAAGCATGTGCTCGACATAATGCGACAAACCCGCACCCATCTGGTCGCCTTCATGAATACTGCCGGTTTTCACCCAAACTTGGACCGAGCAAATCGCATTGGAACGCTCCTGTTTCAAAACAACCGTCAGACCATTATCGAGAACGAAACGTTCGACAGGTTCTTTCAGCAAAGGAGCTATTAGCGATTGGCTAGCTTCAAGCGAGCGGGAGAGCGAAGATTCAGGCATGATTGGAAATCGGTTTGACGACGGTCATCGGAAGACCGCGAAAGAAAGTCGATAAAAACGCCGAGGGCAAGCCCCGAGACATCGGAAGACAAGAAATCTAAAGCATCTCGATCGAGCGATAACGTGGTCGCTTCAATCGGCGTTTTTCCGGTTGGAATGGCTTCTGAAATGCTTCCGCAAAGCTGTAGATCGCAGAAAAATCTTCCTTGGAATCGTCCTCGTTTCGGCTGAAGACGCCGTACTCGATGAGATTGAAAACCATCTCGCCGATGTCCTCGCACTTGCTCAATCCCCAGGATGTCAAAACCGTGTAGGCCATCGGACCATACTGATCCAGTGCATACTCTCGAGCGCCTTCGAGCAATTCCTGTCCACTGACATGACGTTGATTCTTAGTCACGATCTTGCCTTTGCGCTTCCGCTCTTTGTCCATCGTGAAGTCCAACGCCTCTTTCAGGAACGAGTAGGCTTCCTTCGTGTATCGATCATCTTCCTTGATGATCAGGTTCACCATTTCTGTGAAATTCTGCTTCTTCATCGATAACGAGCCAAATCAGCTCATGCCTCAGCCAAACCATTCGGCTCCAGCAAATCTGTCAATCCCGCAAAAACAAAGTTGAGCCCAACTCGATAGCGCTCATTTTCGAAACCCTTTAACCTAAAATCGATCCTATGACTTCCAAACCCGCCACAATCGGCGTGATCAATATCTCCGATCGCGCCTCAAAAGGAATCTACGAAGACATTCCAGGCAAGGCCTGCCTCGAATTGCTCAAGGAATGGCTAGTAACGCCTTTCGAAGTCGCCTACGCAGTCGTGCCCGACGAACAGGATCAAATCGAAGCCACGCTCAAGGAATTCGCCGACCAAAAGGGCTGTAGCCTCGTTGTAACCACTGGCGGCACTGGGCCAGCACTTCGCGACATAACTCCCGAAGCTACCGAAGCCGTCTGCGAAAAAATGCTCCCTGGATTCGGCGAACAAATGCGAACCGCCTCGCTCAAGTACGTCCCCACCGCGATCCTCTCGCGGCAGACTGCGGGAACGCGCGGCTCTTGCCTCATCGTCAATCTCCCGGGAAAACCCAAAGCTATCCGAGAAAACCTAGAGGCCGTCTTTCCCGCGATCCCCTACTGCATCGACATCATCGGCGGAGCCTTTTTGGAAACCGACGAGAGCATCATGAAAGTCTTTCGCCCAAAGCGCTAGTGGCGAACCTACCTCGTCTTTTCCCAAGCGACGAAGTTCGCCCTCAAGCGTTCCAGCAAAGCGAAACAATCATCGCGGCGATCATCGGCCGCTTTTTGCAGAGCCTTACTATCGACATACAGCGATTCGATCCCAATCGCCATGGCCGTATTCGAAAGGTAATGAGCCGTTTCTGAAACGAATTCAAAATCGCCTCGGCCTTCCGCGCTTTCCATTTTGTCGCAAAGTTCGCCGACTTCTTTCAAAGCCGTAGCGATCATCTCATCTGAAAAGACGCCCATTCCATGCCCAGCGAATGCAGTCGAGGATTCTTCCTCCGGATCGGGAATCGCTTCCTCAGCTTCCGCTTCGACCGGCGACTCTTCAACATCGTCCTCGGCGTTCTCCGCCAAACGCTCCAGCCAAGGAATCCTCCGGATTCGCTCCTCCAAATCATCGGCGAAAAACGGCTTTCCTAGAAAGTCGTTAATACCAGACTTCATAGCTCGCGAAATCTCGTCCTCAGCCAACGTCGCCGATACTCCGACAATCCACGGCTGATCGGCCAAACCCGATTTCTCCCGAATGATCAATGCCGCTTCCGGCCCAGTCATTCCAGGCATCCGCAAATCGGTTACGATCAAATCATAGGCTGCCCCTTTTTCCGAAGCCGGCTTTCCGTCCTCAAACTGATCGGGTGAATATCCCAACCCCTCCAAATACTGAACGATCAAACCACGCACCATTGGATTATCGTCCACTACCAAAACCTTCAAAGGATACTTCTCTCCAAGAGCAATCGATTCTTCCATTGCCGGATCGGCCGCGGCCGCGCCGATCTCCACGGTTTCCTTCTCTTCCAAAACCTCGAAATCGAACGAAACCGTAAACTCCGATCCTTCGCCAAAAACGCTCTTCACGGATATCGAACCACCCATCAACTCCACGATACGCTTCACGATCGCCAATCCCAAACCAGCCCCCTCGCGCGGCGAAGTCCCGACATGCTCCAACTGAATGAACGGCTCGAACAAACGCCCCAAATCCGCATCATGAATTCCCACTCCTGAATCAGAAATCACGAAATCTAACTTTCCCGAAACCTCGTTTCTTCGAATCGCGAAACGAATATTTCCCGTATCCGTATACTTAACCGAATTCCCCACAAGATTCAGCAATACCTGACGCAAACGCACCCCATCGGTCTGTACTATCGCGGGCAAAGAATCCGAGACATCCAACTCCGCCACCAATCCCTTTCGCTCAGCCATCGGACGGATCGTCCGGAAAGTCTCGTCAATCAAACGCCTTAACGGAACCGCCTCTTCCTTCAGCTCCGAACTCGCCTTACGCAGATTGCTGAAATCCAGAATATCCTGCACGATACGCAGCAAAATTTTGCCCTCCGACTGGATCGTATCCAAGCAAGACATTTGCTTCTCATCCAAACGCGTCCCTCTCAAAAGATTGCTATAGCCCAACACACTCTGCAGCGGCGTTCGAATCTCGTGACTTATCACCGCCAAAAACTCGCTCTTAGCTCGATCCGCCGCCTCCGCTCGCTCTTTAGCCAAAGCCAAATCCGTCTCCGATTCATTCTCGATCTGATAATAAAGAAAGAAAATCAGCAGGGCCAAAACCAAGCCTGCGATAATGATCGTCTGTAAACGAGCGAGCGAAATGCCATTCATCCAATCCGTCGCGCCCACATCGATTCCCAACCAAGCCAAGACCAGATCGCCATCGGCGCTCCTAATCGGCGAGCTGACATTCAACAAGAGTTTCGACCCGATTCTGGCCGGGCCGAGCACAAACGGCTGCCCTTCTTTGAAATCCCGCTCCTCGTTCACGAAATGGCCATTCCCAACAACCACCGCTCCGCTATCATCGTTTGCTCCATCAAACAGAATCTCCGGCCCCGCATCCGCAGCACGCCACAAATATACCCGCGACACCGATTCCCCGATTCCGCGAATCGATCGGAGACTCGCTTCCAACACCTCCTTGCCGGCCAAATCCTTGCCACCAATCAAAGAACGATCAATCGACAAGGCCGCCGTTTCGGAACGCGAAAGAAATCCCGACTCCATATCCTCGCGCACGCTGCGACCATTCCAAGTCGTCACCAAATAACTGGCCAAGATAACCGCCACCAACGACCCCGGCAAAACCCGGAACCCCCAAAACGTTAAACGCTCCTGCGCATTCGCGCCAACATCGTCAATCCGCGCTCGCAAGCGATAACACCAAAATCCTCCCAATATCAGCCAAGCCGAAAGGATTCGAAGAAACAGAAGCCAAAATCCGTAAAACGGAAATTCATCGAATGCCACCAAGGTTTCGTTCCGAACGAAAGCCAAATGATCCGGATGTAAAGCCCACGCAGGGATCAGCCCCAAAACGCCGGCCAAAATAACGTAAAGCTCCTTTCGCCCTTGCTCACGAGCTATCTTTCCAAGCGTGGAAACGAACCAAAGACAAGCTACCGTCGACACCAGAAAGGCCACGACCAACGAATACATCATCGAGCTCACCTCAATCGCGAACCCCAGCAAAGTGCACGCAATTGCCGCTAACGGAGGGAATCGCTTACCTTTGTAGCGATCCAATCGTCGCAGCGACAATTCGATCAAACACCCCAGTCCCAGCATCTCCAAAGGCACCTCGATACTAAACGTACGGAAAAACGGATCCGAAAACGACAAAGCTCGAATAAAATCGGCCATCGCCTCCGCAAACGCGAAATACCCAAACCAAACCCAATAATCCTCCCCCTTTTGGCGATCGCACAAAGGTTTCGTCCAAGCCAGTAGTCCGACCAACATCCATCCGAAAAACGAAAGGAATACCAAATAATCCTGCTCGAAGAGAGATTGGGGAAAAAGCAGAGCTGAAGAATCGACGCTAGAAACCATATGATTGAGGAAACCCCATGCAAAGCAGGAGTCCAAACAGTCACAAGGTCAAAAGAGCCAAACCGATGCTGGGCCCAACTATTGCTATCTTCGAATTTAGTTTCACGCAAAGACGCTAAGACGCAAAGATTCTGAGAGTTAAGGCTCGATCGTCGAGCGAGCTGCGACGAATATACCAATAAAAGAATATTCACATTGACGCATATACTTCTTTCAGCAATTTCCGCCCCATGGACCTGGTTTCTTTCTACAAGTGCCTAAGCGATCCCACGAGACTTCGCATAGTGAACCTTCTTTTGAGGGGGCCGCTCTGCGTTTGCCAAATTCAGGACGTTCTCCAAGAAGCCCAAGTCAAAACGTCCAAACACCTTGGATACATGAAAAAGCGAGAGTTGCTCGTCGTAAAACGGAAGGCCAATTGGAATTTCTACGAACTCGATTCCTCGCTTCATCCAATCGCTCAGGCCAGTCTGCAAGCGATTGAAGCCAAAGCATCCGAAGACCCAACCCTCGCTACCGACCTAGCGCGACTCCAGGATTCGCAAGACTCCGACTGCTACTAAAACCCGATTTTTTCAATTATGAACAAACCACGCGTTCTCATTCTTTGCACCGGAAATTCATGCCGCAGTCACATGGCTGAAGGCATTCTCCGAGCCGCCGGCGGCGATCTTTTCGAAGTGCATTCCGCTGGGTCCAATCCAGCTGGATACGTTCATCCGATGGCAATCGAAGCCCTTAAGGAAATCGGCATCGACATCTCAAGCCACGATTCGAAGCACATGGACACTTTCCTCGACCGAGACATTAACACGGTCATCACCGTTTGCGGCAACGCTGATCAAGCCTGTCCTGCATTCCCCGGCCAAGTGGAACGCTACCATTGGGGATTTTTCGATCCTGCAAAAGCAACGGGAACCGACGAGGAAGTAATGAACTGTTTTTGCGAAATTCGCGATCAGATCAAACTCGTATTCGAAGCCTACGTCTCGGGATATCGAGCAGGTCGCTCGGATTAATCGACTCGGCTTAAAGCAAACTACGATGAATGCTAAAACCTGACTGGCTAGCGAATTCCTCGGCACATTCCTCCTTGTCCTTTTCGGCTGCGGCAGTGTTGCCACGACAATCGGTTGCGGCGCCCAAGTCGGAGTTTTTCAAGTCGCCATCGCGTGGGCCTTCGGACTGACCGTTGCCATCATTTTAACCGAACCGCTTAGCGGAGCCCACCTCAATCTAGCGATTAAGATAGCAATGGTCGTCTTTCGAGCCTTTCCAAAACGTCAAGCCATCGCCTATATTCTGACCCAATTCCTGGGAGCATTCGCAGCCCCCTCGCCTCTTTTCAAGCCTCGCTGGCTGGGGTGGTCTGCCCTTCACCCTAAACGGTATCGGTTGGCTCACGGTTTACCTAATCGCTCCAATCGCCGGAGCCCTTTGCGGCGGTTTCGCCAACAAAATGCTACCCGCCAACGACGGCCGGTAAGCCGCCCACCTCACCTATCGACTGCAAACCAGTTGATCTTCGTTCATTTCAGCCGAATAGTACCCTAACATGCGTTCGGCAAAACCAGTCATCTGGCTTCTCATTCTCGTCACAGCCTACTCGCTGGCGCATCTCTTCTGGTATTGGCAAACACCGCTCGGTCAATTACCCGCTCTCGACGGACAGGAGAACCTTTTGCTGGCCAACAGCATTTCGGATGGTTCGCTCGAAACCGAGCCCTTCTATCGGGCGATTCTTTATCCATCCATCCTCGCAGCAATCCCAATCCATTGGATGCTATTGGGTCTAGGATGCCATATCGTAAACACTATACTAGCAGTCAGGCTCTGTCGGAAATTGTGGAATAACCGTATCGGCGAACTAATTACAGGAGGCTTGGTTGGCTTTAATCCAGTCCTCCTTCACTTCGCCTTCGACCCGCTCGATATCACGCTGTCCATCTCACTCTTTCTTGGCGCAGTTAATTTGGTGACGCCCGCTTCCTCCGAAGATTCCGATCGACCGACAAACGCGATACGTTTTCTAGCTTCAGGACTCGCCCTAGCGCTCGCCGCCCTCGCCCGTCCTCATTTCTTTGGAGTGCTCATGCCTGCATGCCTTGTCGCAGCAGGATTTATTGCCCTGCGTCCAACATATCGCAAACCAGCTTCAACATTTCTCCTGGCAGCGATCATTCCACTACTAGCATTCGGAGCGATTCAAAAAGCCCGAAGCGGAAGCTTCGCGATCCTGCCAACTCAAGGAGGATATAATTTATGGGCCAGCAATCGCCCTGGGGCTAACGGGCTCTATCTCAAGCAAACATTAAACTTCCACTACATAGGCGAACACAAGAACCCAACTCGCTTGGAATCGGAAGAACTCTACCGACGAGAAACCGGAGCCGAAGGAACCTCCCAAGAACGCTCCGCCTACTGGAAATCAAAAGCCGTCGAACATATCTTCGCCAACCCGATCGATTGGACGAAGCTCATGAGCTTCAAGGTCTACGCTTGGCTCAATAACAACGAGCAATACAATAACAAGACCTACTCCTTTCACAAGGCGTTGTCCCCATGGATTCGATACAACCCGATTGGCTGGGGCCTTCTCCTGTTCCTCGCCGCAGTTTCGTTTACGATACTATTGCGAAACAACCGAACACTCTTGCTCAGCGGACTCGGTCTCTTCGCCTGTTACTCAGGAGCAGCATTGCTCTACATGGCAAGCGCTCGTTTCCGACTTCCTATGGTTCCTTTGCTCGCGATTATGGCAGGAGGTATTCCCATCGTCACAACCCAGTGGCGATCGATCAAAAATACACAACAGAGCCTTACAGGTATCGTCCTCGCCGCAATCGCTCTATTAGCATTTTCCCAATTCGGAACGATCGCCTCCAAAGATACAATCCAGCAGGACACGATGCTCCTAGCCGATACCGCCTCGAGAGCCGGCAGAGACCTTCAAGCCTACAACTGGGCCGATCAAACCCTCGACCTAAACGACAGTCGACAGGACGCCCGACGCCTTAGACTTCTCTCTTACTACAATTTAGTTTCCATTGGCCTCGAAGCGCCAACCGAAAAATCCTGGAGCGATTTCGAGAGCGATCTGGACAAAATTGAATTAGACGATCCCTACATCCGATTTGCCAAAGGCGTTTGCCTCTGGAATCTCGGCGAACGCGATCAAGCATCTCTCATCTGGAAACAAAATTTCGAAACGCACAGTTGGAATGCAGCTTCTTCCTTAGCAGCTCTCATCTACACCAACGCGGACCTGCCCGAAGAACTCCCGCCCTACCCCAAAGCATCTACCACCGCGGACCCGTTACTCGTCTTCGCTCTCAACCAATCCAAAGCCTCCAAACTCAAACAACAGACAAGCTTCCCCTTCAAAGGCACGCCCGAATTCGAACAATTAATCGAACGCAGCCTCAGCCGGGCCCTTCCAGGGTCTTTCTAATCTAAAACCGGAAGACCACTTGGGACAGAACTTGGAATATCGTGACGCAAGTCCACCGAATCCATATCCGTCAGCGCATTTAAAAATGCTACGAGATCGCGAATCTCGCCCTCCTTTATTCGACGGTTCTTCTTGAGCTCATTCGCTTTAGCAATCTCATCAATCACTGACGGTTGATCCATCACCCAAAAATCAATCGCGTTCAAATCGTCCCTACAAGGCACAACAAAATTCGCTCGATTGTAGTTTCTAAGAGATCCCTCAGGATCAATGTGATGCCTCACAATTTCTTCCAAAGTATCATACGCTCCTGAGTGTCCGTAAGGAGCAGTCAAAGCGACATTGCGTAAAGTTGGAGTTCGAAATTTGTAACGATCGGACTTCTTGCCTGTAACGCCTTCTCTCCCAAAATCCTCATGCCCTCCTGCTCCGACTCCCTTACCCGGACCAACCTGCGGCATCGCAATGGCATGAAAATCAAAATCGCTATACAGAGAACCCGAGTGACATGAGACGCATCTCGCCTTGCCGTAAAATAGCTCCATCCCATTTCTTTCCCTAGACGACAGCGCCTGTGGATCCCCCAAAAGATATTCGTCGAACCGATTCCGATCAGCCGGCCAGCTAGATGCTTCGAATACGGTTAAAAGCAGCTCTCAACAGCCAACAAAAAAGCCAACGTTGGCCTTTTTATGGTACAAACGATTTTCTCCTAGGCTTCTTCCTAGGTTACTCGCTCGCCTCGACTACCCTTGCTTGCCTTCTAAAAAATAGCGGAACAACGCATGCGTTCCATCGTCCGCTCCACCATCCGCAGCAACGCGATCGTAAAGCGATTTCGCTAGCTTCAAGCCTGGTGTCGCCAAGCCCATAGCTTCAGCCGATTCGATGGCGATGCCCATGTCTTTGATAAAATGCTTCACTGCGAATCCTGGATCGTAATTTCCATCCAACGCCCGCGGCGCAAGATTCGTCAACGACCAGCTACCTGCAGCACCTGACTCAATACTCATCAAAACGCGTTTCGGATCGAGTCCCGATGCCTTTGCGTAAGCAAGCGATTCGGCTATCGAAACCATGCCTGCCGCTATCGCAATCTGATTACTCATCTTCGTGTGCTGGCCCGCCCCTGCAGGTCCTTGCAGGTGGATATTCTTGCCCATGATTTCGAAGAGCGGCTTCGCCCGTTCGAAATCGGCTTCTTCCCCGCCAACCATTATTGAAAGACGAGCCTCGCGAGCTCCTAAATCACCTCCGGAAACCGGAGCGTCCAAGCATCCGATTTCGCGCTTCGTCGCTTCGTCGGCAATTCGCTTTGCCAAGACTGGGCTCGAAGTGGTCATATCGATAACCAAGCCACCCGACTCCAATGTCTGAAAAATGCCCTGAGGTCCAAAATACGTTTCCTCTACGTCCTGAGGGAATCCAACGATCGTAATCACCACATCTGCATCTGCTGCCGCATCTGCTGGAGATTCACGCCATTCAGCTCCACGAGCAACCAAATCATCCGCTTTCGATTTCGTCCGATTGTAAACCGAAACCGGATAACCCGCGGCCAACAAATGGCCCGCCATGCTCTTTCCCATTACTCCAATACCGATAAAAGCGATTCGTTCTTTTGACATGCCGCCCATAAGAAAGCCCTCCATCCAAAATGGCTACCACTTTTTCTCGATTACCGCCCCCTTCATCCTTCATACTTCAGTTTTCATCCCTCACCCATGTCCACGCAAGTCATCACCGATCGAGAGATCTACAATCGTGTCATCCTAGACGCCGTCCCAAATGCCCAATCTTTCGTTTGGATCGCGACCGCCGACATAAAAGACATGTACGTAAAACAGGGCCCGCGCATGATTCCCTTTCTCCAAATGCTATCGAATCTTATCGATACCGGAGTATCCATTCGTCTAGTACATGCCAAAGAACCCGGGCCCGCTTTTCGTAAAGACTTCGACCGATTCCCCAATCTCATCGACGGCATGGAAATGATCCTCTGCCCGAGAACGCATTTCAAGACGGTCATCGTTGACGGAAAGATCGCCTACACCGGAAGCGCCAACCTAACGGGAGCGGGAATGGGAGCCAAATCGGAAAATCGACGAAATTTCGAATCGGGAATCTTTTCCGACGAACCTGAGATTATTCGCCCGCTCATGGAGCAATTCGATCAACTCTGGATCGGCAGTCACTGCCAGCCTTGCCAACGCAAAGCCTACTGCGTAACTTACCATGAACTCATTGGGTAATTTCTGCAAGAATCCAGATTCCGCTTTCAACTCGGACCCGCTTGCGTTTAGACTGCGAGCAGAACGATTATGAACCTTCAAGACCTCGGAGACCGCATCCGCCACCGCCGCAAGAAATCCGGACTAACCCAGACCGACATCGCTAATGCTGTGCAAGTGAGCCCTCAAGCCGTCTCCAAGTGGGAGCGCGGCGAGAATGCTCCAGACATCAGTCTGCTCCCCGATCTTGCCCAGCTACTCGGAGTATCCATCGAATGGCTACTTGGCTGCCAAAGCATCGATAAGGACGTCATAGAAGCCACAATCATCGACATCAGAGCCCGGGCCGCCCGCGAGAAATCCGAGCAACTCGAACCGCGCGATTTTGCAAACTGGACCAATAGCGTTTGCTACCAGGTAACCGAATCCGCACTGCGATTCGGCGGCATACCGATCAAAACCCGGGGCGCCGGCATCCTTTGCCTCTTCTCTGGCAGCTACCACCAAGACCGGGCGATCGACGCGGCTCTCAACGCGATCCAACTTTTCAACGAACCTCTCAAAGTCGGCATGAGCTCCGGCATGATCTATTTCGGCTCGATTGGCCACCCCGACTACGGCCGCCCCGACATAATCGGCGAAGCTGTCAGCATAGCCCTCCTCAATTCCGAGTGGGCAGACGATCACACCAGCACCGCAACCGCTATTGACGGCAAAACCATCGACGGCTCAAAGCTCAAAGACCGCACGGATCTTATTAAACGCCAAGTTACTTTCCCCGGGATCAGCCATCAAGTCACCGCCGTCGAACTGCCCGTAGATTAGCTCGATCAACACGATCGACTGGCAAAATCCACACCGAATCCTCGGTGTAGCTACGTTGCGAATGCCTCGTGGTTGGTAACCGGTTCCTCTAATTCCAAAAAAAGACCGGCTCCCTTTCAGGAACCGGTCTGGAAAATTTGATTAGAAAACTCGAGTCGGTTATTATACCGTTCCGAAGATCGTTTGCCCGTCCGAGCGTAGATCCTTGGAGGCTTCGATCAAACGATCAGCCATGTTCTTCTCGGCCTTCTTCAAGTATCCGCGAGGATCGTAAGCCTTCTTGTTGCCTACTTCGCCGTCGATCTTGAGCACGCCTTCAATGTTCTCGCAGATGTGCGTTACAACTGGGCGAGTGAACGCGTACTGAGTATCGGTATCGATGTTCATCTTAACCACTCCGTAGTCGAGCGTTTCGCGAATATCAGCAAGCTCCGAACCGGAACCGCCATGGAAAACGAGATCCATTTCCGCTTCCGCGCCATGCTTGTCGGTAACTGCCTTCTGACCGTCGCGAAGGATGGTCGGAGTTAGCTTAACCGAACCTGGCTTGTATGCGCCGTGAACGTTTCCGAAAGTCGCTGCGAAAAGGAAGCGGCCAATTGGCTGAAGCGCTTCGTAAACTTCGAGCATGTCTTCAGGAGACGTGTAAAGCTTTTCAGCAGGAAGCCCCGATGTATCGTGACCATCTTCTTCGCCACCTACGCAGCCAGCTTCGACTTCGAGGATAATATCGAGCTCCGCGCACTCCTTGAGGAGTTCCTTGGAAATCGTGAGATTCTCCTTCAGCTCGACAACTGAACCGTCGAACATGTGGGACTGGAACAATGGTCCCTTGCCTTCAGCAATCCGCTTGCGCGACGCTTCGAGAAGCGGGCGGAGAAAACCGTCAACCTTCGCCGGATGGCAGTGATCAGTGTGAAGAGCGACCAAAACGTCGTACTTCTCAGCCAATAGGTGAGTTGCCTCGGCCAAAACGATCGCGCCAAAAGCTGCGTCCGCCACATTGAGACCAGAAGCGAATTGTCCGCCTCCAGTTGAAACTTGGATGATGCCATCGGTCTTCGCATCAGCGAAGGCCTTTAGAGCTGCATTAATGGTCACGATAGACGTGACGTTAACCGCTGGATATGCATAGCCGCCTTTTTGAGCGGCGTCTAGCATGGCTTCGTATTGCTTTGGTGTTGCGACTGGCATTTTACTTAGCGCTGAAACGTTCTAATTGTTATTGTGAAATCCCGCCAATAGAGGGCCAGATTCGACCCTGAAATAAACGGAGCACAATCTTGAAGCGCAAAGATCTTGGCCTGTCCAGCGAATCATCGAAACAAATGGACAGCTTCTGCACGATCGCCAACATGACTGCCCATGTCGCAGATAACGATCTACCACAACTCACGATGCAGTAAAAGCCGCTGCTCTCTCGGAATTCTCCGGGATAAAGAGATCCAGCCCACAATCGTCGAATACCTCAAAACGCCTCCCAGCTCCCTCGAACTCGCCGACATTTGCAAAAAGCTAAACGTCGCCCCCAGCGCGATTATTCGATCTAAAGAAATGGTTTTCAAAGACCTTGGCCTTTCCCTCGACGACGATCGATCCGCCGAAGATTGGTTTCGGATTCTCGCCGACAACCCCAATCTCATCGAACGCCCAATCATCGTTAAAGGCTCCCGAGCCGTAATTGGTCGCCCGCCAGAAAACGTGCTTAAACTGCTGTAGAGGCCATCAATCGATTTCAAAAGTGCCCGGCTATTTTGTAGGGCCTTCGCTTGCGCCGACCGCGTATATCGGATTTTCGCAACCTCTGCGGTCGCCGCAAGCGAAGTCCCTACATGGACCAGCACCGGAAACCGATTTACTCATCCGTCCCTTAACCACCCAAAAACCAACCCCCGCGACAACTCCCATTAAGTGAGCCAGAGCCACATTTTCAACACCTGCCCCAAGATCGCT
>JBNMOQ010000121.1:0-14537 GCA_051275055.1 Candidatus Pelagisphaera sp.
TGGGCGATCAAGGATTGAGGTTCGGTATGGAATATGTCGGTACGACAACTCTGATGGTCTCAATGAAGTATCCATTTGTGCATACAATGGCGGAAGTCCTGGAACTGGCGAACTCAATTGGAACCGGTAACGTAGGAATCGTCTTGGATAGCTGGCATTGGTGGCAAGCGGGGGACACGGTTGCCGACATCGAAGGATTGAAGAATAGCGATATTGTGCTTGTGGATCTCAACGACGCTCCAAAAGGCGTAGAGAAGCAGCAGCAAATGGACAACCGACGAGAGCTACCGCTTGCGACTGGCGTTATCGAAGTAAAAGGCTTTCTCGATGCCTTGGCCAAAATTGGCTACGATGGACCCGTGCGAGCGGAACCCTTCAATCAGCCGCTCCGCGATCTGGATGATGCCCCTGCCTGTAAAGCGACCGTGAAATCCTTGAAGAAGGCTTTCTCCTTGATTGGATAATCGAGGTAAGGCTCGATTGCTAAATGAGCCGAAAAAAATTGGCCACAAAGAAGCACGATAAATTAGGTCTACTTAGGTTCTTTAAATCTCATCGAAGCCTAACAGATCAGTGTTCATCAGTTGCTCAGTGGTTTAATATTCTCCATCTTTATGCCAAAAACATAAACACTGAGGACACTTGTTTACACTGATGATTTTCTAGTGATAAATTTCCGAAACCTTATTTATAACTATCTTTGTGCATCTTCGTACCTCTTTGCGGCTAAATAACTCTCCACATCCTAACTCTAGAATCAGTCTACTGTTTCCGATTGTAATAGATTGTAGGCATTCCCTTTGACGGAATAACGATCTTTTCCTTTTCAACCAAACAACGCTCAGCCCATGCATGCCATTGCTTACTCAGTTTCGCGACCCTGCTAGGATGCAACGTTGCCAAATCACGAGTTTCCGTACGATCTTTTTTGATATCATAGAGCTCCCACTGTTTCTCGTAATTAGTCCAAAGTAATTTCCATTTTCCATCGCGAACGCCACGGTTTCCTTCGTGCTCGAAATATAGGGGCCTGGAAGAGGTCGTCCTTCCCTCGATTAGCGGCAACAAACTCTCCCCTTCGATTGGATAAAGCTCCTCTCCCTTCCATTTTTTGGGATACTGCGCATCCGCCAGATCCAGAATGGTCGCCGCAACATCCATCACGTGTCGAGGTTCTCGGTTAATCGAACCGGTTGTTTTGATTGCAGACGGAAAGTGGACGATCGCTGGCGAGGAGATTCCTCCTTCGTAGGTATAATGCTTATACGACGAAAACGGCGTATTCGACGCATTAGCCCAAGCAGTTCCATAACTATGGAAAGTCCCCTTTTGACCGATCTCCTTTAACTCCTCTCCCTTGTAAAGTCTGTTATTTGGATACGGATCATCATCAAAACCATAAGGGTCCCATTCTGCACAGGCACCATTATCAGAGAGAAAAAAGATGCAGGTATTATCCAATTCTCCGTTGGCCTTCAGGTCCTCAATAACTCTGCCTACATTTCGATCTACAATCTCGATCATCGCGGCAAAGGTCGCCATTCTCCTAGCCAAATCCTTCTGGCGATCCTGATCCAACGAATCCCATGCGGGGATTTGCTGGCCAAAGTATTTAGAATCCTTATTGCGATTTGGAACCTCGGGAACCAAGCCTCGTTCCGACAAATCAAATTTTTCGGGAATCAGCCCTGAAGCGATCATCTTCGCAAATCGCTCTTCCCGAATAGCGTCCCAACCTTTCTCATACACCTCCGCGTACTTGTCGATTAACTCAACTGGCGCTTGCAGCGGGAAGTGAGGAGCATTGTACGACAGGTAGAGATAATACGGTTTCGCGCTTTCCCGGGCATCATCTAAAAAATGCAAAGCGTAGTCGGTTATCGCGTCAGTGGCGTAGAACGATTCCGAGCTTTGTTCAATTGGCTCACGCCCTTCCGGAAGCCGATAGTATATATCCTCGCGATAGAAACTAGCATAGTCGCGAAAGGGACCGTAAAATTCATCGAATCCGCGATTGGTTGGCGTACATTCCAAATTACCCGCACCTCGCAAATGCCATTTTCCTGCCAAATACGTCTTGTAGCCTGCCGTTTGCAAGAGCGATGCAGTCGTAACGCAACGATTATTTAGAAAACCACGATAGCCGGGCTTGCCGTTATCCGCGGTCATGAAGCCAACTCCCGTCTGATGAGGATACAATCCAGTCATCAGGGATGCCCTCGTCGGACAGCACCGAGCTGAATTATAGAGCTGCGTCATTCTCATTCCATTTCGAGCAAGCCGATCGATGTTCGGCGTTTCAATTTCGCCTCCATAACACCCAAGATCCGAAAATCCGAGATCGTCGACGAGAATGAGAACGATGTTTGGCTCAGCTGAGTCGTTTGCGCCAACTACAGTAGAAATTGCAGTTAAAAACGGTATCGCGCATAGTGCCAAAGCGACTAAATTCAAAGGACCTGAAAACGACATTCTTAGAGATTGGGGCATGTATTCAGGTACTACACTAACAGCGTCAGTTGCGGAAGGCTTTTAAAACGAACAATTAAAATTGCTCAATCGCCAGGTCCGCCAAGCGTTCCCCTACTGGTTTTTTATTCTTCGGATGGAGTCCATCATCGGGTTGATCGCGGATATCGATATACGCTGCATTCGGTACATCTCCTACCGCAGCCGCCTGGGCATCTTGAATGATCGCCCAACCTTCGCCCCCTTTCGAATACATTGGAAGCTGAACCGCAATAAACGGAAAGTCGCCCTGACCCCACTCCTCTCGCCAGCTAGTGATCATATTTGCCAACAAACCGCGATAGGCCTTCGAAGCATCTACGCCCGCTTTGGAATTTCGCTCGCCTTGATACCATATCGCTCCACGAATCCCAAATCCTGCTATCGACTCAAAGTGCTTTGCGAACATGCTTCCCGGTTTACCCGGAGCATAAATACTCTCAAGCACAGCCGATTCTGGCGTCCCCGTCCACTGCGGCTTTTTGCCCGCTTTCTTACGTCCATCCGATGCCGTTTTCGTTTTCCACTCAGCAACCGATTTCTCGTATTGCATCCACTCTTTTGGCGAACTCCCCATGGCTGTTTTTGCAAACGCTACTCGATCGAGCTTCGATTCCGGCGTCCACCATTCGATGGGAGTTCCTCCCAAAGCACGAGCAACCAATCCAATAGGCAACAAATACGTCGTTCCGAATAGGATACAAACGAGAAGCGAAATCAGGGGTTTCTTGCTCATCCAATCATCCTGGAGCAATCACTGCTCTTACTGCAATACTTCATAAAGAGAACCTCCGATAGGGTGCGGATAATGGCATCGCTTGCTAGGACTGTTTGTCCCCAAACACCCGCACACAACCTAATTCAACTCCACGGTTCGTTGGGACAACAAACCCTACCATTTCCCTATGCAGCAACTGACAGAATTAGTCGTATCTCGTACCCAACCTTAACGCACCTTCTCTATTGCCAAAGCTCCTATCTCCGACGATTATCCAAACTTCCTCCACTTCATTACCCCTACCCCATGCACCCTGGATCAGAAAGCCCTCCACTCGAAAGACACGGAATAAACCCGACAAGAATTCACCGACTGGTACTGGTTCTCGCCTCGATGACGTCGCTGGTCCTTTATCTGCACCGTTACACATGGAACATCATTCGACCTGAGCTCGCACGTGAATACGGATATACGAATACAGAACTAGAGCAGATTTTCAGTTTCTTCAGCTTCACTTACGCGTTCGGCCAGGTACCCGCAGGCATAATCTGCGATTTTTTCGGAGCCCGTTTTTTTCTCGGGTCACTCATCGCAGGCTGGTCACTCAGTCTAATTCTTTTCGCTACAGGCGGTACGTTTTTAGCGTTTTGCGTTTCTCGGGCCATTTTTGGAGCTACCCAAGCTGGAGCCTATCCAAGCCTAAATAACGTTTCCCAAAATTGGTTTCCTCCCGAAACTCGTACCAGCATGCAGGGATTTGTCGCGAGTTTTGCCGGTCGTGCCGGAGGCGCTCTCGCCCCAATCATTATGGCCACTATATTGATGGGCTATTTTGGCTTTCATTGGAAAGAGGCTCTCATCATCATGGCCTTGATCGGCTTGGTCCTAGCAGTCATATTTGTCCTTCTCTACCGAAACAATCCCGAAAGCGATCACCGTGTAAACGAAGCCGAAAAGGAGCTTTTTCAAAAAGAGAACCTGGCTCAGAAATCTCAAGGGAAAGTGATCAGCTTCAAACAGGCGCTCAAGAATCGTGCACTCTCCATCATGATCTTCGCGCAACTTTCTAACGCGGGAGCCGACATCGTTTACACTACCGTCTTAGGCAGTTACTTTCTCTCCAAAAACATATCGATTGCCGAGATGGGGATCTACGCAAGTTTTCCTCTTTTCGGTGGAGCGCTTGGCGGACTCGTAGGCGGCTTTCTCAATGACTATTTAATCAAAACTACCGGCAATCGCAAATGGGCTAGGCGAATCATGGGATTCACCGGAAAAGCAATCGCTACCATTTGCCTATTCTTCGCTATTGCTCAAACGAGTATCCTTCCTTTGGCCATCGGTCTTTTCGTGGTGAAGTTTTTCAGCGATTGGTCTCAGCCAACAGTTTGGGGAACCTGCTCGGATATAGGAGGACGTCATTCGGCAACCGTATTCAGCATGGTCAATGCCTCTGGCAACTTTGGAGCGCTTCTGGTCCCGCTTTTTCTGGTCGGCCCCCTTTTGGACAAGTACACTACCGTTCAAATTATCGATAACGTCTCGCAAACCGATACCAACTATTTCCCCATGTTCGTAATGGTAGCGATTCTATACATGATTACAGCGATCAGTTGGCTGACGATCGATTGCACTAAAAAGATAGATCCAGGCAAAGCTTAGCGCGTCGTTTTACAAATTACGTTGATATCCATTGAATCAAAGAGCGACCTGTGAAAACCACAGCTAAGAATTCACCCAAACGTTTCATAAAAGATGAAGATATCGCCCACGAAGGGCACGAAGATCACTAAGTTTTTCCTTCTGAACAAAGGGCCTTCGTGATTCTTAGTGCTCTTCGTGGGCAAAAAATCAATACATTCCATAAGTTCACTTTTAGTGATCTTACGAATCTTCGATTTGTTGGGAGTAACGCACTAACAATCATAACCTTAAGTGGATAGTAGAGATTCCTTTATGAAACTGGAAAATTCATTAAACCACTGAGGACACTGATGATCAGGCTCAATTCTATAATATCAGTGTTCTCAGTGGTTATCAGGTTTTCAAAGGTCGCTTCAATGATCTGTATGCATGAAACTTTCAAGATGATGTATTAGCGCGTACTCGAGGCTTCCTTGGCTCCTTTAAAATTGAATCAACTTTCCGGATACTCCGGATGCTTTGTAAATTTGAATTACCTTCTGTTCAGCCTCCACATTCAATCCGCTAATCCTCAACACTCGGGGAGCCAAAGCGCCAAACGCATCCGGTACATCGCAAACACGAAGAACATTCAACAAGGCTGGGCTGGATTCATCCATGTGACTCAATTGCGGACGATCTAAAATTGCCCCAGTTATCTCGGACTCAAGAAGCATCGCGTAAGCGCCCAAGACCGCCCCTGCTCCTTCGCCAACAATATGTAAAGGCACTTTCCCATCGTATTGATCTATCAAAAAACGCGCTATTGCAGCGATATCCCAAATCCGGCCATCGTCCACCGTCCGGCCAAGAAGCGCGTGGGATCGAGCCACAAAATTAGGCGGATTCCTAACAGTCCATGAAGTTTCGCCAACGCCTCTTGGATCGATTACGTAAACCTCGTCCGTCTCCTTTGCGAATCGCTGGAGGACATCCTCCGGATCGCCGATACTCACAACCAGTAGTATCCGTTCTCTGGAGTCGGATTTCTGAGAACGCTTTAGTCGAACGTCGATTCCGGTTTCCGTTTCTAGCAATAAAGATCCATCTGAAGCGGTATGCTTCAGAGTAGCGACTGGAATTCGCCTAGGAAACCCTCGAAAAGCCACCTCTCTCAACTTATTCAGCAAGTTCTCTTTCCACTGTGAATACTCTCCCGCTTGCGGCGTAGCGAGGTCAGCCATTGGCACGAAATGCCGATCGATAATTGAATTCACTGCATCTTTCGGCAAATCAGAATTTTTTGGAAAAACGCGAAGCCTTTCCGGGTCGATCGGATGAACCTCCTCGCCTCGATTTCCGGTTACCAAATCCACTTCGCTATCGTCCACCAAACTCAAATCATTCTTCAAGTGGATATTCATGAACCGGTAAGTCGCTTTGCGAATATCTTCACGATAAGCATGTCCTCCGATACTCACTACACTATCCACTCGATCGCCCGCGCCGAACAAGCTGTAGAACGACTCCAACCGATTGATAACGCGCTCATTTGCATTCATGGGAAATATCGGATCTTGATCGCTATTGACGAACAACAAAGGACGAGGGGCCACCAATGCTCCGATTCGCCCCCAAGGCCATTCATAGGTGTTGTGCATAAACATGCAGTCGCAATGTTCATTGATCACCTGATCCGAAAGGTAAGACGGAAGATCAGCCATTCCGCTAATCGGAACGGCAACTTTCACTCGTTTATCTGCAGCAGCCAACCAAAAGCTCACCGCTCCACCACCGCTTATCCCTGTTACGCCTATTCGTTCAGCATCGACATCGCCTCGAGTAGTCAAATAATCGATACCACGAATACCGTTCCAGCATTCCACTCCAGCAGAGGTATAGCCTCGCGAATGCCACCACCAGCGATTGTGGCTATAAGTGCCATGATGCACTCCTTTGATTTCGCCTCGCTGAACCGTATCGATCACTAAACAAACATAACCATGCCGAGCAAACCAGATTCCATTCGACTGATAAGCAGTCTTATTGCCATTTCTACCGCGCATCGCGTGACCGCAAACATACAAAATCGTAGGGAGTTTTTCATCGGGCCTTACCGAAGCAGGCCGATACAAATTCCCCGTAACATACAACCCAGGGCTGCTTTGAAAATGGATCATTTCAACCTCGAAGCCATCCCCTTTCAAGGTACCGGTCACGGTCGCCTCTAGCGGCGTTTTCTCAGGCATTGGCGAAAGCCCAAGCATGTAAAGGTATTCCTCCTCGAAAACCGGTCTTTGATCCAACCAATCCTCTTTCGACTGGATACCTTCCAAATAGGAATCGTGAAGACGCGAAGCCTGCCCATCGAGAAAGGCCTGGATCATCGTATCGCCACGACTCCCCGTATCCAATTTCTTAAACGTTTGTCCGAAGGCGTCGCCAATCAGCAAGACACCAAGAATACCAATCAACCTAGCAATCATCCCGGGCCAATTTAAACGTGGTCCTTGATGTGCACCCAAGTATGTACATGAGGATCCCCACGGAAATACCAAAGCATATTTGGTCCTTCTATTTGAAAAACATCCCAAACGCCGTCATTTCCTACGTCTTCACTCTTGTAAAACGATAAGTGCAGATTGTCGAAACCACTCTTTTCGATTAACTTCAGTGACTCTACTCGGTCTTCTTTACGAAACGGTAAAAGCAAATCATCGAGGACATTGCGCACTTCGCCTTTTTGATCGGACGAAAGCTCAGTCATCGGGATGCCTGGTAAACCGCTCGTTTTTCCAGTTAGTTTCACAGTGTTCTTTCCGTCCTCGTCCCGCGACCAATCGAGCAACGCCGATTTACGCTGCTTACCATCCATCATCTGATAGACCTCGTTAGCCCGCTTTGCCTGAAACCAATAAACATTGCCAGGGTGATGCGGTTTCTCGTCGAACGACTGAGCCGCATGACCATAGAAAATTGGCCCACCAAACGCAGTGCCCTTTACCGAATCCCCATCGCAACGCCGAGTCGTATGGCGACCCGTCAGGACGAATTCGAACTTCCCTGTATTTGGTTCTCCAAACAGAGCTACCGAGCAATCTCCAAAACCGCCACGACCGCTGTCACTCTCTACCTGCTTCAGTACTTTGTCGGCATATTCCTCGCTATGCATCTTCATAAAGATTTCGAGAATCATCGCCTGCTGATCCTTGGTATACGATTTGGAAACACGCTGATCCTTCACGATGAACCAATTATTCTCGATTTCGAACCGCAGCTTGTGATCGAAATCGAAACACATTTTGCTACGCTGCGCTTCGTTCAAACTGTCGTAGAATGTTTTAACCAAAGTCTCCGCCTCTGGAGTTTTTGATTTCACAGCAGCCGACAAATCAGCCAAGCCACCCAAAGGCAGAACGGTAGAAGCGGCGACTGCCGAAGACGTTCTAATAAAATCGCGGCGGGATACAGGACCACAATCGCCACACGAAATCGGGGTAGATCTTTTCGTCATAGAACGAAGTGTACCGAACAGCCTTCCAAAAGCCAGCGCCAATAACCGAAAAGGCCGAGCCCGAAGAGAATAGAAAAACTGCCCGCAGATTGCTCAGATAAAGACCGATTCAAAAACCTTACTCTCCTGACTCGTCAGGAGTCCTTAATGTCTCGCGAGGCGAGACTCCTAGGCCGAAGGCCGATGACTATTCAAAAAAAAGTCATCGCTTCGCTAGAATGTCTCGGCGAGCCGAGACAAATAGGGATGGCTCCTCCGTCGCCAAAAAGGTTTGAAGCCCAAAAGGTAGGGTTCGAACAGTCTACCCTTCAAAGGCGGTGGACGGGCCGAGCAGATCGAAGAAGTATTAGCCACAAAGATGCACGAAAAGACACAAAGAATTAGGATCCAAAAAACCCATTAAGCCTAACATCATCAGTGTCATCAGTGGTTAAGAACTCGATAGTAAGAAAAAGGAAAGAACCACTGCGGACACTGATTTACACTGATGATTATCAAAGCAAAAAACCTTACTCCTCCTACTTGTCGGTGGTCCTTATTGATGAGCGAAGCGAGACTCCTAGGCGACAGGCCGATGACTCCATTCCACCATTGACCTCAACCATACGAGGTCCACCTTTCAAACAATGCTTAACGCCCCCTTTAAACCCCTCCTGACAGCCGCTACTTTAACTCTCAGTACTCTCGTTTTCACTCAGGCTGAGAAACCCAATATTCTTTGGATTATCGCCGAAGACATGGGCCCGGAACTCGCCTGCTACGGAACGACCGAAGTAACGACTCCCGCCTTGGACAAACTCGCCGCGACCGGTATTCGCTACCAACACGCCTACACGGTCACTGGCGTTTGCTCAACGAGTCGATCCTCTTTCATGACAGGCATGTACGCCATGTCTATTGGCGCCCACAATCACCGTTCGCATCGCGATGACCATTTTCCGCTCCCCGATGGCGTGAGAGTATTAACCGATTGGTTACGCCCAGAAGGTTACACAACAGCCAATATCAAACAACTCACTCCTGACCCGGAGTTAGCGAAATTCTTCAAAGGCACCGGAAAAACCGACTGGAACTTCACATACGAGAGCCCCGTCGACTCAAAACTAACCCCTTACGACACGGACAACTGGGACGATCTTAAAGACAATCAACCCTTCTACGCGCAAATCAATTTCTCGGAAACCCATCGCGGAGGAGCCTGGAACAATGCTCACAAGGAAATTGATCACGAAATTCTAGCCGACCCTGCTAAAGTCGAAATCCCGCCATACTATCCAGATCACGCAGTTACTCGAGGTGTTTGGGCCCAGTACCTGAATACAGTAATGTCAGTCGACAAGAAAGTTGCTTTCATTCGCGAATTACTGGTTCGCGATGGCCTCGACAAAAACACGATCGTCGTCTTCATGGGCGACCACGGCCGCGCAATGCCACGCTCCAAACAATGGGTCTATGATTCCGGACTCAGCATTCCACTCATCATCTACTGGCCCGAAGGCAACCCCGATCTCCCTGCCCCTTCCAACTACAAGCGCGGGTCTGTCGACAAACAACTCGTACAATCCATCGACCTGTCCGCCACGACGCTTACATTCGCTGGATTGCAAAAGCCGTCGAAAATGGAAGGCCGCGTTTTCCTAGGCGACCAAACCGAAACCAAACACAAATACGTCTTTGGCGGACGTGACCGAGGCGACGAAACCGTTCTAATGATCCGTACCGTTCGCGACAAACGCTATCGCTACCTGCGCAACAAATATCCCGAAAAACCATTTCTCCAAATCAATCGCTACAAAGAAGCCTCCTATCCAATTATCGGAATTATGCGTCACCTGCATTCCGAAGGGAAACTCTCCGGTCCTCCTGCAGCCCTAATGGCTCCAAGTCGTTCCCGAGAAGAATTGTACGATCTCCAAAACGATCCCTGGGAAATCAACAATCTCATCGATTCCCCTAAACATGCGAAAATCAAGAAACGCCTCACTGCTGAACTTGATTCCTGGATGGATCGGATCGATGACAAAGGACGCATTGTAGAGCCCGACGAGATCCCCGCCTTCTGGGAAGCCGCAATGGTCCGTGCCTATAGCAAGAAACTAGCCGACCGCCCCGACAATTGGTACGAAACTGCACCTGCACTAGGACCGTACACAATCAAGCATTAGACTTGGGTTCAGTTTAAGACTGATTGATAATTGTATCCAACCTGTAGGAGCGGGTTTACCCCGCGATTCCCAGTGTTCTATCATACGTAAACCTAGAGGATCGCGGGGTAAATCCGCTCCTACAGCGACACCCCTCTATAGCCTCTAGTCAAAACTCAGTACCCGTCACTCCAAAAGCTTCGCGATCAAAAATGCCTCTACGCTTCCGTATTGGTTTTCCGGATGATCGGGCGACAGCACATTGCACTCCAGGCCTATTTTGGTCATCGCTTCTTTGAGTTTAAGCCCAAGCCTAACATGGTGGACCCAAACGCCTTGAGAAGTCTCTATTGTCACCGGAACATCGCCACGCCCATAAGCCATAAACACCGGTACATCGTCCTTAGTTAAATGCGTGATCGCAGAGGCATCCTTCATCAGTTTCTTTACGCGACGCGTTTCCCAATCCGATTCGTCCTTCACACCGTAAAAAGGGTAAAGCGCCTCGTGGTTTTTCAAGTCTGGAATCCCAAACCATTTACGAAAAGTACGCAAATCATAAGTCGATTGCCCGACTAGCGTAGCCACAGCAGTGATACGCGTTGATTCCCGAGCAATCGGATCCATGCTTTTCGGATCCGCCAAATCATCATGAAATCCTAGCCAGAGTGAAATCCCCGCACCGGCAGATCCGCCATAACATGCAATCCGATTCGTATCCAAATTCCATTCCCCAGCCCGACTGCGAATCGTCTGCAAGCAACGTGCTGCATCCTCCATCATTATCGGATAAGGACCGGAGTCCGATAGACGATAGTGAATAGCCGCCACAGAAAATCCTGCCGCCTGAAATTGCTCAATCGACTTTGCTTGAATCGTATTCTTATTTCCATTACGAAATCCTCCGCCGTGAATATAAACCACCAATGGAGTTGGCTCTCCTCCTTTCGCCTTCGTTAGCCAAAGGTCGAATACATGGCGTTCATGGGAGCCATACGCAACATCGGAAAGAGTCGGGGCGGGTTTCTCCGACTTATTGGAATTTCCCTGTCCTTGAACATTTGCTGCACCTAGACACCAAAACAGGAACGCGGAAATCAGAATCGTTCTTTTCATCCTTTACGGGGTTATTGAGGCCAAACCCATATTGCAACTCTATACACTTTACGAGCAAAGCTCAATTTTCCTTCCCTCGCACGGCTAGTAGCCATACATTCTCTCAATGCGTCTTTCCGATCTACTCGTCTACTTTCTATCGCTTGGATACGCGCTGTCCTGCTCGGCACAAGAACCGATTGAGATTCTAGGGTCCGACTCGGGGCTTAAGAATCCATTCGGAGTAGCATTCGACAATGACAACAATATGTTGATTGCCGAATACTTGGGTGGGCGGCTCTGGAAATATTCAAAATCATCAGGGCTTCAACAATTAGCCAAGGATACAAAATTTAATGGAATGCACAATCTCGCCCGAACGCGCGATGGACATATCTTCATTTCCGATACGCGAGCCAATCTTATCCGTAAGCTAAACGAAAGAACCGGCAAAGTAACAATCGTTTGCGGCACAGGAGAAGCTGGATACAATGGCGACGACATACCTGCAATACAAGCTCAGTTGGCGGATCCCATCTCCATTAGCCTCAGTCCTGACGACAAACGGCTCTACATTGCCGACATCAAAAACTTCCGCGTTCGATTCATCGATCTAGATAGCGGAATCATCCACACTGCGGCCGGAAATGGAACGTCGGAAATACCAAAACCGGGCACTCTCGCCAAGGAAAGTCCGCTACTCGATCCCCGAGGAGTTGCAGAGGATTCTCTAGGAAATCTCTATATCCTCTCGCGTCGCGGTCACGCCCTGCGCGTAGTCCGCGCCGATGGACGAATCTATAGTGTGGCAGGGAACGGTAAACCGCACGCAGCCGATGGCCCCGCGCTCCAAGCCGGACTAAACGGACCGAAGCACATCTGTATCGATATTGATAACAGCGTTATCATTGCCGATGCTGAGAACCATTTGATAAAACGTTACGATCCTATCGCCAAGACACTTCTAACGATTTTAGATCACGGTCCCGATGGTACCCCACTAAATCGCCCCCATGGCGTTTGGGTCAGGCCCGATGGGACGATCTACATTTGCGACAGCTGGAATAACCGCATTCTCAAGCTTGCGCGCTAACGCTCCTTCCACAATGTACGGACTTCCCATGAAATTCACCCAAGCCATACTTTCCGCAGGCGCCTTCCTATTCGCGAGCTGCCTACCTCATTCATTCGCGGCAAACGAACGACCAAACATCGTTTTCATCATCACCGACCAGCATCACGCGGGCATGATGAGCGCTGCCGGAAACCCGCACCTCGAAACGCCAGCCTTGGATTCCCTGGCCAATCAAGGCGTTCGCTTCACCAAGGCCTACGTCGCGAACCCCGTCTGCATGCCCAGTCGCGTCGCCATGGCAACCGGCATGATGCCTGGACGTCTGGGAGTATTCAACAATGGGATGAAGGCCGACATCCCCGAACACGTTGACGAGAACTCCCTCGGCAAACTGATGAAGCGGGCCGGATACGACACTTTCTACGGAGGTAAAACTCATCTGTCGCCTTCCCTCGAGCCTCGGACAGCAGGCTACGACAAATTCTTCAAAAATCAGCGCGAAGAGCTGCCAGCAGCCTGTATCGAGTTCATTGAGACGCCCCGTGAGAATCCATTTTTCGTAGTGGCTTCGTTCATCAATCCTCACGATATTTGTTTCGCCTTCAATGCCTACAAATATTTCCCCCAAAGACTTCCTCTCGTCGACGAACTCTACAAGCAGGCAACTCAATTACCACTAGACCAGTTGCCGCCGCTACCAGCGAATCACAATATCCAGACAGGAGAACCCATTGCCATCGAAAGCAGCCTAAAGATCAACGCCGTAACTCCAGCCAAGATCATTCGCAAGGAATACGACGAACTCCAGTGGCGCTATTATCGATGGATCTACTGTCGCCTCACCGAGCGAGTAGACGGACACATCGCCAAAATCCTCGACGCTCTAAAACTCAATGGCCTGGACGAAAACACCATTGTATTGTTCACCGCAGATCACGGCGACATGGACGCCTCTCACGGCCTCGCATCGAAAAACCATTTCTACGAAGAATCCTCCGGCGTGCCTTTTCTCATGCGGCAAAACGGATCCATTCCCGCCGGAGTCGTCAATGACACTCACTTAATCTCCACCGGGCTAGACATCCTCCCAACTCTCTGCGACTACGCAGGTATCGCGGCCCCCAACCATCTCATCGGTCGCAGCCTTCGTCCAATCGCCGAAGGACGACAAACCAAAGAACATCGCAAATTTGTCGTATCAGAGAACAACATCGGCCGAATGGTCCGCAGCGACCGCTATAAATATTGCGTCTACATAGAAGGCGACCAGCGCGAATCCTTAGTGGATCTCAAAAAGGACCCCGGCGAATTGACCAATCTCGCGACGCATCCCGAATACCAAGACATCCTGTATTCGCACCAGGCCTACTTGCAAAAATGGATCGAAGAATCCGGTGATGAAGAAGCGAAGAGTTTCGCGATCAGCGGAAATCGATAACGTCGTCTAAAACCACCTCGACGTGTCGAGGTAGCTACGTCGAGAATTCGGCGTGGATTCTGCAATTGGCCCAAGCGTTTAGGCTTAGCGGTAACCCGGCATAACGCACTCGTCATGCCATTACCCAACCATTACCCAACCATCACTCCACCATCGATATTGATAGCCGTGCCATCTATCCACGAAGAATCATCACACGCTAGAAACAAAGCTGCCTTTGCTATATCTTCAGGAGTTCCCAAACGTTTCATTGGAGTTCGATCTGCAACATTCGAGATTGCTTTAGATGGATTTGGAAACGCCTCGGCCGAGTCTCTCAACATCGGCGTATCAACCGGTCCCGGACACAAAACATTGGCCCTAACATTCGGCGAGTAGTCGATTGCTATTTGTCGAATCAGCGAAACCAATGCTCCCTTGGA
>JBNMOQ010000122.1:0-14413 GCA_051275055.1 Candidatus Pelagisphaera sp.
GCTGCTAACTTCCGTTCTCATTCGACTAGCGCTTAGGCTTAGCAGGTAATCAAAAGGTAGCGGCCGATCTCCGAACGGTCATTCTTGTTGATGAAGCTGATCGATTGCATCGTTCAGTTACCGCCCGGAGGTCGGTCGTTACCTATATTAGCAACGAAGCCCTTCGACAGACTCAGGATCTGCGACAACAGTCTTCGCCCGCAAGGGGCTACGACCGTCAAGAGCTTCGAGGTATTTACTCGGAGGGAATAAGCGTTAATAAAACCGAGTCCGGAGGCCTCGATCCACCTTATTTTTATAGGAAGGTGGCGCGAGACGTCTCGGCTCGCGTTTTTGCTGGGAAGATAGAGCTCCTATTCGACTTCAGCCGAAAGCTCTATGCGTGCTGTTTTGTTAGGGGCGACGAAGGCATTTAGAACCTCGAACTCCATCGTGATGGAGCCTACGGCCGTGCCGGTTCGAATCATCAGCCGCTCGGAGCTATGCTGAGGTATGGTGAAAGTCGCGGCGTGCCGATGCAGATTGTAAGGACTGAGATTGCGCAAATGAAAGTCGGCATCGGAATGGTTATGAATCGTTACGCTTAATATTTCAGCGTCTTGATAGGCAGCATCGCTGAACGTGAGGGATGCTTCCAAAAGCGGCTGCAGGTGAGTCTCGCGGCCCATAAGGTAGTTCTTGAACCATACAACCGTTCGCCGATCGAATAGGGCTTCTTTCATCGAGTCGGCCGATCGCTCTTTGGCAAAGACCAATGTAACGGGTCGGTGCCCCCCCTTGTGCGGCTCGTAATCCCAATCAATAAGATCATGTACATCCGATGCTCCGAACAAGGTGAGATTGTTGTCTAGAGCGATTTGAAAGGCGTCTTCCGAATAGTTCTTTCCATTGGCGATCTCGATTCCGTGCAGCAATCCTTTTTCGATATTCTTTTGGTGGAATTCGGAAACGATCGGTATTCCGTTAGGGAAATCAGAGGCCCACCAAGAGTGATTCCAAAAGATTAAAGCACCTTGCTTGTTGGCGGCGTCCACCGCGTTCTGAGCAGGCCATTCTCTGGCTGCATTTCGAAAATCGGTCGCGCTGCCCAATTCAGCAGAATCAGGTACATGGTAGAGCTTGTTGGCGTCCTTAATGAAGATCGCGTTCATGTGGCTTGCTGGCGCCTTACGAGTGATTTCAGCTCCAGGGATAATGAGCACTTCCGAGTACCGAGCTGCACCCGCTGCTTCTTCGAAAGAGCGATTGCGATCCTTGTGCGGTAAATCCTCAATGTGCGGTTGGTACTCCAGATGTTCGGTTATCGCCATGGCATCCAATCCGTCACGCACCGCCTCGCCAACGCGTATCTTCGGCCAAACATGGCCATCGGAATACACGGAATGCGTGTGCGGATCGAAGACGAGCGTCAAATATTCCTCGGTGTCGGGAAACGTAATCTTGCGGGCCTCGTCTTTCGGCGGTTGCGGAGCCAATCCATGACCCAAGGCCAAAAGAGAAAGAAGGAGAAACGATGAGAGAGAAAATAGAAGTCGAGGTATCATAATAATTTCAATTCGAGGAGGGGTAAAATGTGCATCCTATCCTTCTGCGCTTCGACTTTGATTACAAGCTCTTCGATATGTGAACCTCAAACTACTGCTTAAGCTTAGTAAGGATTTAGCCGCCAAATCGAAAACCGAGTCCGGAGGCCTCGATCCACCTTATCTTGTTGGGCAGGTGCCGCGAGACGTCTCGGTTCACGTTTTCGCTAGGGAAATAAAGCGATCACTCGAGATCGCCTTTTCTCCAGGGCTTTTGATTGGCGTTTTTGATTTTGCGCTTTTCGAATTTGACCTTGCGCATGAGTTCTCCTTTTCCGCGACGGCCTTGCTCGGCAGTAATTTGTTTTTGCATACGATCGGATAGACGAGTCTTCGAAACCTGACCTTCCGTTTTTAGCTTCAAATATTGCTTGTAGCGATCCCCGTCGAGATCGCCGTTCTTGATTGCTGCCTCTATCGCGCAACCTGGTTCGCCAGAATGCCTACAGTCTCTAAATCGGCAACGCTCGCCAATCTCCTCCACGTCCTTAAAAACGTCTCCGAGACCCTCTTCTTCACCTGTCAG
This sequence comes from Candidatus Pelagisphaera sp., assembly GCA_051275055.1. Classification (GTDB taxonomy): domain Bacteria; phylum Verrucomicrobiota; class Verrucomicrobiia; order Opitutales; family Opitutaceae; genus Pelagisphaera. The sequence continues at coordinate 2,110 of JBNMOQ010000122.1, forward strand.
GTGCAGCTCCCGCATACCTGGCAGATCGATCAAGGAACCGCCGTTGGGCAGTCTTACCAATTCTCTCCAAGTCGTTGTGTGACGCCCCCGGTGCCCGTCGTCTACGTTGGGTTGCGTGTCCATATATTCGCAACCGGTCAGTGAGTTGACCAGCGTGGACTTCCCCACTCCAGACGATCCTACGAGCGCGACGGTCTTGCCCGCCCCGAGGAATTCTTTGAGCTCCTGCAGTCCCGTTTTCATTTCCGCCGATATCGCGAATACAGGAACATCAGGAACTAAGGCCTTTACCTCGGATACGACTGCTTTCGAGTCCTCGATCAGATCAGCCTTATTTAAAATAATTACCGGTTGAGCGCCGGTTTTCAAAACTAAGGTAAGATATCGTTGAATACGTCTGAAGTTCAGGTCGCCGTCTAATCCATTAACGAGAAACAAGGAATCCACATTAGCAGCGATCGACTGATGGAGGGATCCTTTTCCTGCGGCTTGACGGCTAATCAAGCTATGACGTGGTAAAACGGCTCGAACGACCATGTCCTTACCCAAGCCAGTCTCCTCCATTGCTATCCAATCCCCAACAGTCGGCATTGCCTCAGTACTCTCTCGTTCTTTGCGAAAGGTTCCCGGCAGTAATGCGATGTGCTCTTTATTGCCAGTATCCACGACGTACTGGCCTCGGTTTTCGCGAACGACGCGCGCTGGCACCAAAGCATGCGTATCCAGGGCATTAAATGCCTGTTTTAGCTTATCGTCCCAACCAAGATCTTCGAGAGCATCCTCCGTCATTATGGGACTTCCTAGTTGAAACAGCCCATTGATCAACCCCGGAATGTATCGAGCATGTTTTAAAATGTAGCCGGTAGGGTTGCCTGTCCCTAGGCAACCGCATCGGCTTAGTTATTATTGAGCAGGGTACCCGTCCCTAGGCAACCAAGCAAAACGAGCGGTTCGTTGGGACAACGAACCCTACCATTTGAACCGTATCAAACGGTTGTTTCGAACCTTACGAATCCGACTTCTCTACTTCATAGTCGCAGCAAGATTCTCCCTTTTTTCAAGCTCCATGGCTCGGATAGATTTCGTTTCGTAGCCATAGGGAATCCAAAGTTCGACTTCGGTTTCCGAGTATTGCTTCAACTGCACGCGTCCGGTCATTCCTGTCGGATAGAGTTCGAGTTTTCCCGTAAGACGTTTCTCCATCGAATCCAAGTCTTCGAATATTACATCGATTAGATCCGACCGGTATTGGTCTGGGTTTTTCAATACAAGATTTACCGAACCGTAGAAAATTCGAGTTACGTCCGAATTCATCCCTAAGCTGTCGACTAAGTCCTTCACTTTCCGAATTCGAACGTATGTGCTATCGTCTATTCGGATATCATAGCTAACAGAAAAATGGGCGTGAGACGTAAACGCCGAGCGACGCTTCCCTTTGAGCTTCTTTCGGTCTCCCTTTTGACCGATTCCAATCTTCTGATAGAGCCTATTGGTGAAGTCATCGGTTTAACCGCCACGCATGCTCGGCAGCGTCACAATCGCGACCGTTATGCCTATGATCTTATAATAATTCTTCAGAAACCGATCAAAGGACAATCGCTTTTCTGCGCTTAGCATCCTCGCCTAGTTAAACACAGGGGTTCCTCTCGCCTTTATGTCGACCGCCAAAACTTCGATATAGGTATCGAATTCCGTCGCGCCATTTAAGGAAACAGCAAGAAGCAAAGCGAAAAATGCCTACAAAATTCGAATACGGTATCGAGGCGCAGCTATTGACCTAGCCAATACCTGAAGCGTCGATGAGGTAGAAACAATTGGGTCCAAAGAAGTTTTAACACCCACTCAGCGAAAACATCATATACAATTTTACATTAGTCAAGAGCTTGAAAGATCAGACTGTTTTATAGGGTTGGTATTCAGATTGAAGACACAATACTGAACGCACTGCTTCGAACCGAGGCCTTCGGATTCGGGTTCTTCAGTAGCAATCGACTAGCGTTTCACAAGCACTATCCAGTCTTGTCCGTCGTCTGAAGGTGGAGTCCCAAGGGAAACCTTGCTTCCGCCTTGGATTGTCTTTCGCTTGCCTGCGTATTCGCCTGTTCGCGGATTGTACAATGACACTTTGAATTTTCCTTTTGAGGCACTGAGATTCAATTCCGTTTCTCCGCCGTTTTTGAGATAGACGACGTAAGCTTCGCCTTCTTTTGCGAAGCAGTAAGAATCCTCGTTGGACGAAAGCCCGTTATCATTGGTCATTTCCCAGAAAGGAATGCCGCTGCTATGGAAGAAATCTAATGCATATCGACACTGGTCCCACATCGCATCTCGGCTACGCCAATCCTGGCAAGTGAGATCACTCTCAGGGTGCTTGTATCCGAAATACCATTCCACGCCAGCGCCTCCGGCCATGAGCGTTCCCCATAGGGCGTTCTTGCGAGCTGTATCGTGAGTGGGGTCTTCTGCGTCTGTAACGAGCGAATGCGTAGCGTCTCCTGGTTCGTCGCATGCTACGACCCATTTCTTTCCGGTTGCTGCAGATGCCTTAACCCATTCCGCTATGGCATCATGGACTCGACTGAAGTCGGGTTGATTGGTTTGCATCGAAAGACCGGTCACGGCAGATGCATTTCCCAGCAAGGGGCGATAGTGCTTCTCATAGTCGGAGTCCTTACCGTGAGTGTGCAGCACAACTTGATGCTTGTAAGGATCGATCTCGCGAATGTAAGCGGCGATGTCTACGATCTGTTCAGTCGACTGCGTACTTTCTTCGCCGATGTTCCAATTCAATGCTAGATGGTGACCATAACGTGCTATGAGTTCGCGGTAGTAGAGCTTTCGCTCGGGCCCAAGGTTCCCGCCATCCATTTTGAAGCAGTTTTCAGCCTCGCTGGTTTTGAAATGCAAATACATGCCTTTGCGATCGCCGTACGCGAAAACGCGTTCCCACTGATCCAGCTTGGAGCAATCGAAGCGATCGTGGTGGAAGTAATCGTCCCAGCCTTTTGCTTCCTTTCCTTTGTTTTTCGCAGCATAAGCGACGTAGTCTGCTTTGTCGCCACTCAGTAAATATGGATACACATTGTGATCGTCCCCATCGATATTGAAAGTCAGGAATGAGAAGACGTTTAGACTTTTGGATGACAGGTAATTAATTCCTCCGAGCAAGGCCTTGCCCTTGTCGCGATTCGGGCCCCAAAGCAGATCGTCCGCATCCTTTGAGTAATCTTGAAGGTGCGGCGCCCAGCTCTTACGCAAACCGTTAACATTTGGCGTGGCATCGAAATCATCATAGGCCAACATGTTTTCCGGCGCGTCAGCTCCGGCCTTGAGGAAATATTCGCCCGTTCCGGCAAAGCGCAGGTAGTGCTCGCCTACAACTTCGAGGCGTCCTTTGGAGCGTAAATCGGGAGCTTGCTTGGTGGAGGCGGTTATTTCGAAACTGCCAGATTCGCCGTCCATATATCCGGCGCTGTCGCCTTGTTCGTCGCTAATAGCGATTCCAGAACCTTTTCGAAAGGAAACGCGATAGTTCCAGTTACCCGGCTCGTCGGGAGCGAAACGCACGCGCCACTTATTACCTGAATTGGCTCCGCTCTCCGCGGCATTACCATCCGCGGCAAAATAACCAGGCACCTTGTACTCGCGACTACTTCCGGTTTTCCTGAAAACCGCTTCAAGGCGATAGTCCGTGAATGGATTCGGAGTCGCCTTCTCCGAGCTTTGCGGCCCCTCGAAGGTTAGAGTAATGCTGTGCCAGGTTTCATGTTCGCCGGTTATAGAAGCGGCAAGAAGGTTGAGGCTAGAACAAACAAGCAGGCTTACTGCGATTAGGGTATGAGGTATTGATCGAATCATGAGATTTTAAATTTGGATCATTGATGGGGGGATTTCAATCCGGCTAAATAGCTACGAATCGTCGTATTTAAAAACCAATTGAATACAACGTTTCACTCCGTTCTTCGCCATCGTAGCTCGCCACTCGGAAAAGGATTTGATCGCGGCATGCGACCGGTGTAGCGAAAATTTCGTCGCCCAGTTGGTTTTCCGCTACGAGCTCCAGCTTTTCAGAGTTCGGCTTAACTACGAAGATTTTTCCGTCTTCATTAGCATGGTAAATATGGCCGCCCGCCAATATGGGCGATGCACTCTCAGGGCCTTTCGTCAATCGGTCACGCCAGCGGAGATTCCCGTCTGCGATATCCCAGCAATGCACGACTCCCCCCTCTGCGATGCCGTATAGTTGATCGCCGACGAGGAGCATTGACTGCTCGTAGCATTTGGCTGGGAAGCTCCACAATGCTTTCTGTTTCTCTACGTCGAAAGCCCATGTCTCGATGCCAGGATAACCTCCAGATGCGAAGACGACTCCATCTTTCCAAAGGACTGTATTTGCGATCAAAGGGTCACCTCCCGCAAACGACCAAATTTCTTTTCCGCTTTTCGGAGCATAAGCTGCGAGACGGTCGGCCCCGTTGAGTACTATTTGAGTAGAGCCATTGATGTCGGCCAATACTGGGGTCCCGTGAGAGGATCGCTCCGCAGTTCGAATAGTTCGCCATACTTCCTCGCCAGATTTGCTATCGAATGCGGCAATAAATCCGTCCCCTTGGCTTTCGGCGGTAACCACGACATTTCCGCCTGCTAATAGAGGAGACGTTCCATAGCCGAACGAGCGTTCTGGGTAGAATCGGCCGGTATCCTTGCTCCACAGTTCCTTTCCATTAAAATCCAATGCAAATAGTTGTAGTCGGTCGCCTGCTACGAAAAACAAAGCAAAGATTCGTTTTCCATCACTCACCACGCTTGGCGACGCATGGGTGTTTTTTCGATGTATCTTTGTGGGCAATTTTCCCTCGATTAGAATGTTTTCCCAGAGTAGTTCGCCATTGGTAATCGAATAGCAGAGTACCGATTGCTTTTCTTCCTGTTCTCTCGCTGTCGTCAGGAATATTCGATCGCCAACCACAATTGGAGTTGAATGACCACGTCCCGGTATGGGAGTCTTCCAGTGCACATTCTTCGATTCGGACCATTCAACCGGAAGTGTCTGCCCTCCTTCGGCAACTCCATTTCCGTTGGGGCCTCGCCAATCCATCCAATCGCCTTCACCAGCAACTGCACAAATATTGAATACGAAGAAAGCGAACGCAGTCGCCAGAAGTTTAAGGGGTATAATGGGCTTCATGGTTATTTAGGTTGTTCTCAAATTGGAGAGGCCTGTTGCGATTGTCACGTACATACGCGTCAACCTAATTTTTATTCTAGTGATTTTTTTGCCACAAAGAGGCACGAAGATGCTAACGAAATGGGGCAAAGAATATTCGTCTAATTTCAGAATGGTCGATTCCGATTCCGATTATTGAAAAATTGATTCGAATCAAGTTTTTGTGGTTCTTGGTGCCTCTTTGTGGCCAATCCTTTTTCCAAATCCCTTTGATTTGGCTTATTTGACGTCGAGGTCTCGTCCTAGCTACGTCGCAGCGTGGCGTGGTCTTTCGCAAGACCCTGTATCCACGAATTACTTAACTAGCACATTCCGGACAGCGCATTCGCCGGATGCGAAACTTATCGTAAACTCTCCTTTTTCACGAGCGAGCGAGTCGTGTTTGATTGGCGCCTTGAAGTCTCCGATTTGAATGATTCCTGCGCCATTTTTCATAACAAGCTTAAACTTGACCCATTGCCCGTACAGCGAAGCAAGTGAAGGAACGCCTTTCTTAACAATCTGCTGGGACTTATTTTCTTTCGAGGACTTTCCGATCCAACCGAAAACACTGCCGCCGCCTTCTTCTTTTAGGGAAACCCGAAATACGTGTCCGTCTTCGTTAAGACTAATTACTACACGCTCACAACCTTGCGGCTTAAATTCGAATTCGACGGTTCCGTCATTAATCTCGCACGACCACCGCAGAATAGGACCGTGGTTTTTGAATTTCAAGTAGAGTCCCGGATCGGATACACAGCTAGCGACCTTGTCCTTGAATATCCATTCACCTCTAAGCGCCTGACGGATCTCTAACTTGGCGTCCGAGAAATCATCGCTAAACCCCGCCGCTTGACCGAAAGAAACTGTTAACAAAAGGGTGAGTGCCGCGAGGGGCAATCGAATCGCTATCATGCCGTGCACACTGGGATGACATACCCGAACGCACAACGTTTTTTTGGTCATACGCTCCTAGCCTATTGGTTGGTCGGACTGCCTCAGTCCTTTTGCCATTGCTCTATTAATCCTACCTAACAACTTCTTCGCATGTCTAACTCTCTATCCCTAAACGCCTTTCTCGTAAAGGAACACGTCGGCATGTTTAAAGCCGCTAACAATTTCGATATCTACGATCCGCAAACGGGACAGATTATCCTCGAATGTCGTGAAGAACGCCTTGGGTTTTTCACCAAGATGCTCCGCTTCACGGACTATAAGAAGTACACGCCTTTCCACATTGAAATCCGGGAGCCGAACGGAAAAACGCTTATCCATATCAAGCGCGGCGTCTCGATCTTTCTTTCGAAGGTATCGGTCCACGACGAAGACGAATCCCTGCTCGGAAGCTTCAAGCAAAAGTTTCTTTCAATTGGAGGCAAGTTCGATGTCGTAGACCCTAACGAGCAACTGCTTTGCCAATTAAAAGGCAAATGGACCGGTTGGAATTTCTCCTTCGGCCTTGAGGACGTTGAGTTCGGTCACGTATCCAAAGAATGGAGCGGGCTCGGCAAAGAGCTTTTCACTAGCGCTGACAACTACATGCTGACGATTGACGAAAGCCTGGAGGCCGATCATCCATTAAGGAAGCTTATCGTCGCAGCTGTTATGTGCATCGATATGGTTCTTAAGGAGTGAGGGCTTGTTCGTAGGGCCGCGAAGTTAGAGAGTGATCCTGTTTCGCGGCACGGCACAAGTGCCAGCCCTACGGACGAATCCCTGTCTACTTGATCTTCTTAAAGCGAATTTGCAGCTCTTTCTCGATTTCTTTGAGGCGTTTCATATCTGTCCCCGTTATGAACGCGATTGATACTCCACTCTTGCCTGCTCTGGCCGTACGGCCGCTGCGGTGAGTGTAGTATTCGATTTGATCGGGTAATTGGTGATGCACTACGAACTGAAGATTCTCTACGTCGATACCACGAGCACAGACATCGGTAGCCACCAAAATCTGGGTACGCTTCTTCTTGAATCCACGCATCACTTTCTCGCGATCCTTCTGCGACAATTCTCCCTGGAGAACGCCGACCAGGAACCCCTCCTCTTGCAAATGCTTGGCCAAATTGTTCGTACCGGCACGCGAGCGACAAAAGACCAGACCGCGATCTTCCTTTTGCGCTTTCAGGTATTGAGTGATTTCCGAGAACTTGTCCTCAATACGGCAAATGACGTATTGATGCTCGATGTTGCTATTAACCACGTTCCGGCGATCGATCCGAACAGCGTGAGCGTCGTCTGACATGTAATTCTTGATCAACTGGCGAAGAGCCTTGGGCATCGTTGCCGAGAAGAGCCATGTCCGGCGTTTTACCGATAGATGGCCTAAAATGGTTTCGAGATCTTTCTTAAAACCCATGCTCAGCATTTCGTCGGCTTCGTCCAGAATGGCGATGCGTACTGCCGACAGATCTAATGCTTTGATTTTCAAAAGATCGATCAAGCGACCTGGTGTAGCGACTACGATGTGAGTAGGACGATTTAAAGCGGCCCGCTGCTTTTCGATAGGATCGCCCCCATAAACCGCTTCTGTAAATATTCTCTCGGGAGAGTAACGGGCAAAACGGAATAGCTGCTTGGCGATTTGCTTGGCTAACTCGCGAGTGGGAGCGAGAACCAATCCTTGGATTTTCTGTATCTTTGGATCGACATACTGAAGCATAGGAATACCGAATGCCGCCGTCTTGCCGGTACCTGTTTGGGCCTGTCCGATGAAGTCGCCGCCGTTCTGAAGCAGATGCGGTATGGCTACATTCTGGATTTCAGTAGGAGTGATGATGTTGTTTTCCTCCAAAGCCTTAATCAGCTTTCCGGAAACTCCGAGTTCTTTAAAATTTTTCAAAGCGAAGGCATATGTGCTCAAAGTCAGTCCACTGGCAAGGACGTAGTCTCTTTACCACAAATCTGTGGTCCTAAGCTTCGGATGGTAGGGTTGCTTGTCCCAAGCAACCGCATTCGTTCTATTGCAATCGAATGGTTCGTTTGAGCAACGAAGTATACAACCTATCCGTTGCGGAACAATAGGTTACGGAAGTTGTCTTATTCGAACCCAACACGTGCGTGATTATTTGATCGCATCTCCTCGCTCCTTACGTTCAAAGTCTTCTTCAATCATGAAAACGAAACTCTTACTCGCTACTTCTCTGATCGCCCTAACACTCTCTTCTGTCTTTTCCGCTGAGGACAATCAAATTGCCGAGAGCCAAATAAAATGGATCGCGAACTACGAGAAGCAGGCAAACGTGCCGGCGCCGGAAAAAATGTTGATCAACACGGCTCCCGAACCCAGCCTTAAGAAAGGCTTTGTCGATCTATACAATGGCAAGAATCTCGATGGCTGGGCACCTTACGGCGGTCACTGTAAATTCGAAGCCAAGGGAGACGTAATTATCGGCACGACGATTCCTGGATCGCCTAGCACTTACCTATCAACGCTCAAGGACGACTACACGGATTTCATCTTCACTGCAGAATTGAAATGGGAAATCGACGGCAACACCGGTTTCATGTTCCGCGGCCAGGTTAAGGAAGATGCCAAGGGCAAGCAAACGGTCTTTGGCCCTCAAGCCGAGATGGAAGCCGACTCGAAAAAGCGCTTCTGGTCTGGCGGTATCTACGGTCAAGGATGTGGCGGATGGTATTATCCGCTTTGGCTTAACGCTCATGAAGAAGCCCGCAACGCGATAAACTACGATGGATGGAATCGCATCACTGTTAAATCGAAAGGTAAACTCTCGAGGACTTGGATCAACGGCGTGCCCGCTGCAGCGTGGAGAAACGGCGAATACCTAAAAGGATTCTTCAGCCTTCAAATTCACTCGGGCAAAGAAGGCTCAGTTCATTTCCGCAACATCAAGGTCAAAGAGCTTTAACTCGATATTGGCGGGTATGCTTTTTTCGATTACTTGTTGTTCTGGCATCGGAAAAGATAGGGCTGCTTGTTCCCAAGCAGCCGTGGAAGACGAATCAACCGATGCGGTTGCCTACGGACAGGCAACTCTACCATGCGACAGACAAACGCTCCACAAACTCCGAGTCCGAAGCCAAACCGTTAAATGATTCCAGACTACGCCTGCATCAAAAAAGTGAGCAGCTTTGAGGAACTCGTATCGACTCCTTTTAAAGACGGCGTCAATGCCCATTGCTGGGAGCGCACGCTAGTCGGGGATTTCAGTGAAATAGTGGACCGCCTGAACATTCATGATGAAATAACAACTCTCGATGAAGAAGATCTTCATGGCCTTCAATTGAGCGAGGCCGGCAAGTTTGCCCGAAAAATCCTTATCGAAGACCAACGTCTTCTGCTCGAACACGGCCTCTCTCCGATACTCGATAGCATTCCCGCCTACCCGCGTGACCCGAATGCCGGTCCGGTTCCGACCGACGTATACTCTTATCACGTCGATAGCGCCACGGCGGAAGCCGACACCTATCTCTGTAGTTACAATGAAATTTCATCTGAAGGTCTTCGAAATGAAGAAGCGCTTCGACGTGCGGACATTCCCGAAACGCGAGCCGCCCTACTCGCGGAATTCGGAGGACAGGATGACGATGACTTTCTCGCTTATTTAAAAGTGAATTTCTTCGACCTTCATTACACCCCAGTTCCGAATGCCCAGCCCTACTCCTTCGGCCTTGGAAATCTTTGGCGAATCGCTACTCAATACCCTGGTAGCCCCGTTCCGCCTTGTATCCATCGCGCGCCCACGACGCTACCAGGCCAGCCATCGAGATTGTTGCTTATCAGTTAAGTAAAATGTAGGAGCGGGTTTATCCCGCGATCTCTTTTGTCGTTAGCACCACCTAACTCCAACTTGTTAAATGAGCGATAGCTCTTAGAGGTCAATCGTAGGACAGGCATCTTGCGTGTAAATAGACAGGCTGGAAGCCTGTCCTACTTTTTGCAAAGAGCTAAGAATCCTACCTCCGACAACCCAAGAAACAGTCTTATAGCTCGACTACCGGACAAGCCAACCTAGCGTGATCAATCGACAAAGAAACAGATGGCGATACAACTTCAGGATTTTGCTAAGCAGGTACTTTTCGGAATGACGATCGAAGAAAAGTTAAGTTTTCCTCGTGAGGAAATTGTCGATACGAATCCGGGCTCTGCGATTAAAACTCCCCGACAACTTGCTCGACCCGCCCACCTAGCGCTCAGAGAAGATGGCGTCAGGGCCAATCATCCCAGCAATGCCAAACTAGTAGACGAAAAGGAACGCGGGCGTCTTCTTCACTTTTTCGGAAACCATGAATTGCTAGCGACTGAATTGATGGCCCTGGTTCTGCTCAAATTCCCCGATGCTCCAGCTAGTTTTCGTCAAGGAATACTCGAAACGCTCAAAGAAGAGCAAATTCACACGCAACTTTACATTGGGCGAATGAAGCAATGCGGCATCGAGTTTGGAGAGCTTCCGCTAAGCGACTATTTTTGGAAAAGCGTATCTTCGATGGAAGATCCATTAGATTACGTGACTCGACTTTCGCTCACCTTCGAACAGGCGAACCTTGATTATTCGCGAGAATACAAATCGATATTCGAAAATGTCGGAGATTCGTCGACGGCAAACATATTAGACAAAATCTATCGCGACGAAATCGAACATGTCGGCTTTGGCCTAAAGTGGTTTCGCCGCTGGAAGGCATCCGGAAAATCCGATTGGGAAGCCTATCGAGAGCGATTGATTTTTCCACTCTCTCCATCGCGAGCAAAAGGAAACGACTTCAATTCCGAAGGACGAATTGAGGCTGGATTCGACAAAAGCTTCATCAGCGATCTTCAAGTATTTCAGCAGTCTCGAGGCAGGACTCCGTCAGTGCTGTGGTTCAATCCAGATGCCGAATCTTTCGCTGCGAAAAATTCGATCGACGGTCTCGAACCAGGATCATCCACTGTGCAAAACGACTTGGAGTTCCTTCCTGCTTTCCTGTCGCGCAAAGACGACATCCTCATAACAAGGAAACAACCATCTCAAGAGTTCTTACAACGAATCCAGAGTTTTGGATTCCACTTGCCAGAGATTCTAACCAGCGACCAGAACGAGGATTCGTCAATCGCTCCCGAGATTTCTCGAAAGATTGGCGACCTACGGCCTTGGGCATGGACTCCGGACAGTGTGTCTTTCTTTCGGAAAACACTCGAATCCGTAACCCGTCCCATGAGTCCGGATACGCTTTGGTCTCTGCAAAAGAGAGAGCTGTTTTCAAAAGAATGGAGTTCGACTTTCGGAAAGCAATTTGCCGTAAGATCAGGCGAGAGTGATTGGCTTGCACCAAGTGAAGTCTATGGAGAGCTCGCGGCAAATATTGAATCAGTGACTCGGCTGCGAAAAGAATTTCGTAATTTGGGATATCCTGACATTGTTTGCAAATCACCGTTCGGGACAGCTGCCAATGGTATCCGTTGTATACGTGCAAACGAAGAAATGACCCCAACGTTCCTTGCCTGGATTGATGACATTTTCAAAACTCATGGTTCGGTCATCGTAGAACCGTGGCTAGACCGTGTTTTTGACTTTTCGGTGCAACTTGAAAGGCGCAGCGATGAATTGAAAACGATAGCGTTCACACGCTTGGTGAACAATCTTCGAGGTCAGTTCAAAGGGATCGTCACAAATGGGTTTTGCAAAGGCATCGACCCTGAGATCGTTCGTTTTCTAATGATGCGGATTGAAGGACGTCCTCGAGTCTACCATTGGTATGAAGAATCGGTGGTTCCTGCTTTGTCCACCGCACTTGAAAAATCAAATCACCAAGGCCCATTAGGAATCGATGCATTCGTCTATCGTGATTTATCGGGAAACTTTCGCCTAAAAACAATCGTCGAAATAAACCCACGATACACAATGGGACGAATCGCCTATGAATTGGGAGAACACAATGCAGCGACTTCGTTAGGCTATTTTCAGATTATCTCACGCCCCCAAATCCGTAAAAGCGAAACGCCGAACTTCGTCGATTTCGCAAAGAAGATGGTCGAGCAAAATCCCGTTGAAATGACTAGCGAGACAAAGCTCCGAATCGTATCCGGCTCACTCCCGTTGACCGATCCGGCTTCCGCCAAAAACTTCATGGCAGTCTACCATGTTCGAAAGAGCATAAGCG
>JBNMOQ010000123.1:0-14408 GCA_051275055.1 Candidatus Pelagisphaera sp.
TCTAGTTCGGTTTTGCTATAGGCATTTATTGCCAGAAATAGTTAGGTCCTTGATTCAATCGAGATCACACTACTTCCCTGATTGGTCGGGGAATTTTATTGTTCGTGTCGCGAAACTCCTAGATCCCGCTGAGCACATCCGCATCAACTTAAGTCATATCAAATTGAATTCGCTCCAATCAATTCGAACCTATCGTCTTGTAGAGACACCTATTTGCCTAGCAGAGGCAACAAGCGAGGAACGAGCGTTGTTCGAAATGGTTTTTTTAACATCGCTCTCTGCGTTCGCTAGTTCCTTCCTACGTCAGGAAATAGGTGTCCGCTTCCGTCTCCACGTTGTTGCGCCGAGACAAGCCGCGGACAATCGGTTCGAAACCGAAAGTTACCCATCCATAAGCATTTTGTAATAGGTTGCATACTACTTAAGTTGACGCGTATGCATACACCGGGATCGATGACAGAACCTTCAAGTTTTAAAAGTCATCGCTTTGCTAGGATGATCCGCCACGGCGGATCAAATAAGGATGGCTCGTGCCTCGCCAATTAATGTTTCTTAGGGTCTCGCATTTTTCGTTCGCGATTCGAGGACCCAAAATACAGTGTGATGACGATGAGATTGGATTTCTTTAAATTGGCCTCGATCGGCGTACTTGCGGGAATCGTTGTTTCGGGTTTTGCGAATTCAGAAAAGCCGAACATACTGTTCATTTTCACTGACGATCAATCGCATAGGACTGTGTCCTGTTACGATGAATCGAGGTCGTGGGTAAAGACTCCGAATATCGATCGCTTGGCCTCTCAAGGAATTCGGTTTCGGCATGCTTTTGGCGGATCGTGGTGCGCTCCGAGTCGAGCCATGACCTTGACGGGTAGATTACCGCACGCGATCGAAGGATTAGATTTTTCGAAGTATCCAGAAATCAATCGCGATCCTGAATTGTTTCGCATGTGGCCGGAAGTGTTGCGTGGCGAGGGCTACACTACGGCTTTAGTTGGCAAATGGCATCTCGGCGAAGATATTGCTCACGGGAAAGCCTGGGATCATTCGATCGTATGGAATCACTCAAACCCGGAGAAAGCAGGGGATTACTTTCGAGATCAGAAGCTTCGTTTCGATGGAGGGGACTACGTGCCTGTCGATGGACACTCTACCGACAACTACACTCGCTATGCGCTTGATTTTATCGAGCGGGACCATGAGCAGCCTTGGATGCTGTGGCTGTGTTACGACGCAGTTCATGCTCCGTTCACGCCGTCGGACCGAAATAGCGAAGAATACGCGAATGTCGGACCGATTCCGGTGCCGGAAGATATCTATCCGCCAAGGCCGACGAAGTCGCGCTACATGCGGGACTATTCGATGTTCGAACCGAATGCGGATGGAGTGCCGGTTGACGAAAGACAGCTATTGGAACTGCCAGAGTTGGTAAAGAAATACAATCGCGGCGTCTTGGATCTTGATGAAGGCGTAGGAGATCTCGTTGCGAGCTTGGAACGGACGGGTCAGCTTGAAAATACGATCATCATCTACACTGCCGATCAAGGAATCGCTATGGGGCATCACGGGATGGAAATAAAAGTCGCCCCCTACGATGATAATATCCGAGTTCCGATGATTGTTCGATTGCCGGGAAAAGCATCTTCCGGTAGAGTGGTAGAGCAGCCTGTCAATGTGATCGATTTGATTCCCACCTTATTTGACTACACTGGCATCGATTTACCATGGACTATGAGCGGAGATAATCTTCGGGCATTGATCGAAAATCGAAATGAGCGGTGGGATCGACCCATCTTGCAAGAGAACTTCAGCATGTTTTTCGGGCCGTCAACGGATGTGGGAGTAACGCAGCCGAATCCTAACCAAAACGTTGATTGGTGGATTTTTCTGCGGCATGGCGAATTTAAGTACATCACGACATTGATTCCCGATGAGATCGAAGAATTGTATCATATTCCCAATGACCCGAGGGAATTGAATAATTTGGCGCTTGATTCCGGTTACCGAAAAACACTCGAGGAAATGCGTTCTATGATGAAGCGAGAACTCAAGCGAACCAGGGCTGGACTCGTGGATAATCTGCCCGAACCGAGGAGAATGTGATTCCTATGAATTTGATGCTATTGATTGTTAACTCAAACGATTCTAAACTACGCTAGATAGTGAAACTCTCACCTGTAAAAGCTCGAACCTTTTGTCTCGTAGAGACACCTATTTGTTTCGAAGAAACAACAAGCGAAGCGTTGATAAAAAAACATGTTGTCAACGTTCCTCAGTGCCCTCGTCACTTGAGTCCTCACTGCGTGAGGCCAATAGGTATCCGCTGCGCGGTTAAAAGGGTCGAGTTTAAGCGGCCGGGCAATACTGTTCTAGCTCCTCAACTATTAGAATTTCGATACAAATTGTAGGCTCACTTTCAGTTAGGATTAGAAGACTTTATTTAATCTACTTAAGATAATGATTATAAGCAGATTGGGAAATTACTCTAGTGCTTTTTTGGAGACTACGAAGTTAACGGAAAGGTTTTGTTCTCAATCAATTGAAATTGTCTTTCCGTTTACCCTTATGAAAAATCTACCCCTAATATTCATGGTATTCGTTTTCACATTGATGTGCGAAACAGCGAGTGCCCAATCCGCCAAATCGCGGCCGAACATTATTCTTATCCTTACCGATGACCAGGGGTATGGAGATGTTGGAGCTCACGGGAATTCACAGTTATCAACGCCGAATTTGGATCGCCTCGCTCGTGAAGGAACATCCTTTAGTCAGTTTTTGACTTGCCCGAATTGTTCGCCCACAAGAGCTGGACTTTTGACGGGGCGCTATAATTACCGCACGGGCGTTACGGAAGTTTTGCGAGGAGCTTACTTGATGCATTCCGATGAATTGACGATCGCGGAAGTGCTGGCGAAGGCAGGCTATCGAACGGGGATTTTCGGTAAATGGCATTTGGGAAGCAATTATCCTATGCGCCCAACAGATCAAGGTTTTCAAGAGGCGTTGGTGCACAAAGGAGGTGGCATCGGCCAAGCAGCTGGTCCTCCGGGGAATTCGTATTTCGATCCGATTCTCGAGCACAATGATGTATCCAAAAGGTACGAAGGTTATTGCGACGACATTTTTACCGATGCAGCTATCGAATTTGCGTCGCAGGATTCAGAACAACCTTTCTTCGCTTATTTGGCTACGAATCTTCCTCATTTTCCATTGGTGGTTCCCGATGAATTGGCGGACCCGTATCGAAAAATGGGATTGCACGAACACAATGCCCTTACCTACGGAATGATCGCGAGTATCGATTATAATGTTGGTCGATTGCTGGATTCGCTCGATGAACTGGGTATAGCAGAGGACACGATTGTGATCTTCATGTCAGATAATGGACCGCGTACTCGCAGGACAAAGAATGATGTTTATCCCGGTCGTTACGTTGCCAATTTGAGAGGGACCAAAACCAGCAATTATGAGAATGGGATAAAGGTGCCCTTTTTTATTCGGTGGCCTGGGACGATTTCCGCTGGAAAAAAGGTTGATACGATGGCTACTCATGTTGACGTGCTTCCTACTATTCTTGAAGCCACTGGCGTATCTCCGATAGAAGGTAGGGCAATCGATGGTCGCTCGTTGATGCCATTGCTAAATGATTCATCTTCGATCGATTGGCCCAATCGGACAGTCTATTTTCAGTGGCATAGTGGTCCGATTCCTTACGAGTATGTGCATTTCGCGGCTCGATCCGAAAAATACAAATTGATTCAGAATCAGGATAATCCGCATTCTCTCGATAATCCTCCTACAACTCAGGAGGTTGAAAATATGTTAAGCAGTCTGGAGCTTTACGACATCGAAAACGATCCGAGCGAACTCAGAAACATTGCCCAAGACAATCCTGATGTTGTCGATAAGATGCTTGAAGAGTATGAAGCATGGTTTGCTGAAGTTACTCGCGAACGAGACTATAATAATCCGGAACGTATCCAGTTAGGAACGCCGTATCAGGAACATGTCATTCTATCTCGTTTCGATTGGCGAGGCCCTGAGTCGAAAACTCGAATTGGTCATTGGGAGGTAGAGTCTATTGAGGAAAAGAAGTACCGCATTGCGCTTCGCTTTGACCCAGCCAGGCGTTCCGGAATGGCTTGGGTTCGGTATGCGGGAGTCACCTTCAGTACGAAGGTTAGAAAAGGAGCCTCACGCATTGTTTTTGAAGATATTGTTTTGCCCGCAGCCAAGGGGCGTTTCGAGGCCTTTTTGAAATTGGAAAGAATGCCCGAGGGTCCTCGGTTCGTGGATGTAATCCTACAAAAATAACATTCTTTCTACTTAATCGCTTTTCGAAACTAATTCGCCCAAGGCATCGAGTTTCTCGTCGGACAAGTAGGCGTATCGATTTACCCAGAGTCGCTCTTTGGATACAGAGTAAACTGCTTCGGCACGTTTGGCGAAATCCTCTGTGGGTCCGTAGCTGTGGGCTATGGGCCAAACCGGAGCATTAGGTGATTCCCTTTCGACAATGGCTTGTTTGTCGCTTAGGTCTTGTGTTGATACTGGGTGGTTCTCGTTTGGCTCCGGGTACGAGAAACCATCGGGCGAACTTGGAGCAGGAGAGCTTCCTCCAAATGATTGGCAAAGTGATTTAGCTACGAGTTCCGGAGAGAGGCTTGGATTCTTCTCCGTGAGGGCGTCGCTGTAGTTCTTCATCATCATAGGCCAATGCATCGTGTAGTATTTACTGCTGATGGCGTCGACGATGTCACTATTGGCTGTGTAGTCGAATCCGCTTAGTTGATTCCATGGCTCTGGAAACGCGCTGGGAATGAGTTCGGCTTGAGCACCGCCTGATTCGTTCATTGCATTGCGGTAGCGTCGCAGGAGATTCGATACGATTTGGGATTTTAGGCGAACCCAGTCCTCGTCAATTTGAAGATCCGAAATGAGCTTCTTGGGAGATTGAATGTAGGCCTTCAGGTCGGCGTCGGTGAGCGACTCTCGGAAACGCTTGTATTGTGAAGCTGCTTTTGTCCGGATGTTTTCGAAGTCGAAACCATTTTCGTTGGCGAATGCCTCTACATGAGGACCGAAGTCGGTGAATATGGAATCGAGGAAATAGGGCGGGTATTCGGGCCAGTCTATTCGGATACCGTCGATCGAGGGATATCTCTGGAGAAGATCTTTTATGAGGGCCTCGCCGTATCCAATAATATGAGGGCTTGCGAGGGAACCGTTCTTGTCGAGACGTTGCGAAGGGGTGGAACCATCTGGCAGTCTGGGAACATCGTCTTCGATTGGACCGCCGAATTGAACGCGATAGCCTGGCGGTATCGCCGATTGAATTTGGAAGTAGATTTTGATCCCTCTGGCTTGGGCAGTTTCTATGAAGGTATCTATGACTGAACCTTCGCTTCTTGTGAGAGCGGTTGGCTTGGAAGGCTGATATCGAAGGCCTTCGTAGAGTTTGAGGTTGGGTTCGAAGCTTGGTGCGGTTTCGATCCACACTTCTCGTTTGCCCCAGAGCGGTCGATCGAGCAAGCGGGCGAGTCCTTTCTCTGCGTCCGCAGGAGGTTCGCGGGCCCCGCCTTTTTCAGCGGAAAGTTCGCTCATGACGTAGGGAGACGTAGAGATTGCCGTTACGGGCGCTCGCTTAAGGAGATTGTCGAGCAAAGGCTCAACGCCTTCGCTTTGAATGTATTCTGGAAGTAATGTGATTCCTAACATTTTGGATACGAGTATTCTACGCGAAGAATTTGAAGTACATGCCTATTGCCCCAAAGGAGAGAAGCGTTGTCCCGGATATGAGCAGGCTGAAAAATAGAATGGAATTCATTTGTAATTCCTTTGGCAAATTCCGTCTATCTGCCCAAGCAACTCCGAAGCACCAGGCGCCGCAGCCAAGTGTTCCGCCAAGCATGGCGGGGATTTGAACGATGGAAACGGGATTTGAAAGAGGCTCCCATATACGTCCGAGCCAAATGACTCCGATGCCGACTACTGAAGTGACGACTATTAATCCGCGTTTGAGCTTCGCGCTATCGATTGTCGATTCGGATTTCATCAAAGGCAGCAAACCTTCGTAGACGGATTTAGTCCAAACATCGAAAGTCGCGAAAAGCGTACCTCCGATTGCGGTGAAAATTCCGATGCGATAGAGTACGAGAAGCGAAGGATGCAATGATGTCAGAAATGACTCCTGATGTGAAAGGAGATCCATCTTGTCTGGAATCTGATGGCTTTCGTGGAGAATGACGGAGCCGAGTACCATAAACGCTGCGGAGAATATGAATACGGCGAGGAAGGACCCGGAGACGTCGACTTTGATTGCTTTCAACCAGGTCCGTCCACGGCTCAAGTTTTCGCTGCTCATATCGAACGGAGCGAATCCGGATTGGGTGGAGTTTCTGAAAATGGCTTGTTTTTCGAAGAGCCCCCATTTTTTTTCCCTTAAGAAACTAAAATAGCCGATGTATGCCGGAAGACCTCCGCCGATGATTCCGATGTAGGAAACGATTTCAACCCAAGCGGATTTTCCGGCGATGCTTGGATAGGTTGCGTGTATCCAATCTTTATATGCGGGAATGGAAGGGACGAACAGACCCTTGAATAGAGCGCCTAGATCTGGCTGGCAGGCGATTGCGGCCACGAGAATGCAAACGAGTAGGATGCCGACCACAATCATCTGCGTTTTTTCGAGTCGCTTGTATCCCTGTCGCCAACTGAATACCGCTGCGATTACGATAAGAGCAGTCGACCAGAGGCGGACTGAAATGTCCTTATCGCCGCCTGAATCGAGTATCCATGAAATCAATGACCCAACCGACAAGGAAAGCGCTGCGAGTAGGAAGGGAAGGCAAATTGCGGTGATGAAAAGCAATCCGATCGGGAACCAAGCCCGAGGTCCCGGTAGTCTGGTCCAGCTTTGCATTGGGTGTTCGCCAGAGAGCAACATGTAGCGAGCCGACGCGTAGATTTGAGCTCCCTTCAGCATGATTCCAAGGAAGAAACACCATAGGATAGCGTAACCGAATATCGCTCCGCCTCGGGAGGCGAATACGGTTTCCCCATTTCCGATGGAAACGGAAGCGATGATAATTCCAGGGCCTAAAAAACCGATGGATTTCCACCATTGTTTTTCTTTGAGTTGCTTGGGCGGCTCTGGGTATTGAATTGGGTTTTCCATATTATGAAGAAAGCTGGACGCTATGCATGGGGGGATTGTTTTCGAAGGAGCGAGATAGGCGAAAGCTTATCATTTGAAACAGTTCAGGCTCCGGGCCTTGTGTTCAATCTTCAAATGGATTTCCAGTCGATAACTAGAGAGCGAACGTTGTTCTAAGGGCTAAAGAAGCTCAACTTGAGGAATCCTCTGAAACTGTTCAAATTTGTTTCAATTTTCCATAAGCGTTCAATGGATTGAAACCGTGAAACGACTGAAAAGGTCCTATTGCACTTGCAGGGTGAATTTTAGTTCTGGTTGTCATTCTCAATGACTTCGATCTCTCCGAGGTCTACGCTTGACGTGTCGTCGACACGTTTTCGGGTAAGGCCCTGTAGGTTCTTCCCGAAATAGTCACCGGCGACTTGATTTAAATTTTTGATGGCGGCTTCGAAAGGCGTACCCGCTGCCCGAAAACTATAGCGCGTGCTCCAGAGAAGCTTTTGTTTCCCTTCCTTCAAAATTTTTGGGTAGTCGTAGGCCAGGAGAAATACGAAGTATCGTTCCTCCTCAAGCATGTTTCTGAGCTCTGTTGTCTTAGAATCTTCGAAGCTAGGGGCACGCTCGAATGCGGCTTCCATTCCCAATAATTGTGCGGTTGAGAAGGAGCTTTTGTCAGTGTGTTGGCCGAGCGATTCTTCCACGCCCATTGCGAATTCAAGTTCTGCTATCGCATCAAAAGAGCCGCCTGAACTGTCGGTGATTCCCATATCCTCCATATTCGTGTTCCCCATATTTTCCTCCAGGGTGTGTCCGATATCCGTAATGCCATAGTGAACAACAATGAGCAAATCGCCTTTGCCCGGTTCTGGGTTGGGGTAGTAATTCTGTTTCGCTAAGTGTTGGGCCATATCCACTACAACGTCCTTGAAGGAGAGTTTCTCCATACCAGAGCTAGCTGCTCTTGGTCCGAAATATCGACCCCGGAAAAACTGATAGGTTTCTATCTCGTCCGATTCAGCCTTGGCTCGGTTTTCGAGATAGTCTTCGCTCGCGATTGCCCTTACTATGACTCGCTTTGCACCCCAATTTTCGGGTGATGCAATAAGCGCTGAGAGAGCAAGCGCCAGCAATGGAATCCGACGTCTAAAGTAGTGCGTAATTCCTCGTTTAACCAGACTCGTGGGACTTGGGATGTTGGTCATTCACCATTTTGTGTAACATATTTATGCAACCGTTGGGAAGATTAATGATTTAAGTTAATGACCAATGTGTTGTGACAAATGGTGGAAGCGGCGGTCGAAAAAAATGAATCGTTGAATTGAGCTAAGTGGTCTGGGAGTTGCCTTTGCCAATATTGATTTTGTCGGTTCGAAGAAAATTGGCGTGAATCGGTAACGGCAGCAGTCGCTGGGGTTCTTTCTGTATCGAAGCAGATCGGCTATCGGGAGCGGATCCGATGTCTCTCTATATATTTTTCGAACAATTTGGTTACTAATCTTTTGACGGACTCTTTTTGATCGAATCAATCCATTCCTGGCGCTTTGCCTCGGCTTGATCGCCGAAGAATATTTTGCAGGCTTCTTTGAGTCCAGGAGCGTCAACAATATCTTCATCGCGGACTACCTGAGTTATTTTCGATCGTCTACGTAAAAAATCCTCGAGCTTAGTAACCATTTCATGGCGAGCTGTATGCTCTACTTCGCAGCGTAGGTACTCGGCATCTTTCATCAGGCGTTGCGCCTCGCGCGGATCTCGACGGATATCCTCAAGCAGCTCAAGCGCGCGACCGCCATACCGGCGCCATAGCCGTTGCGTCAGCGGCTCTGAAGAACCTTCAACAGTGTAGGTATCGAGCTCCATGAGCTTTGCTTGATGATAAAATTCATCGCGTACTGTGTCGTCCTCTTCGCCGTACCATTTGAAATCCTCGTAAGGCAGTTCGATGCCCATCCCTTTGATAATTTCCGCGACTTCATTTCCAACGTTAATGCAGTCTGTCGTCTTGCCGCCAAAAATGCTCAAGTGTTGATCCTCGTGGCTGACATCAATAGCATGTTTGCGTGATAGCTTGACCCAATCAGCAACGCCGTCTCCGCCCTTTTGGGCGAGCGGCCTCACTCCACAACGCTCGGCGATGATGTCGTCTTCGGTGATCGGTTTCTTCAGTTTGAGCAGGGCGTTTATATTTTCCAATACGAATGTCCGATCCTCCGCGGTTACTTCCACATTTGGATTGTCGACCTGCGTGTCTGTGGTGCCGATCGATGTTCTATTGCCCATCGGTATGACAAAGAACAGGCGTCCGTCACTAGCGAAGAATGCCAGGATTCGATTTTCCTCGGTGATCCGATCTACGATTAGATGTATGCCTTTGGAGAGCAGATGCCGATGTTCGGTTTTCTGGTCTGCCAACACATTGTGTTTATCCACGTAGGGGCCGCAGGCATTGACCATCGCTTTGGCTTTGATTTGAAATTCCTCGCCGCTGATGTTGTCGCGCGCTGAGACCTTCCAAATATTGTCTTCTCGTACTGCATCCGTAGATTCAATGTAATTTGCCGCCACGCAACCGTAATTCATACTCGAACGTACAAAGTTGAATACAAAGCGCGCGTCATTGTCATAGAGGTAGGCATCTGAATACTCAAATCCACCAGCGGCATTATCCGTGTTGATTGACGGTTCGCGGGAACGGATACTTTTAACCGTCATGAAATCGGGCGCCTGGGTGAAGAAGCGACCAATCATCCAATAAAAAAGAGTCCCCAAATAGACGAAGAAAACCGGAAATCGAAATCCCTTGGCGATGGTAGTCAGAAATCGGATTTCCTTCACTGTCGATGGATAGCTTTCCATCAAGTGATTTCGGCTCTTACAAAGTTTGTTAACGAGGAGGTACTCGTGGGTTTCCAGGTATTTGATCCCGCCCCACGCCAGATTTGAGGAATTTGAGCTGGTTTCTCCAGCAAAGTCACCACGGTCAATCAAAGCTACTTTAGCCCCTTTAGCAGCTAGTGAAGCCGCCGCTACCGCGCCATTAATGCCTCCACCAAGAACCAACACGTCGTAGATTCGTTTTTCGGCTTTGAGCCTCTCTATATTGCTGCTTCTTAATTCCATATTTGTCTGATTTAACCTTACTCTCGTTTGAATCGTAGCGGCATGACTCATTTGTAGTCGAATTCCTCAAAAGCAAAACCGATAAAGATCTCCGGAGCAACCGTCTTCGTTCTTCGAACTACGCCGAGGCAAGAGCTCTCGACTTGCGGTTCGGGCAAGCGGGGTATTTCTGGAGGTAGGGAGGACTGGCCCGGTCAAAGCAGAGGACCGAGCCGGTCCTCCCTACCAAAGCCGAAGCAGCAGTCTTCGCCCACAAGGGGATGCGGCAGTCAAGAGTTTCGATTGGCAGCTTTGATTAGAATGTTGGACGTCTAAATGAGCGCATTGATTAGTAATGAGATTTTCCAATTCATTAGTAGGGGAAAGATAAGTGTATTTGATGTTTGGGTGCGTTTAAACGTGTTGTCTAGTAGGGTTGCTTCCCCTAGGCAACCGCATCAGCTGATTTTGCTTCCACAGTTCGTTGGGACAACGAACCCTAACACTTCGCTCTGCGAGCTTTGGTTGAAAACCTTAGCGAAATAAGTGGACGTAGCGGGAACAAAACGAGTTTTGTCGGTCGAATTGGCCAAAATTTAGAAATCTTCTGAAACAGTTCAAATTTGTTTCAATTTTCTAGAAATCGTTTATGGATTGAAAACCTGAGATGATTGAAAGCGGTCGTTGCATGATTTCGAAAGCCGATATGGAAAAGCGAGTACGCCTCAAAGACATTGCTAAAGAAGCAGGGCTGAGCGTGTCTGCGGTTTCGATGGCCTTGAAGGATGACAGCACCATCGCGGCTAAAACGATTGAACGCGTAAAGCGAATTGCCCGCGATATGGGTTATTCCCCGGATCCTGCATTGTCAGCGCTTTCAGCCTATCGGACTCGCTTGAAAGTGCGTTCCGATTTTTCGGTTATTGGAATGGTTACGAATTGGAGCGAGCGGGATAGTTGGTCTCAGCGCGAGGAATCCAAAGAAGTGATTCGAGGAGCGAAGGAACGAGCGATGGAATTGGGTTACTCGCTACAGGTGTTTTGGGCTCGGGAAGGTGGAACGTCGCCGAAGCGATTCACGCAGATTTTGAAAGCGAGAGGGATTCGCGGACTGATTTTGGCGCCTTTCGAAGATAACGATGATGTCCTGGATATGGGGTGGAATAACTTCTCTGTCGTTACCGTAAGTCGACCTACGAATTACGCATTCTTCCATCATGTAGTGCAGAATCATTACATGGATATGACGCGGTGTTGGGAAAGTTTGTCGGAGCGAGGTTATAGTCGAGTTGGGCTTATTGTTGAACGCGAGTTTGCTTTGCGTTGGAAGCATCAATGGGAAGCTGCTCATTTGTATGGTTGTTCGCGTAGTAAGGAAAATGAACACCCGATCCCAATTTTGGAAGTAGAGGGCGATCAGGAAGGTGCGATGATTCGCGATTGGCTGAAGCGTCATAAGCCAGATGCGGTTATTAATCGTAGCGCTCACTTTCATGAAGCTCTCGCGGCAGAGGGTTTGAGTTGTCCTGGTGATATTGGATACCTCAGTCTAAATGTGAATGACGATATCGAAAATGCGACGGGGATGAGGCATCGAAGAGACGTTATAGGAGCGATGGCGGTCGATGCGTTGAACAATCTGCTTCATCGTAATGCGAAGGGCCCTAGCGATGTCATAACCGGAACGCAAGTGGATGGCGTTTGGGAAGAAGGGGAGACGCTTCCTTTTCTTTAACCTAAACGTTTCATAAATCGACTGAATATCTGATTGTCAGGATCCGCTTCCGTCTTCACCCGCCCTGCGGGTTGCTCCGAGACGAGTCGCGGATACAGGTCGGCTGATTTTCGAGAGGGTCGAGTTGATCCGATAATAGCAGAAACCTGCTGTCGCGGCAGCGACACCTATGTCGCCTTTGGCGACCCTGACCACTTTGTCTGTAGGTGAGCCTTGCTTAGGACTACTGTAAATCCAATTTCTTCGAACAGATTAGCTGTAGGGCCGGTCGCTGACCCGCCAACCCATGATGAATGTCGCCTCAGCGAGACGACCTACAAAACCGAACTATTCAGAATCTCGCGTATTGGGCGCCTTTTGCGGCGAGTTTAACCGAGTAGAGGGACGTGTCTCCTGCTATGTAGAGGGTGTCGCCGTCGGGGCCGCCGAAGCAGCAATTTGCGCAACGGGTTTCGGGGACGAGTATCTTTCCGAGCAATTCGCCTTTGGAGGAGAAGCACTGGATTCCGTCCGCGGCACTGGTCCAAATATTCCCTTCGGTGTCGCATCGGAATCCATCGGAGGCGCCGGGCGAAACTGTGATGAAGCCTCGTTTGTTGGATACGGTTGCGCCGTCCGAATTGACATCGAAGGCATACATTCGACTAGGAGATCCTGTATCCGAAATATAAAGTTCTGATTCGTCGGGCGAGAATGCGAGCCCATTGGGACGGTCGAGTGTGTCGACGACTATAGTGAGTTCTTCGGTTTCTGGGCAGAATCGGTAAACGTAGTTTCCGTTTTGCTCTGAATCGCGCTGTTCGCCTTCTCTGTTCGATAGTATGCCGTAAGGTGGATCGGTGAACCAGATGGATCCGTCGGATTTTACGACAACATCGTTGGGCGAGTTGAGGCGGTTGCCCTGATAGCTATCCACGAGTACAGTGACTTGGCCATCGTGCTCGGTTCTGGAGATGCAATGGGTCAGATGTGTTGCGGTAATGAGGCGATCCTCGTTGTCGGTGCAATTGCCATTGGTGAAATTTGAAGGCTCCCTGAAAATAGTCGTTTCATTGGTTGCCGGATTGAACTGGAGCATTCGATTATTGGGAATGTCGGACCAAACGATTAGCTGTGATTTGGGAAGATAGACGGCGCCTTCGGACCATTCAGCGCCCTGCCAATGGCGCGTTACTTTAGAGTCTTCCAAAATAAGATTGTTGAAGCGCGGATCGATTACCTCGAATCCCGAACGCTCTTTGTCGGCGGGAAGCTTTTCGTGATCAGGGAAGATTTTGGGTAAGGCTAACATATTGGGATTTTGAAAGAGAGTTTAATAGACGGTCAAAGATGTCCATATTTTCGACGTAGGGCTGGCCCTACAGATTATCAATTTGTTTAACAGTCTCTTAAGCCGCTATCGAACGAAGGATCACTCGAATCGCGCTTCGATTTTCGCGAGCAGATTTTTTACGACCTCAGGTTGTTCGTCGGCGACGTTATGGGTTTCGCCTGCGAGAGTGCGGTGATCGTAAAGTTCGATGAAGCCGTCTTCGTGGGCGATCATTCGGTGCGTTTCGGTACGAATCGTTCTTCCGAAACCTTTGCTGAAGTAGCCGTAAGCATCGTGCCCGGAAGCGGTAGGCGATTTGAGTATTGGAACGATCGATACGCCAGACGCATATTTGGGCTTTGGAAGGCCTGCGAGTTCGGTCAGCGTTGGGAAAACGTCAATGGTCTCGACCATGGAATGGGATAGTTTGCCTGGGTTTTGAATCCCAGGGTAGCTGATGATGAGGGGTGAGCGAAGCGATTCTTCGAAGAGGGCGTGCTTGCCCCAGATGGAGTGTTCACCGAGGTGCCATCCGTGGTCGCCCCAAAGAACGACGATGGTGTTGTCGCGCAATTTGAGCTCGTCAAGGCGATCGAGGATGCGTCCGACTTGGGCGTCCGCGTAACTGACGCAGGCGGCGTAATGCTTGCGGACTATGAGGGAGTATTCGGCGTTCGTATTCGGATCGAGGTTGTTCCGGTTGTACTTGTAGAATTCGCCGGACTTGTGCCAGGTGGTACGTCCGTTTGGTTTGTTTGGGTGTGGGACTACGGGCAGTTCTGCGTCCTTGTAGAGATCGAGGTATTTTTGGGGGGCACCGAAAGGCAAGTGTGGGCGGAGAATGCCGAAAGCGAGGAAGAATGGTTTGTCGGATTCTTTGTCGGCCAGCAGGTTCAACTGCGTGATCGCGTTCTCGGTATTGATGCCGTCTGGGTAGATCGTGTCAGGACCCTTGAATGCTTGGATAAGGTCCATCTGAGTGGCATCGCCGCGGATTTCGCCATGAGCTTGGCCGTGCATCCATCCGCGCGGGTGTTGCCAGAGACCGGCGTCGAGCAAATGGCGATCCCAGGAGTTGGGCATTTCGGGAATGGCTTCGTCATTCCAAT
>JBNMOQ010000124.1:0-14404 GCA_051275055.1 Candidatus Pelagisphaera sp.
GGCGCGAGCGATGCGGTCGCAGGAAATCTGTCGCGGATTTAAAGACAAACCTGCCTCCAATAGCAACCCAACAGTCGGCAATTGAGAATAGCAGCTAAATGGTGTGGGCGTTCCACAGTGCATCGTATAGTTAGGGACAGGCAAATTATTTTCGGCGCAAGCCCTTCGTCGGTGAAGCGTTCGCTATCGCTGGACTGAGTGAAATCCCAGCCCTGTTCATTAGCGAGTTCGGGAAACACCACTGAGGCTTCGGCACGCGCCTCTGTGTGATCGAAAGAGGGTGAAGATAGGGAGCCCTCTCCGAGCTTGTCGATTCGGTGAACGCGGAGCTGCGCATGAAGCGCGCAGGAGAGGCTGAAGGTGAATAAGAGGAGAAGCGCGGCGAATTTCATGGGAAAAAGATTCTCTTCAAATGGAAGAGGATTTTAAATTTCAATCAGCTTAAGCTCGGAACAATTAGAACGCCCTTCAATAAGAATTGTTTTGCTTTTCAGTGTGCAAAGTAAATTTTTATGGGAATATTAAGATGAAATACACATACGCTCTCTTTTTTATATTAAGCATTGGCTTATTTTCTATTAGCTGTAGCACAAGCCGTAACGTCC
This sequence comes from Candidatus Pelagisphaera sp., assembly GCA_051275055.1. Lineage (GTDB taxonomy): Bacteria > Verrucomicrobiota > Verrucomicrobiia > Opitutales > Opitutaceae > Pelagisphaera. The sequence continues at coordinate 606 of JBNMOQ010000124.1, forward strand.
CCGCAACAAAATGGTATCGAGGTAATACCCACACCCATACCTCAGCGCTTCGCGGCCACGCCAAAACAAGCCCTAAAGATGTCACCGCGTGGTACCACAAACGCGACTACAACTTCTTAATATTAAGTGAACACGACCTCTTTATCGACCCTAAAAAAGTGGAGATGCCTAAAGATAAACGTGATGATTTTATCCTGATCCCAGGCATTGAATTGTCCGAAGAATTGCACGGTACTTGCATGAATGTTCTCGATGAAGTTAAAAAAATAAGTGGTAAAGGGAAAACCAATAAACAAATCATCCAATCACAAGTTGACCGTACCTTAGCCATAGGCGGGCAATTCATCCATAATCACCCCAACTGGCTATCGAAAGTCAAAAAAGAAGATATTGAAGGCATTAAAAACCTCACGCTGTTTGAGCACTACAACGGCACCATGTCTGTAGAACAAACTTTTGGCAGCGATGAATTCGAAAGCACACAAGTTATCTGGGACTACCTCCTAGGCAAGGGCGATGTCATGTACGCCGTTGCCGCAGATGATGCTCACTCCCACGAACCCGGCTCAGATGCGCCAGGCAGAGGCTGGGTCATGGTCAATGCTCAAAAAGCAAAAGAACTCACGCCCAAAGCCATCACCGATGCAATGTTACATGGCGAATTTTATGCAAGTAGCGGTGTCTTTCTTGATAACTGCGATTTTGATAATGGCACCTACCGTGTAGTGATTAATAAAGAAGCAACGATTAAAGAACTCGCAAACTTAGCCCAAGTACGCGGCAAGCCGATTAAAAACGGAAAAGCTGGTTTTCGTATTGAATGGATCGAAAAAAGCGGGAAAGTCTTCAAGACAACCACAGCGCTTCGCTCTTTTGTGAAAGCCAAAAAAGATCAAATCTATATTCGTCCTCGCATCGTTTACACGCGAAAAAATCTAAAATTTGGTTGGGAAGAGTATTTCGCCTGGGGGCAGCCTCAATTCATGGATGGCCGAACTAAAAAGTCTAACCATACACACGGTCTTGTAAGCAATCACGCGCATACTCACTAAAAAATAAGTGAGAATAAGTAAAAAGAGCAATTCCTTGTGTTTAAAAATCAATCGGGGGTTAATCATCATATTGGCATGAAATATAGTTTTTCTATGTAAATAAGACACCAGCGTCAAAAGTCTGGAGCGGCGTTAATTCTGAGTTGTGAGCCTTACTTTCAAGCAATAAAAACGACTTTTGTCGCAGGCATATAATAATACATTATTCAGGAAAAAAGACTTATTTAGGTGCGGGCTTTATGAACGTCGATTCGTCTTTTATCGCTTGGTCGATGGTAAATTCAAGCCAACCTCCCCTCCGAATCAAATCGGAACCATTGACGTAGCGGAGCGAAGAGACACATTCATTTCCTATCAACCCGTAATGAATTACTGAAAAGGAATACCTATGCCCAAACTGACACTTGCACTAACGGCCGTAATGACGCTGGCACTGACCGCGACCATTTTCGCAGCCAAACCAAACATCGTCCTGGTAATCACTGATGATCAGGGCTACGGCGACATCGGTGCCCATGGCAATACCATGATCAACACGCCGGCGATGGACAAGCTCCACAGCGAGAGCGTCCGCCTGACTAACTACCATGTCGACCCGACCTGCGCGCCGACACGGGCCGCGCTGATGTCCGGCCGCTACTCCGCCAACACCGGCATCTGGCACACGATCATGGGCCGATCCATGATGAACCCCGACGAAGAAACCATCGCCGAGGTACTGAAGGAAAGCGGCTATACGAGCGGCATGTTCGGCAAATGGCATCTCGGCGACAATTATCCGTTGCGCCCGGAAGACCAGGGTTTTGATTATACTGTTCGCCACGCCGCCGGCGGAATCGGCCAGGGCCCGGACTGGTGGGACAACGACTATTTCGACGATACCTATTGGCGCAACAGTGTGCCGACAAAATACAAAGGTTATTGCACCGACGTCTTCTTTCGCGAAGCGACATCGTTTATCGAGCGCAACAAAGACAAGCCGTTCTTCGCCTACATCTCGACCAATGCACCTCACGGCCCGCTCTTTGTGGAGCCGAAGTATTCTGACCCCTACGTCAAGAAAGGTGTCGACCCGAACATGGCCAAATTCTACGGCATGATTGAGAACATCGACGAAAATATCACCGCGCTGCGCAAGAAGCTCGACGAGTGGAAATTGACCGAGAACACGATCTTCATCTTCACCACTGACAACGGCTCGGCAACCGGCTGGCGGACGCGCGACAAGAACGCCAAGTGGAAAGGCTTCAATGCCGGTATGCGCGCCGGAAAAGGCTCCGAGTATGACGGCGGACATCGTGTGCCGTTCTTTCTGCATTGGCCGAAGGGCGGCTTTACTGAAGGTCGCGACGTCGACCAGCTCTGCGCGCATGTCGACATCCAGGCAACGCTTGCTGAGCTTTGCGGAGTGCCTGTTACAGGCGACCGACCGCGCGACGGGCAAAGCATTGTCGCAGCGCTAAAGGGAGACAAGACAGTGCTCAGGGACCGGGTTTTGATGTCGCACTCGCAGCGAATCCAGGTGCCCGAGAAATGGCGCAAGTCGTCGGTCATGAGCGACCGTTGGCGCTTGATCAATGGCAAGGAACTCTATGAGATCAAGGCGGATCCCGCGCAGGCGAAAGACGTAGCCGGTGCCCACCCGGAAGTTGTTAAGACGCTGCGCGGCGAGTACGACAAGATCTGGGAGAAGATGCAGGTCGCTTTCGCCGGGCAAGTGCGCTTCGGTCTTGGGGCTGATGCAGAGAACCCGGCGCGCCTGATGTCGCACGACCTGCAGGTCAAGGATCAGCGCGAGTCGCCGTGGCATCAAAATCACGTGCGTAACGGCCACATCGGCAACGGCACATGGCCGGTAGAGATCACCCAGGCTGGCCGCTATGCGATCTCACTGTACCGCTGGCCGAAGCACCTGAACAAGCCCATGGACAGCACACATGCACGGCTCAAGATCGCTGGCGTCGACGTCGACAAAAAGGTGAAGGCGGGCGATGTCACCGCCACATTCGAGGTCGACCTAAAGAAGGGCCCAGCATCGCTGCAAACGTGGCTGACCAACCCCAAAGGGCAGAAGCACACCGCCTATTTCGTCTGGGTTGAACGCCTGAAGTAAACGACGCGACGAAGTCATTTCTTCACCTTCATGACAACGGCCGAATTCTTGCCGGTATCGGTGCCTTCTTCGCCAGATGTCGCCTTTCCTGACAAGTACAGGAAGCCGTGGCTGTCCTGGGCGATGGATGTTGTCACGCCGTCGATACCCAAGCCGCCCCAGGTTCGTTGGCTGACAAGCTTGCCGGTCTGCTTGTCGATCTTCAGCAACAGCGTGTTGTCCTTTCCGCCCTGCTCGACATAGCTCTTCGTCGAGGCGCTGACGAAGATATACTTGTCGTCGACGGCAAGGCCGCGGCAGTACTCTATTTCTGGGCCACCGTACAACTGTGTCCAAACCAGTTCGCCGTTCATTGTGTACTTCTGAACGAACACCTGAATTTCGACGCCCAGCGGAATCCCTAAAGCGACCTTCTTCTTCATGCTGGTCATCGTCGGGCCAGTCGTGTAGATAAACTCGCCTCCGAATCAAATCGGAACAATTGACGTAGCGGAGCGAAGATGGCGGAGCAATTTCCTATCAATCGAATGAAGATATGAGCTTTTCAGTTTTTTTCATCATCGTCGTCATTTGCGCTTCAGCAGCTGCTCAGGAACGCAACGATCCAAGTTTGTTCGAAACGCCCGCGATTGAATCTTCGTGGGACGACCTGACTGATGGAATCAAGACGGCGGAGGACTGGGAAAAGCGCCAAGCCGTTCTCAAACAGCGATACCTCGATTTGATTCGCGATCAGCACAAACCGGCGAAGCCTGAACTGGATCTACAAATTCACGAAACCGTCGTCGTGGAAAATATCTACGAGCGGCGGCTTATCAGCTACAACGTCGAGGCGGACGAACGGGCCCACGCTTATCTCGGTGTCCCGTTGAATCTGGACCGAGCCGCCCCGGCAATTGTCGCGCTGCACGGCACTTACGAAAAAGGCAAGCAACGCGCCGCTGGATTGGTCGACAATCCGGACAAAGCCTACCTCGATCACTTGTGCCGCCGCGGCTACGTTGTGATCGCGCCGGAGCACTTTGTCTCCGGTCATCGCGTCCCGCCGGAGGGTCCCTACGAAACGAGGCAATTTCACGAAAAACACCCCGAATGGACTGCAGTTGGAAAATTCACCTACGAGCACTCCATCGCGATCGACGTGCTGCAAACGCTCGACGAAGTTCAGCCGGAAAATATCGGCGTGTTAGGCCACTCGCTTGGCGGCCACGGCACATTTTTCCTCGCCGCCTACGATGAGCGCGTCAAGGCCGCCGCCAGCAACTGCGCCGCTTCGTTTTTTCGGCATAACCCACGAGTTGAGGCGTGGTCCCGTGATCATTGGTACGTCTACTTCAAGCCGATCCGCGAAGGCCTGCTCAACAAGGAAATGCCGCCTATCGACTTTCACGAGATCATCTCCCTGATCGCGCCACGGGCGTTTATTGATTTGTCAGGACTCAATGACGGGAATCCCGGTACGCAACGGCAGCGCGTGCTGATGCTAACGAAGTTAATGGACGTCTGGGAATTCGAAGGCGCGCCGGAAAACTTTGGTTTCTACGTCCACGGCCGCGGACACAGCGTCGCGCACGAATCACGCGAGTTGATCTACGGCTGGATGGACGTGCATCTCAAACCGCCTGAAGCCACCGCAACGAAGTTGGTCACGAAATAAACCGACCTGAATACATTAGAAGTGTATCAACGTATGAAATCAATCGATACAAGACTCACGGTGATCGCCTTCCTTTTGGCCAGTTCGCTTGCTTCCGCCGTATTCGCCCAAGACGCCAAAGAGACGGTTCCATCCTCAACCAGCGCTGAGCGCCCCAGCGTGCTTTTTCTGAATATCGACGACTGGAACGACTGGAACAGCGTGCTCAAGGGCCACCCTCAGGCGATCACGCCAAACCTCGAGCGCTTTGCCGAACGAAGTATCACCTTCACGCGGGCTATCTGCGCCTCGCCCGTTTGCTTCCCCTCCCGCACCGCCCTCTTCTCAGGACTGCATCCATCGCGTACCGGCGCAAAGTCCAACCCCAATGCGGGCAAGTCTTGGCGAAGCTATGTCCCCGATGCCGTCACTCTGCCAAAACTCATCAGCGCTCAGGGCTGGAAGAGCATTGGCATTGGCAAGAACTTCCACAATAGGGACGCGGACGAATTCGATCAGTACAGTGCCCGTAATAAAGAACCCAAGGTCATCCCAGAAACTTACAGGGATATCAATGCCTCTGGCAGATGGGGAGTTGCCGCTGTGCCGACCTCCCAGATGCCCGACTACCTTTCGGTGAGCAAGGGAATCGAAGCCTTAAAGTCGAATCGCGACAGCCTTTTTCTCTCTCTGGGAATCTATCGCCCTCACGTGCCCTGGGTGGTCCCGCAAGAATACTTCGACAGGCATCCCCTTGAGAGCTTGGTCATGCCCGAGCGACGAGCCGATGATCTGGATGACTTGCCCGAGCGCCTAAAATTAATGGCTCACAACGAGGGCAAGTTCGGCCCAGATTATCACCACAAAGCCGTGGCTGCCGGTCACGACAAGAGCATGGTTCAAGCCTATCTCGCTTGCGTGAGTTTTACCGACGAACAGGTGGGCCGAATCCTCGACGCCTGGTATGCTAGCTCCCACGCGGAGCACGGTTACGTAGTGTTATGGAGTGACCACGGCTACCAGCTGAGCGAGAAAGAAGGTTGGTCGAAAATGAAACCCTGGTTCGATTCGGCCCGCGTCAATCTCATGATCGCAGGCCCGGGCTTGGCCGAGGGAGTGCTCTGCGACAAAGCCGTCTCCCTACAGGACCTCTACCCCACTTTGGTCGAGCTGCTGAAACTACCGGCACCCCCTCAAATACTCGATGGCAACAGCTTAGTCCCCTTGCTCAAGAACCCGCAAACCGACTGGGACAAACCCGTCCTAATGTCCAGCGAAGAAGAAGGCATGCGCTACGACGTGGTCATGGACAATGACTACCGCATGACACGACTCACGACGGGCGAGACAGAGCTCTACAACCTCAACAACGATCCTCACGAATTCACCAATCTTCTTACGCTGCATAGCTCGCAGAGCGACGAAGGGGCCAAGAACGCCGAGGTCATCGAAAAGCTGAGCCAGCACCTCAGTTTCAGCCACCCCAAACCAGGCAATGACGGATGGCTGGAAGCAGAAGCGTTGCCCCACCACACTTCATCCGACTTTGGCCAGCGCGGCAATTTTCACTACCCAAAAACTCAGGCCGAAGCTTCCCAGGGCAAAGTAGTTTGCGCCGACCTGCGCAGGGGAGCAGGCAGCTACCTCGAATTCGTGGTGAAGGTCGAACAAACCGGCGAATATGAGCTTTCCGTCGCGCTTTCTGCTGATGGCCCTTGCACGCTCTCAACGGCCGCCGTCGTCAACGATGCCCGACAGGCGGATGCAGGATACCCGATGACGAAACTGCTAAGCATCGAAAAAAGCCAGACTGGCGTTTTCGAGCTCGTTTCGGCAGGCTCAGTCCGTTTTGATCAAGCCGGCTTACATCTCCTGCGCTTTAGCTCCGAAGTCGAAAAGCAGATCCTGCAGGTCGACCGGATACAAATTTCCAAAATAAATATCCCATGAATCGTCGCCAATATATTAAACGCCAAGTAGCCGGAACGGCCATCTTAGCGGCTTCTGGTCTTGTTCACAAAGCGAGTGCCCAGAATCTACCCTCACCGAATCCTCAAAATCCGGACATTCTCGATGTCGATGTGCTCGTCGTTGGCGGGGGTTCTGCCGGTCATGTCGCCGCCATTCAAGCGGGTCGCATGGGGGCCAAAACGGTTTTGCTGGAACGCAACTCTCAGCTGGGGGGAACGACGACCACCGGGGGAGTCAATTTTCCTGGTCTGTTTCACGCCTGGGGAAAGCAGTACATCGCTGGAATCGGTTGGGAGTTGGTCGCTAAGTCGGTTGAAATCGACGGCAAAGAGCTTCCGAATTTTTCCAAAGTACCGAAAAGTCATCCTCAGCACCAAGTATTGATCAACGCGCACCTGTATGCGTTGCTGGCGGAAGAAGCCTGTTTGGATGCCGGAGTATCCCTAGCGTATTATCAATTTCCTCAAAAAGTCGTTGAAGCCAAAGAGGGCTGGCTCGTCGATGTCGTGGGGCAAGGAGTTCAGTACCAATTGCGCTGCCGTCAAATCGTAGATTGCACCGGTAGCGCTTCCGTAGTCGGAATGCTGGGATTTGAGCGAAGGTGGAGCGACGTACGTCAGCCGGGAACTCAAATGGTCATGTTTAAAGGCTTTGATTATGACGTTGTCCGGGAAAACGCGGAACGCATACAAGAGATGTATGATGAGGCTTTCGAGAAAGGCACGGTAAAGAAAGGCGATACCTGGAGCGGTAAAATCGTGAAGACGATCTTCAGTGCTCGCGGTGGGAATAATCATATCTTTGGAGCCGATTCCACCAATGCAGCCACCCAAACTCAGACTAATCTCGCCGGTCGAAAATGCGCGATGCGCTTGCTCAAATTTTTCAAAACGATCCCGGGAGGAGAAAATGCCAGTATCGACAGAATGATGAATGAAACCGCCAGCCGCGAAACCTACCGCATAGTAGGAGAAAGCACGGTTACGGTTAACGATTACACTTCAGGCCGGATTTTTGATGACGCATTGAGCTATTCGTTTTACCCGATCGATTTGCACGACGAGCACGGCGTTAAGCCGAAACCGCTTGCTCATGGTAAAGTGCCGACCATTCCTCGCGGCGCACTCATTCCAAAGGGCTCAAAGAATCTTATAGTTGCCGGCCGCTGCTTATCCAGTGATCGACTGGCAAACTCGGCAGCACGCGTTCAGGCCTCCTGCATGGGCATGGGACAAGCGGCCGCAGTCACAGCCGCCCTGGCAGCCACGCTTAAAACGACGCCGGCTGAAGTTCCTTTGGCGAAAATCCATGAAGAGCTGAAAAAGCACGGCGCCGTAGTTCCCAAAGTCGCCCGAGCTTAGCAGCGCTGTATGAGTCAAAAACGCAGCACCATATCCCTGCTCACCGCCTTCAGTTTCCTTGTCTTGTCGGTCACTGGAGTTCTCGCGTTTGCCCTGCCCTTCTCAATCCGGATCGTTGGACTGCATTCTCTGATCGGCTTTGTATTCATCGGGCTCATCGCTTTGCATGTATCGAACAATACAGGACACCTGAATCGCTATCTTCGAAAACGGCGCGTCTGGTTCACTCTAGGGGGCGTCCTCGTTCTTGCAGGCCTCTTTCTCTGGCAGCCTGCGCCCGTTCGCGGCGTGCTGGGGCTAAGTCGAAACCTGGGGCCATCCCTGGACCGCTTCGAAGTCACTGACAATGGCCTGAACTACCACTACGTTCCAGACGCCGACTACAAGATGCTCCTGAACGTTCGCACCGGAGGCGGCTTTGATGCGGCCAACCCGCCCCACTTCGTCATCTGGCTGGAAAACGCCTCCTCATACCACATCAAGACGCTGCACACGCCACAAGGCCTGACAGACGCCCCCGCCGCTCTGCCCTACTGGGATTTTAAACGACGCGGCTGGGAAGAGGCCAAACGCGAAGCCAAAGCCTCCGGCAAAGAGATCGCTGAAGAGCTCGAAGTCGATGCCTTCTCCGGCGCCTCGCAGAACAGTTCCTTCGATCCGGCCGACTACATTCTTCCCGAGAACACCGACGAATCCCTGCCCTATCGCCTGCTCATCGAGATCGATCAACCAGACGACAATCAGGCATCGCTCGTCCACGCCGTCGAAATCGACAACGCCCATCCGCGAACCTTCCAAACGCTCGATCTCGTCGGCTATCCAAAACAAGAAGATAACGAAGACGGCGACGAAGAGTGGACCCTCTACTTCGTGAACGAAACCTTCGACTCGGCCCTCGACTTGATCGACAGCTCTCTGCTCACCATTGAGCGTGGGAACAAAGATAACAACCAATCTGAAGAATGATAAAACAAGTTCACAACGCTCTCTACGCTCGCTTGTCCCGAATTGTCGGGAGTAGATATTTCCGCTAACGCGAGCCCAAAACATATCAAAACCTGCCGCCGAAAGCGATCCTGCCCTGTAGCGCAGCGAAAGGATCCAGCGAAGAATGAGCGATGTCCAAAACCCCTCGCATCACGCCGTATTCACAGAAAAGTGGAACGGAAATGAATGCAGAGAAATACAGATATGAGACAATAGATAAAAACTCCCTCTCTGAAGTGCCAATTCCTGGATTGATGGGACTTGTCCACATGAATACATCTGTATGAGCTTTCTCGCATCTGGTAACTCTGTTTTTAATGGCGTATCGATAACCTTTGGGACCCTTCCCTTCACATCGAAACTGCCCTTGAAAATCGACACCGCAAATCGATATCCCAATTAACTGAAAGAAGTTACCACGTAATTTCCTACTAATAAAAAGATTCCGAGTGCTTTTAAGATGATCACCCCACTTACAGAAGAAGACCGACAAAAATACCGCGAAGACGGATACCACATTATTCCTAAAATTATTCCGGCCTCGTTGCTTAAAGATCTGCGCCGAGAGTCGGGTAAGGCCCAGGAAATCGCACGCCGAATCGACGGTCCTCAGGCCCAACGCCTTTCGGCTCTACACACTTACCAAGAGGAATTGGATATGAAGGTATTCAAGGACTTCGATGAAATCGAAGGACTGAACCAAGCCATCCAAGACTTGCTCACTCCCGCTCACTTTTTGCAGCCGACGGCTGACTCCACTATTTTATTTGGCCCCCGCGATCGACCTTGGTCTACGGAATGGCACCGAGATTTCCGAGATCATATCGAGGACGCGCCTTGGAATGAAAATCTAGCAGACGATTGGGCGGATATTTCCAATAATTTCAACTACTGGAACCAGGTCAATTGCCCGCTTTATGAAGACAACTCCACTTGGTATGTACCGCATAGTTTCCAACGCGTTTCCAACACCAGACAAGAGAACGAATTGTACGCCTCCACGACTCAGGAAATTTTGCGCGACGAAACGAACGAACAGACAGATGAAGCACTAGAGCTCTTCTGCCTCCAGTACTGCCAAGCCATGCCTGCGGCAGTTCAGCTTGTACTGAACCCAGGTGACTTTTGCATTTACCGAAACGTCGGCTGGCACATCGGAAACTATGTTCCTTATCGAAAGCGAATGACGATACACACGCAATGCGACACTCCAAAATTTGTTGCATTCAGAAATAAGTATTTCCATCTCCTCAACGCTCGAGCCGCCTCACTAGAAAAACATCGAAAGTAGTTGCAATGCCCGAGCTAGAGTGGACGAGCCGCCATTCAGCGAATGGCTCAAAGGGCGCGGGAACTGAGGCATTGCGCATGTGGTAGCGGCCGATCTCCGAGCGGCCACACATCTGAAAAATGGCCGCTCGGAGATCGGCCGCTACCTTTAGGCTCAGATTGATTGGACTTGTCCACATGAATACATCTGTATGAGCTTTCTCCCATCTGGTAACTCTGTATTTAATGGCGTATCAATAACCTTTGGGCCCCTTCCCTTCACATCGAAACTGCCCTTGAAAATCGACACCGCAAATCAACTTCTCCCAATTAACTGAAAGAAGATACCCTGTGAATATTCGTACCCTACCATTTGTTCTCCTCGCGAGTTTCCTGACGCTTGAGTCGCAGGCCCAGAATTCGGAAAGGCCCAACATCCTGATGATCAGCATCGATGATCTCAACGACTGGATCGGTTTCCTAGGAGGCCACCCGCAAGCGATCACGCCCCACATGGATGCGCTGGCCGAGCAAGGCCGCATATTCTCCAATGCCCATTGCGCAATTCCAGTGTGTTCCTCATCGCGGGTGAGCGTTATGTCGGGCGTCGCAGCAACCACGCACGGCAGCTACGAACTCGGCCCTGCCTACGAAGAGCTGCCTGCTCTGACTGACGTCCCCACAATTCAGCGATACTTCAAAGATCATGGCTACACCACCCTGGTAGGAGGAAAGGTACTACACCACGGTTTCCAGGATCGGTTGGCAGGCGACGTTGACCGGTCCCTTGGCCGAGAGAAAGGGGCTCGACCGAATAAGATGATGAACATTCCTTCCGGATGGAGCAAAGCCTGGGACTGGGGAGCGTATCCAGAAAACGATGCCGAGATGGCTGACTTCCAACTAGCCGAAAACGCGGCCGAAGCGCTTCAGGAGAATTTCGAGAAACCCTTCTTCATGACGGTGGGCTTCTTTCGCCCCCACGTCCCTCTCTATGTTCCACCCAAGTGGTTCGATCTCTACGATGCCGAAAGGATCACGCTTCCCGACAACCCGATGTCCGACCTCGAGGACCTTCCGGGGAATTTTCTTAACATCAACGACTATGCCGTTGCTCCAACCCATAACGATGTGCTCGAGCATCGTAAGCAGCGAAGCATGACCCAGGCCTACCTCGCATCCATCAGTTTTGTCGATCATTGCGTGGGCATCGTTTTGGATGCTCTCAAATCGAGCCCCCATGCCGATAACACTGTGATCGTCCTGTGGAGCGATCACGGATTCCACTTGGGCGAAAAACAACACTGGGCCAAGCGGACCCTATGGGAAGAGTCCACGCGCGTCCCGCTCCTGATTTCCGGACCTGGTATCCAGCCGGGTGATACCTGCGCGGAACCGGCCAGCCTGATCGACATCTACCCCACCCTGGTCGAATTATGTCAGACTCCGAAGAACCCCTACCTCGAAGGCATTTCCCTCGTTCCACAGTTGAACGATCCCGCGACGCCGCGGGACCGTCCAGCCATCACCTCGGCCTATTTTGGCAATCACTCCATCCGCAACCGAGACTGGCGACTGATCGCTTACGAGGACGGCGCCAAGGAACTCTACGACCATCGCACTGATCAAGACGAATTCCACAACCTGGCCGACGATCCCGCTCATCAGGAAATCATTGAAGAGCTTGCCCAGTGGTTGCCCCACGATGCAGAGCCGGAGTTCAAGAAAATCTCCGAACGAGCCAAAGCACGCAAGAACTGAGCAGCCCGCGCTCATAGAAAGTATCCAATAAGTCGGAATATATAAATTGCACACTCCAATACCCTTTACTGTAGGTCGCCTCGCTGAGGCGGCACTCACCTCACCATGATTGACGGGTCAGCGACCCGCCCTACAGTCGATAAAACCAACTCATGGGACACTCCCTTTCCCCGATTCCGTTTCGATCATGATCTTGGGACAATACGCTGAATTCAGTTTTTATCCCAATAAAACGGGGTTCTTTTAAGATGCATGAATGCAGCGATGAAGATCCGATCTGTCTCGACTCGATAGATGATGCCGTAAAGAAATCGGGGGACGAGAAAACGCCTAAACTCTCGCCTTATAACCCTCGAGGCTAGGGGAAACTTCTCAATTTCCTCCACGCTGTTCTCGATGTTGGATAAAAAGGCTTTTCCTAAGCCATCTACTTCACTCTCGTAGTACTTCGCAGCATAGCGAACTTCGGCCATAGCAGACTCGGAAAAGATTACTACCATCCGAGCGAATCCCGAACTTGGGAGAAAAAGACTTTCTTTTCAATTCCTTGCTCAGGGTTCGCTTGATACGCATTCCAACGTTCCTCAGCCACAACCAACCACGCCTCATCCACCTCGTTTAGCTCCTGACTGTGAACGCTTTGGAATAGGTGATTCGCGAGAGCCTCTCGATCAGCAGCAGGCAATGACAAAGCTTTTTGCTCTATTTCTCGGGCTTCGTTGGTCATGTAAAGAAATATTAGCCTGCAAGCAGGCATCGTCAAGGAGCTCTTTAAAGCCCCCTGAGTACAAAGAAATATCCGAGCGATCAAATGTTCGCATGAAGTGAGCAACCCACGCTCATAGAAAGTGCCCAATAAGTAGATAACCCGTAGGGCCAGCGCTTGCGCTGTGCCGCGAAAGAAGATAACTCTCTACCAAAACGGCGTGGAGCAAGCTCCAGCCCTACATCGAAAATAGCCCCTCGCCAAAGCCCGACCATGTCCTATTCCGTATCCTGAATACCATGACATTTTTCCAAGCACACCATCCTCATTCTAGCGGATAATCTCGATAGGATAAGAGGCAACCACTCCACTCTACTTCTAACTTGATACGGGGAAACCCAGCCTTCACCCTCCCCCCCAATTCAATTTCCAATCAACAAACTATGAAGATCATCGAAGTGTTGAAGCGCCATCTCTTGATTCTTTTTGCGATGGGGGCCGCTGCCCAGCTCCAGGCTGCGGAGAGTCCCAACGTACTCTTTGTCATGTCGGATGACCTCAGCTACGCCTTGAGCGGGGCGGGGCATCCGGAATGCCAGACGCCGCACCTCGATGAATTTGCGAAGTCAGCGGTCTCTTTCTCCAGAGCCTACACCCAGTTTCCGCTCTGCGCTCCCTCGCGAGCGTCCCTAATGTCGGGCCAGTACCCAAATGTGAACGGGGTGAACGGCAATGGCGGGAAGCTTGATCCGGAGCGGGTCACAATGCCGAAGCATTTTCAAAATCACGGCTACTGGTCGGCGCGCGTGAGCAAGATCTATCACATGGGGATTCCGCGAGATATTCTCGAAGGAACGAATGGCAGCGATCACGAAGCCTCCTGGAACGAGCGCTACAACACCCCGGCGATGGAATCGATGACGCCAGGCAAGATCGTCGATTA
>JBNMOQ010000125.1:0-14389 GCA_051275055.1 Candidatus Pelagisphaera sp.
ACTGCTCAAGCCGAGGAAAAAGAAGCGGAGCCGAATCGAAAATGGCGAAATTCGTGGGTCAGCCCGCGCCAGAACTCCATTTCAAGTGGTCATCCGATGAAAACCTCAAAACGCTATCGGACCTAAAAGGACAAGTCGTCGTCCTCGATTTTTGGGCAACTTATGTGGCCCCTGCATAAGTTCATTTCCCCAGATTCGCGAGCACGTAGAACACTTTGAAAATGATTCCGTTATCTTTCTTGGCGTAACAAGCATTCAAGGACGCGTATCCAATATGGGGCGGACAATCGATACTCGAGGCGACGAGGCCAAGGAATTCGAACTGATGAACACGTTCATGGAAATGAGGGAGATGACTTGGGATGTCGCCTTCAGCAAAGAAAGGGTCTTCAACCCCGAATACTTCATCTAAGGCATTCCTTATCTGGCAATCATCGCGCCCGACGGAACCGTACGTCACGCCGGTCTACACCCTGGGAATCCCCGCTCGGACATTACTGGGAAAGTCCAAGCTCTACTCGAAGAGTTCGACCTTGCGAACCATTAGTAAATATTTCCGGAGCAAGCTCTTGACCTATCGGACAACTGTCGCTCTGCGTCAGCGAGGAATTTCTGATCGCAGGGAGGACCGGCCCTTGTCCTCTTAGCAACTAAAACTGAGGACCGAACCGGTCCTCCCTACCAAAGCCGAAGTAAGAGTCTTCGCCACAAAGAGACTACGCCCCTCAAGACCTTCGGGGTACTAAGCCCAAATGGAATAAATCAGAAGGCTTTATGCCTTGGGTCCGATATCTAGTCCAGACAACCACGGAGCAGTGATCTCTGGCGGCATGCCGCCAAATGGTTGATAGATGGGAAGCTGAATCATACTCACGCTGTGCGACTGCGACGCGATGAAGAACAGGGCATCCCCACAATCCTCAGTTTGAATCATAGCGCTACGATGTTCCGCCTTGGGTTGCACTGGACGTTGATCGATGATCGGCGTATTAGCTTCACCGGGAGCGTATTCCGATACGACGATTCCATGCGCGCTCAGCTGAGTCCGAACCGTTGAGAGCAAACCATGTACCGCCCATTTACTTGCGGTGTAAGGTATGCCCGCGTAGGAGTCGAATCCGTGTCCCGCCGTAGACGAAACAACCACAATTTTCCCGCCCTCCGCCTTCGCCATCGGCTTCGAGACTGCCTGAATCATGTTAACGACACCTAGCACGTTTATATCGAGCACCTTCTTCCAACTCTCATGACTGGCCACTTTTGACGGATCTTCGTGAGCCATGAAGCGGTCCGCCGTATTGATACCAGCAGTATGTATCAACACATCTGGTACGCCATGCTGGAGGATGCTATCAAGTGCCGCCGATACACTAACCGGGCTTGCTACGTCGCAAACCAGAGGAGTAATGCGGCCCGAGAGTCTCGCAGTCTCTTTCAAGGAATCGAGGGTTCTGCCGAGCGCGAAAACATTCGCCCCAGCATCGGCAAAGCGCTTAGCAGCCGACTGCCCCATTCCACCGCCACCGCCGGTAACGATTACAATCTTGTCAGTCCAGCAATTATCCATGACTCCTTTACCAATTCATCGGGAAACTTATTCAACCTAAAAGTTACGCTAGCTCCTTAGAACAAAACCAATTAAAAGCGTGACTTGGTAGGACTGCTCGTATGCTCGGGTGAGCTCGTCGAAATTCCGAGCAGCCGTGGAAGTCGCACCTACTGTTACGGTTGCTCGGGACAATTCTTCGCTTTCAAGCTCCGCTCTGCGCGCGAGCAACCCTACCAGCTTACCGTTGTAATCCCCTCTTCCCTCGGTCATGTGATGGCATGTTTGGCCAGTTTAGCATACACTGCCGGCAAACTTTGTTTTGCACCATCGTCGCATCTTGTTCATGGCTAACGGACTCAGGCAAAGCCATTCAAAAAGAGCTTTATTCTGTCCGTTTTTCCAAGATTTGACGTAATAACCAGCGAAATAGAGAATCGCCATCAATTCGGCCAATTCGATTCTCTCCGTTACTGTCAGATTCGCGTTTTCCCCGATCGATGCTCTCTAACCTCAGATTACTTTTTTCGACCGTTCGCTTCTGCGTAATCGCAACCGCGTCAAACGCAGCGGTGTTTGCTGCTGACGAGTCAATCCCGGAAAGCGTACGTTTCTTTCTCGATCTCAATTGCTACGAATGCCACAACGATACCGATCGAAAGGGCGGCCTCGATATTGAGCATCTGCGTTTCGATCCGAACGACCCTGTATCGATAGCGACCTGGGCTCAGATGCACGATCGGGTCCGCGATCGGGAAATGCCGCCCAAGAAAAACCTCTGGCCCGAAGAGGTGGAGCGGAGTGATTTTCTGGGTGTATTCGAAAACGCATTGCATGACGTTTCAGCAGAGCGTCAGCAGCAGCTTGGGCGGGTTCGTTCTCGTCGCCTCAATCGATTGGAGTACGAGAACACCTTGCACGATCTGCTCGGAGTTGACATTCCCCTTCAAACCTACCTTCCCGAAGATTCGGAACAGGATGGTTTTCGCAACGTAGCGGAATCGCAGCAGGTATCCTATCACCTTCTCCAGAAATACTTGGAAGCGGCCGATGCCGCCCTCGACGCTTCGATCGATCGCGCCCTCAAGCCTAGCGTGTTCGAACCGCGCCTATTCGAAGCCAAAGAAATCGCTCAGGGCAGAAATCGACGCGGCAATACGCGGGAAGCTTTTCTCATCGAGGATACCGCGATCTCCTATCCCACGAACCTCTCCTACCACGGGCGCATGCCAAATACGGAAATCGCCGAAAGCGGTTGGTATCGCGTTCGCCTCAAAGCCCATGCGGTCAATGCGCCGGACGGCCATGGCGTATGGGCCTCCGTTCGAAGCGGCTATTGCTACGCGGTCCGGCCGGTCATGCACTGGATAGGTAGCTTTGAAGCGCGAAACGAACCGGAGGAATTCGAATTCGAAGCATGGATTCAAGAAGAGCACCAGATAGAAGTACACCCCGCCGACCGAACCCTCGATCGGATTTCAGGTCGAGCGATCACCGGGGGCACTGCTCCCGATCTCGAAGCTCCCGGAGTTGCATTGGAATTCCTCGAATTAACCCCCATCTACAAAGGACCCCAATCCAATGTTCTGAAGCAGACTCTCTTCGGGAAACTCAAATACCAGAACGGCGATTTGCAAAGTCGTAATCCCGAATCGGATGTCTCCACGCTTTTGGCTTCCTTCGCAGAGAAGGCCTTCCGCAGGCCCGTCGAACACGCTGACTTGGAGCCCTACATTTCGTTCGCGATGTCCGTTTACCAAGAGGAACGATCGTTGCTTGCCGGAATCCGGGCGGGCTATCGAGCAATCCTGAGTTCACCTCGTTTTCTATATTTCCTTGAGGACAATGGCGCCCTCGACCCGTACAGCATCGCCTCGCGCTTGAGCTATTTCCTCTGGAATCGAATGCCCGATGCTCAATTGCTTTCACTGGCAAAGGCGGGGACCATCGGGGCTCCAGCAATGTTGAAAGCCCAAGTGGAACGCATGCTTAAGGATCCACGCAGCGAAGCCTTCATCCAAAATTTTTCCGCTGAATGGCTCAATTTGAAAGAAATCGATTTCACGACTCCTGACGAGAAGCTCTACCCAGAATACGATGAGGTGCTGAAAAATGCCATGTTGGGCGAAACTCATAGCTTCCTTCGGACGATGCTGGATGAAAACCTGAGCCTCACCCATATCATCGATTCCGATTTCGCCATGCTCAACGAACGTATCGCTCGCCATTATGGAATCGAAGGCGTGAGCGGAACCCAGTTCAGGCACGTTCCCCTAAAACCGGAATCTCGCCGGGGAGGCATTATCACCCACGCCAGCGTGCTCAAGGTCACCGCGAACGGCACGACCTCCTCGCCCGTGATTCGTGGCGTCTGGATGCTCGAACGCATTCTCGGCCAACACATCCCGCCACCGCCAGACGACGTTTCTGCAGTCGAGCCTGACATACGTGGGGCCACTTCGATTCGCGATCAACTCGACAAACACCGCTCCGCGAAATCCTGTAATGCCTGCCACGTAAAAATTGACCCTCCGGGATTCGCTTTGGAAAATTACGACGTCATCGGCGGCTGGCGAGAACGCTATCGAGCGCTCACTAACAATGGAAAGCTCACGGACGGCCCAGACATCGATGCGAGCTACGAATTGCCCAACGGGCACGCATTTGAAGATATTGATGGATTCAAGTCCATGATTCTCGATCAACCTGAGCAAATCGCTCGCAATTTAGTCGAAAAAGCCATTGTTTATGCTACCGGCGCGAGCATCGAATTCGCCGATCGCCGAGAGATCGACTCCATCGTCGATGAGCTCGCATCCGAAAACTACGGATTTCGCTCCGCTATTCACGCAGTCGCCCAAAGCTCGATCTTCCTCCAAAAGTAAATTCCCCCGCAGCAACCCCAATCAACTACGAGAATGAAACGCATCAATTTCAACTTTTCCCGCTCGATCTCGAGACGCTCCTTTCTCAAAGGAACCGGAGCAGCGATGGCATTGCCTTGGCTCGAGGCGATGACTCCCGCATTCGCGGCCACTAGCGCCGCTCAAGTTCCCCGACGCTTCGTCAGCGTTAGCTTAGCCCTCGGCCTGCACTCGCCAAATCTAAACCCAATCGAAACAGGACCAGGTTACACGCCGTCCCTGTACCTCTCTTCGATAAAAGATCTCTTAGGCGACATGACCATCGTCTCCGGCTCCTCCCACCCGGGCGTCAGCGGCGGACACAATGCGGAGGGCAGTATTCTCAGCGCAGCTCCCTATTCGAAAAATGCGGTTTTCAAGAATACTATATCGCTTGATCAATACATGGCGAAACATCTCGGCCACCACACGCGGTTCCCTTCCCTCGTTCTGAATACCGGTAGCAACAATAGTCCTTCCTATACTGAAACCGGAAGCATGATTCCTGCGGAATCCTCCGCTTCAAAGCTCTTTGCCAAACTATTCGTAGCCGACTCGCCCAAGGATCAGGAACGAAATGTGAGGCGCCTCAAGCAAGGTCAGAGCATCATGGACGTGGTTGCTTCCGATACTCGCAAATTGCAGAAAACGCTCGGAGCAGGCGACCGTGACAAGATGGACCAGTATTTCACTTCAGTTCGCAATTTCGAAAAACGACTTGGCGCATCCAAAGACTGGGCACGCCACTCAAAACCAAAAGTCGCAATGACGCCCCCCTTGGATATTAGCGACAATGATGAGGTCATCGCTCGCAAGAAACTGATGCTGGATATTATGTTCCTTGCTCTGCAAACGGACTCGACGCGCTTCATCACGCTTCACCTCAACGGAAGCGGCGGAGCCATCCCCATCGAGGGCGTTGACGAAGGCTATCACAGCCTAAGCCATCATGGCCTGGACGAAGATAAAATCGACCAGCTCACGCGCGTGGAAACTGAAATGGTCAAAACCTGGGGCGGTTTCGTACGACAGCTCAAGGAATCAAACGAGTCCAACGGCTCAATGCTGGACGCTACCAACGTACTGCTAACATCGAACCTCGGGAATGCCAGCGCCCACGACAACAAGAACATGCCGGTACTCTTTGCGGGTGGTGGATTCCGCCATGGTCAACACATCGCATTCGACAAGAAAAACAATTACCCCCTTCCCAACCTTTACCTCAGCGCCCTTCAGCGCCAAGGTCTAGAAACTGACTCATTCGCCACCAGCACTGGCACGATGACCGGCTTGGAAATGGCATAGCGATTCGCACTAGTTGAAAACTGCCTCCTATCAGCAAAGCGAATCGATCATGCCCTACCCCAGGATTCCCAATCAACTAACGAACAGCGACGACATTGCACGTCTCGCTTTCAGTATCATATACGATTCGAGCGATCCCGTCTTCTAGCTGACGTTCAACTGCCGCAACTTTTTCATCGAGGGAAAAACCTGATCGCCGTAATCGGTGCCTTCGCGGGTTACAAACTCTACGATAACCGCGCGAAGTATTTTGGCTTCAAATTTTTGATAAGGAATTTCCATTTGATCAGGCGGCTATCTAACACCCAAAAACCGCTAAGAGTCACTCGCTAAGATGCTTTTCAAGGTAAAGGGTCAAACAACAAGGTGCTTCAAGGGTAGCGACCGATCTCCGAGCGGTCATTGCCTTTAAGATCGCCACCGACAACTCGAAGCCAATGTCTGAACGACTGCGTCGTTCAGCGGCCGCTCGGAGATCGGCCGCTACCAAATACAGAAACAAAGACTCGAGACGTTCATTTATCTTCAAGTGATATTTGTATCTGTATTAAAGATACATACAACGTGTTCTTGGCGGTATGCCCCGAAACCCCAACGTCCGTTCGCTCTAAATCAAGTTCCGGATGCAAAGATAACACCGAAACAGTATCCTTATTATGGTGACTGTTAAAATCAACCTATTCCGTCGATTCCGCAGGGAACGGTTGACAAATCAAAGGGCCTATTTAGTTCCTTTTACCTTCTCAAGCGACCTCTTCATTTCCTTCGCCTTATCAATCTTTTCTATTTTACAGTTTTACATTTCAAAAACCTCCACTCCTCGCGGGCAAACCACCCCGCGATAGTTTCGGTCGTCATGCGCAAACCAGTAAGCCTAGGCCGTTAGTCGCCTTATCCCGCAAACCATGGAAAGAGACAATCGCACTATAGTCGTCAAAATTGGGTCTAGCCTTCTCGTAGACGAGAAGTCGGGAAAGCTGAGAATGGACTTCCTCTATCATCTAATGAATGATGTGGCCGCTCTTAAAAGACGAGACTGTAAGGTGGTGCTCGTTTCGTCGGGATCGGTCGCCCTTGGCAGAAAATACTGCCTCAAAAACCCGGACGAGCAACTCACGCTCGCCGAAAAGCAAGCCGCGGCGGCCCTCGGTCAACCCGCTTTGCTCGCAGCATACCAACACTTCGCATCGGAACACGATCTGCGAACCGCCCAAATTCTCATCACGCTTCACGACTTCGAAGACCGGAAACGTTTCCTCAATGCCGAAGACACTCTCGAGGAACTTCTAAAACAAGGCTTCGTTCCAATCGTAAATGAAAACGACACCGTTGCCACCAAGCACCTCCGTGTCGGCGACAACGATCGTCTTTCAGCAAAGGTCACCCACCTAGTCGAAGCAGACGAGCTCGTGATCCTTACCGATGTGGACGGCCTTTGGGATGGAGATGGCCACATCATTGAACGCATCGAAATCCTCGACGAGAGTATCTTCGCCCTTGCAGGTGGAGCCTCGGGCGGCGGCACAGGCGGTATGGTCACCAAACTTCAGGCGGCAGAAATCGCCCTCGCATCAGGCTGCACTACGCACATAACCAGCGGCAATTGCGAAAGCCCTATCAGCAACGCCATCGAAGGGCGGAGAACCCACACCGTTATCGAGTCCAACATCACTCCAGAAAGCGCGCGGCACCTTTGGATCGCAACTAGCTTGGATATCCAGGGGACCCTTTTTATCAGTACTCAAGCCCTCTATTCGCTTAAAGGCGGCCAGAGTCTTTTCTCCGAAGATCTCGAAAAAGCCGAAGGGGAATTCACACGTGGCGACACCGTTTCAATCACTTACGGCAACGAAGAGATCGCCCGCGGGATCGTTTCTTTAAATTTTCATGAAGTGGTCGCGCTTATCGAAAAACGCAGCCCTGACATATTTTCCGTGCTCGGTTACGTTACACGTCCAGACATCGTACACAAAAACGATATCGCTATTCTATAGCGTTCCGCAGAACGTAAGAGGACGAGATCGCTTTACGCTTTCGCGCTCTTTCGATCAGGATTAAACCTGCTCTCATTCCGTAGATAATGAAGCCTGAGAAGGCGCTGTAGGGAAAACTCTGCGACGCTTCAAGTACTTGCCCAATCTCTCGCTCTTTCAATCGGCGATTCGAGAAGCGCGGGCAAATTCCTGGCCAATATGTGGGCGTAATCCTATCGGGCGGCAACGTCGACCTCGGCAGTCTTCCCTGGAGCTAGTGTAGTTCGCCGCAATTGGTGTAAACTATGGTTCTGTAGAGATAGATTTGATTTTAATCACAAATTTCACAGAGGGCACAGATATTTGAAAAGAATTGAGATGCTTTTTGGGTTCCATCTGTGCCCTCTGTGGTTAAAAAACGATCATCGTGATCTAGGTCCAAATACATCTCGGATACACCATCCATAAGCTACAGACTGTTTGACGGATACCACTAGCCCCATTTTGTTAAAGAGAAGAGTTTCGGAGAATAGTTGCACTGCTTGTGGGTGACGCTTTGCTTGCGGCGATGGATCCTTTTGTTTTCGACCAGAAGTTCGCTCGTTTCCTTTCGCAGCTCGATAGCGGGGCTATTCGGGAGGGAACGGAACTTTACGAGGACGGAAAGGGATCGCTGCGGAACACCGGAAGTTCTCTATTTTCCGGTTCTGTCGCGGATGGAAAAGACGAGGTGTTTTCGGTGAGATTGACTGAGAACGATGACGGTGGCTTTAGTGGGAGTTGTTCGTGCGACGAGTTTTTTAATTGTAGGCATAGCTATACGATCGCGCGCCTGGCGAGAGATCAGATGCTAGGGCCGTCAGGCGGCATCGAAGTTCAACCAAATACTCCGGTGAACATGGAGGACCAGTCGGAGCTGGTCGAGCGCCTGGGGAGCGATGCTAGCTCTGAGGAAAAGAAGGTGTGTGAAGCCATCGAGCGATTGTGGAAGATCGCGGAGCAAAACGGCTTTCTACTGTACCCCAAAGATTTGAAACTTTTGGTTGCTGCGGGAACTCAAAATGGATTGATAGCGGGTCAACCGCTTCGAGCGCTTAAAGTGCAGCTGGAATCGGCCGATTTAGAGTCGCCTGCCGAATTTGCGGATTTCTTGAAATGCTATTTCGAATACAAGGGGATTAATTCGAATGCGGTGTTTACCAAAGTGGCTCGTTCAGAGGAGTCGAAGATTGCGTTTGAGAGCGTTGCTAAGAGCATTCCGGTAAACACGTCTTGGAAAGAAGAGGCGTTGAAATTCCGCTATGAACTGCACATGGAACCCGCGAGCGAGCGTGATTGGTTTCGTATATCCGCGAAGGGCGCTGTGGAAGGCGGTGGATATTCGGATCAAGAGGTTAAACTCCTGCTCGCGGCCAAGGGGAGCTTAGTGAACCTGCCCGAAAAGGGATGGCGGAGGATGAGAGTAGTTGAGGATGAGGAATTGGCGGCGATCTTTGCGACGGTGGGAATTGATCCTGCGCGTGGCAACAATCAGCGCGTTCATGCGATCCAATTGGAGGACTTGTTATCGGGCGATATTCTTGCAGATCCGAACTGGTCGGCAGCGGTTCAAAGGGCGAAAGATCTACAAGGTGCCCATCTGCCAACACCGCCCAAAGCTTTAGCAGGGGTTTTGCGGCCATATCAGATTGAGGGATTTAGATATTTGTGTCGTTTGTCCGACCTGGAGTTTGGTGGAATCCTAGCCGACGACATGGGATTGGGCAAAACCTTGCAAACGCTCGCCTGGTTGTTGTGGCAGAAGGAGCGACTGAGCAGCGGCGTTGGCTTTAGGGTATTGATCGTCTGTCCTAAATCTGTTACTGATAATTGGATACGGGAGCCAGAGGCGTTTAATACGGGGCTCAGCTCTACTCAGTTCCGGACACATTTAATCGGGAACACGGCATTGGCTGAGTCGAATCTTGTCGTGGCGAATTATGCTCAACTACGGATCAAATCGGACTATTTTCTTTCGGAACGGTGGGACGTCGTAGTACTCGACGAAGGGCAGTATATTAAGTCTCCCAGTTCGCAGACGACGAAGGTCGCGTGGAAGCTTAAGGCCGAGCAGCGATTGATACTCACCGGTACGCCGATTGAAAACCGACTGACAGACCTGTGGAGCCTTTTGCGGTTCGCAATGCCTAAACTGCTAGGACCTCAAGCTGCATTTGCGACGAACTACAATTTAACTCGAAATCCTGACGCTCTAGAAGGACTTCGCAAGCGTATCCAACCTTTCATGTTGCGCCGGTTGAAGCACAATGTTGCGAAGGATCTACCAGCCCGTATTGAGAAAGAGATCTACTGCGAGCTCGAAGGAGAACAACGAGCTCTATACGAGCAGGAGTTAGTTTCCGCCCGGGCGTTGCTCAAAGATAGTGGAAATAATGGTGGCTCGGGAGGACTGAACGTGCTTCAGTCTTTGTTGCGGATGCGTCAGATCTGCTGCGATCCGCAACTGGTGAACAAGGATGCTCCGACAAATGTACGATCTTCAAAGGTCGAGGCGTTGATCGATATAGTCGAACCTCTGGTTGAGGAGGGACACAAGGTCCTTGTTTTCAGTCAATTCGTATCGATGTTGGAAATCATCGAACGCGAGCTTGAAAAATGCTCCATCGCGAGTTTGAAACTGACCGGGAAAACGCAGAATCGAAAGGAACTTGTCGATCGCTTTCAAAACGAGAAAAGCGAGAGCGTATTTTTGCTTTCATTGAAGGCAGCGGGATCGGGGCTGAACCTTACCGCTGCTTCGTATGTGATACTTTTCGATCCCTGGTGGAATCCGGCGGTAGAAGCTCAGGCTATCGACCGAACGCACCGCATAGGGCAAGAAAGTAAGGTCATTGCCTACCGTATTCTAGCGAAGAATACAGTCGAAGAGAAGATTCGCGAGATTCAGAATGAGAAATCGAAATTGGCAGATTCGGTCATTGGCGAAGGCGAATTAGCTGGAAGCTTGAGCTTAGACGCGATCGCGGAGATCCTTGGATAAACGAAGCTTCTCTGTCTTCAAATTCGCCTTTCCGTTTCTTCATTCCAAAAGTGATATTCAAAGCAGCGCGAACTATCGCGAAATAGACTCTGATGAAACTCTAGAATCGATTGGCGGCGATGATTTCCTTCAGGCGGTGTTTGATGTTTTCACCGGTGCTGTAGACCATCTGTTCGTTGGAAGGGAAAGGCACGAGGGCCTTGCCGATAAGTCCCCTGTAGTGATCGTCTAGGGCCCGTCTATCGCCATTATGCGTGCAATAGTGATGTAAGAAATTGTATTCGCCGAAAATCGGAATCGACCGAATGACCTGTTTATTTTGATAAGAACGGTATTCAGCTTCCGCTACAATTTTTGTTGATTTCGATTGCGTGAATTCTTGGATCCGCGACCGGACGGTTATGTACTTGTCGGACTTAATGTCTTTTCCGGCGGCGTCTTTTTTAACGTTGCCGTTTTCATCCAGTTCGTAAGTGAATCCGTCTTTGACTTTTTTGGTTTTTATTATCTCTTTTTCGTAGATCTGCTCTGGACTAATCTGGATATCCCGAACCGCCACGATCAATTCGTAATCATAGTCGGTATTTTCCAGCTGCGCGTTGTGGTAGACGGTCCACGGTTTATTCATTTTGTAGGTATCGATCTGCAGAAGATCACTTTCCAATTCCCTGGGAATGATGTAGTCTGTATGGTTGTCCAAGTGAATGAACACGAAATCAGTACCTTTATAATGCGCGTCGCTCATGAGAGCGCTGCTGTCTTTGTAATTTGGATCAATATTTTTTAAGTAATTGAAGTTTTCGTACGCAACTCGTGCATTATATTTGTCGCCATTTCTAAGTAGAGAAGCCGCATGCTGGTACAGGTGCTCTGACAAATTGCTTTTGGAATCGAAGAGTTCTTGATCGTAATCGACCAGTACGAATTGAGCTTCTCTTCCGGTATCAGGTTCATGGAGAGGCAGAAGAGGTCGGATGTATTCCTGCCGATTATTGAGCCCTTGATAAGTGTTGTAAACCTCTTCGAGAGCTTCTCCGCTGCTTTCACGCTTTAGTCGATCGATGGTTCTCGTATCGCGCTCAACGGCCTTGGCATAGGAGTCTTCAAGCAACAGAATGTATTCGAGCGACTTCTTTTTGGTCCTGCTTTTTCTCAGGTTCTCTACCGAGTTTCGTATGGCGTATTCATAGTTGCCCGATGCGAGGTTCACCCGCGTTTCCTTAAGCGTGTTGCATCCAACGAGTAAGGCGAGCGATGAAAGGAGGGCTAGCGTTATGGTTTTCATTGGAACAAATAGGTCGGGTTCGATATTCGGTGCGTGAGGTATCGGCTAGCGTGAATGGCGTATTGAAACGTTTTTCCACAGCTGAATGGTCTTTTGACGATCGAGTAGTTCGATCTATTCAACTAGAAATACTTGAAAAAGGCTACACCTGAATATCTGGTTGAACAACTAGGGAAAAAGCAATCGGCACATGCAAGCCGGACCTTAGCCCTACACTTACGCTGCTCTTTTCGAGGACTGCTTGAAACTGATCAGTTTTTTGTTTTCCTCGTCCCACAAGTGGTAGCCGAAGCAGCGCAGGCTATCGCGAAATGTCAGCACTTTGACTTGTTGAAAAAGTGGATTCGAATTGTGGCATGCCTCTAAGTTGTAATTGGGAATACGGGAGCTTAGGTGATGAATATGATGGTAGCCGATATTGCCGGAAAACCATTGGAAAAGCCTTGGCAAGCGATAGAAGGAACTTCCCTCTAGAGCGGCTGAAGCGAAGTCCCAATCGTCGCCACGTCCCCAATACACACCTTCGAACTGGTGCTGTACGTAGAAAAGCCAAACACCCGCCATCCCGCTAGCCATAATGATGACGAACTGGATCCAAAGATACGTTTGGAAACCGAATAGCCAACTCATGGCGACGGCCACCAGAAGGATGCAAACGTTTGTGCCATAAACCGAAAGACGCTCGACCTTGCCCGCCTTCGAGGTGGTAAAGCGATTGCCTATCAGAACCAGATAAAGCGGCCCGAAGACAAGGAGCATGACAGGATTCCGAGCCAATCGGTAGCGAAAGCGCATCCAGAGGGAAGCTTCGAGGAATTCCTGAACCGTCATGGTCCAGACATCTCCTATGCCTCGCCTTTCCAAGTCTCCGGATGTCGCGTGATGTCTCGCATGCTCCCAGCGCCAATGCTGGTACGGGGTAAAGCTAAGCACTCCCGTAATGAATCCGACAATCGAGTTGGCCCGTTTCGAAGCGAAAAAGGATCCGTGACCGCAATCATGAGAAATAATGAACGTGCGCGATACCAATCCAGCTCCCAGAATCGCCAATCCAAGCGTAAGCCAGAATGAGATTCCTATGGTAAGATAAATGGCTAACCATGTTGCCGCGTACGCCCCAACCGAGTCGATCAGCTGACAAATGGCTCGCCTTGGGCTAGGCTTTTGAAACTTGGCTACCGCTGATTTCCAGGCGTGATTTTTCGAGCGGATAATCGGCGGACGGTTTTCTTTGGTTTTGGAAAATTCGGGCATGTCAGGTAAATACCTTTTGTACAAGGGTTTGAGAAAATTAACGCATTACCAAAACCTCGAAGAATACACCATGATCGACTGCCCAAGTGCATGTCAATAGGACGGATCAAAGAATGTTGAAATCGTGGACGACCGTTAATATCGACCGCGAGTTCCATCCTCGCAGTCCAAATCACGGAGATTATATTTTGCATTAGCTGCTTAATAGCTTCTTGATGCGTTCCACATGCAATACCCAGTTAGCTTAAAAATGGTCGTTCCCCTGAGCTTTTTGGCTCTTCTGGTTTGGCCCGGTGAAGCAAAGGAAGCCGACGAGCCGTTCATGGTATCTAAAGCGGGAACGTCGATACGGATCGACGGAAAGCTCGATGCAGCTTGGAAGCAGACGGAAGTTCGCACTTTAGATCATTATCGCCGGTACGAAAAAGCTGACGACCGGCAGAAGACGAAGTTTCGCATGCTCTGGGATGAGGAGAATGTGTATGTGTTCTTTGAATGCAAAGATAAGTACATCACCGCGAGGGAAACAAAACGCGATGGGCAGCCCTACTTCGATGACTGCGCGGAGATCTTTCTAATTCCAGCTAACGAGCAACTCAACATGCACTACGGGTTTGAGCTCAATCTGTACAAAGCCTCTAACGACTTTATCTTCCTCAATAAGTTTCAAAACGGCGAGCAGGGCTTGATTAAATCCTATGATCCGGATTTCGATGTCGCAGTCTCCATAGACGGTACACTTAACGATAACTCCGATACGGATACAGGTTGGACTATGGAGCTGGCTATCCCCTTGAAGCTTTTCATCGGGATTGAAGAATTCAGTCCGGTCGCTCCAGGCAATCGCTGGGCATTTCAAGCGATCCGCCAAGATCGGAACGACGCCACTGGAAACCGTCGCTCCTGGGGGACGCTATTCGAGGTCGACCCTGAGCATCCTAGTGTACATGAGCCCGACGACTTCGGGTTTTTGGAGTTTGTGGAGTAGTCCATGAAGGCCGATACGCAATCGAGTCAGCACAGTAAACGCGAACGTATCCATATCGCTATTTCAGTTGGCATGTTTCTCGTGGCGACTGGGAT
>JBNMOQ010000126.1:0-14366 GCA_051275055.1 Candidatus Pelagisphaera sp.
GCTCCGCAGACGCCAGCGCCCGAGGCAATCGAAAGGTAGCGGCCGATCTCCGAGCGGCCATTCTTGTTAAGCAGTTAAACGATTACATCGTTCAGTAGCTGCTCGGAGATCGGCCACCAACAAACCAAGGTCTTTAAAAAGCTCGGCGAGACAATCAATTATCCCATTGATTATCCCCTCTTCCCAGTGCAACCTAATCGCCCTCAAATGGTTCTCAACCCCCGACCCCTCAAACCAATGAAACAATCCCTATTCCTAAATTCCCTATCACTCTTCGCGATCATTGCTTTCGCAGGTTGCTCGAACAAAGAAGCTCATCCCGAATCCGACGGCTGGATTTCGCTCTTCAACGGAAAAGACCTTTCCGGCTGGGAATTCAAAACCGCTGAAGCGAAAGCGATTTGGACCGTTATTGACGGAGTCATCGACTGCGAGCCCAACCTAAAAATGGAAGGCGACAAAAGCCTTTGGTCTACCGCGTCCTACAGCGACTTCACGCTTCATGCCGAATGGCGACTCAAGGAACTCAAAGGCATTTACAAGCTGCCTACCGTTTTACCAGACGGTAGTTATCTATTGGATGCAAACGGAGAAAAAGTCATCAACCCTGGACCTGGCGCCGATTCCGGTATCTACGTGCGCGGAACCAACAAAGCTCAGATCAACATCTGGAATTGGGCGATAGGCTCGGGCGAAGTCTACAGCTATCGCAACAATCAGAAAGACCCCGTCATTCGGGCCGGCGTAACGCCAAAGCTCAAGGCTGACAATCCGATCGGCGAATGGAATACATTCGTAATCACAATGAAAGGCGACCGACTCACCGTCGACCTCAACGGAAAACGCGTTCTCGACAATGCCCAACTCCCCGGTGTCCCTGAAAGCGGCCCAGTCGTCCTCCAACACCACGGAGGCTACAACCACGAAACGAAAGAATGGAACGGCGCATCCAGCCTTGTCCAATTCCGAAACTTGCGCATCAAAGAACTTTAATCTCTGAAACGAAACGCCAACACTGACCTTTTAAATTACAACGATGTAATTTAAACGGTCGGGCCATCTCCAGAGCCCGATTGCGGGTCTCGATTTTCCCAATGTCCAACAACGCACCATCCTTCGACCTATCCGGCCGCACCGCTCTTATTACCGGCTCCACCATTGGTATCGGCTTTGCGATAGCTGAAGCACTCGCTTCAGCAGGAGCCAATATTGTTCTTAATGGCATTGAAGATGAAGCGGACGCGCAACCGTCCCTCGACACTCTCCAATCGACCGGACAAAAGGCCTGGTATTGCAAAACGGACCTCTCCCAGCCTGGGGCTGCTCAATCGCTCTACAATGCAGCCAGTAAAAAAGCAGGACCCATTGACATACTCATATCCAATGCGGCGATACAGTTTGGCCAAAAATTTCCGGACATCGGCGAAGAGGAATTGGATCTCCAATTCGCTACGAATTTCAAAGCCTCGCTTCAGTTAATCCAGTCAGTCCTTCCTCATATGCAAACTCAGGGTTGGGGACGCGTCATCACGATCGGCAGCGTACAAGAGGAAAACTTCAATTCCAATTTCATCGTATACGCCGCACTCAAAACGGCCCAGACGCATTTCATTTGTAATCTTGCAAAAGAATACGGAAGCGATGGAATCACTTTCAACAACATCGCTCCCGGAATATTCGATACGCACCGCAATAAAGATTTCTTGAGCAGCTCTAAAAACCGCGACGAGTTCATATCCAAAATTCCCAGCGGTCGAATCGGCCTACCTAGCGACTGCGCTGG
Source organism: Candidatus Pelagisphaera sp. (assembly GCA_051275055.1). Classification (GTDB taxonomy): domain Bacteria; phylum Verrucomicrobiota; class Verrucomicrobiia; order Opitutales; family Opitutaceae; genus Pelagisphaera. Next base: position 1,784 of record JBNMOQ010000126.1, read on the forward strand.
CACCGCCCTCCTGCTCTGCTCCGAAGCAGGCAGCTACATCAATGGATCGAATAGCTTCATTGATGGCGGCCTAAGACTATAAACCTACAAAACCCAATACCCCGCAAAACCTATGCCCCAAAACCCATCTCGAATTTCAATCACGGCATCAGTCCTTTTGCTTTTTCTCTTGTTTTCAATTCTTGCAGCTCCCTCGAGAGCGGACACATCAAAGCGTCCCAATATTCTGTTTATCATAGCAGATGACCAATCGCCATTCGATCTAAAGATCTACAATCCTGATTCTTCCCTCAATACGCCTCGTATCGATCGTCTCGCCAAAGAAGGAATGGTCCTTGACGGAGCCTACCACATGGGAGCCTGGCTTAGTGGCGTATGCGTTCCTTCCAGACACATGATCATGTCAGGACGCACTCTCTGGCACGCACCCAACCGACCAGGCCGCACAGACAATCCACATGCCAACGATCCGAGCAAGGTACCACCAAACATTGTTGAAAACTCGCTCCCCGCAGTCTTCAACCGAGCCGGCTATAACACGATGCGAACCTGCAAACGCGGCAACAGCTTCGAAGCTGCCAATGAGCTGTTCACTGTCCGTCGCGATGCCGACAAACGCGGCGGCACCCATGAATCCGGAAGCGGATGGCACGGAGACCAAGTCCTTGATTACCTCGCAGAAAGGGAATCGAACCAAGACGCCGATCCATTTTTGATCTACTTCGGGTTCTCCCATCCTCACGACACGCGAGACGGCAAACCGGAGCTCCTATCAAAATACGGCGCCGTAAATCACACCGACCCCAACTCCCTTCCATCAGAAAACCTCAAACAACCCAAGCTCCCCCCCAACTACCTTCCTGCTCACCCATTCCCTTTTCGACTCCCGGGAGCTCGAGACGAGGAACGTGTAAGTGGCGTCTGGGAAAATCGCGATGAAGCTACTATTCGGAACGAACTCGGTCGGGAATTCGCCTGTAGTGAAAATATAGATATTCAAATCGGCCGCGTTCTCGACAAGCTAGAAGCGATGGGCGAACTCGAAAACACTTACGTCATCTACACGTCCGACCATGGCATCGCAATCGGCAGACACGGCTTACAGGGCAAACAAAACCTCTACGAACACAGCTGGCGCGTTCCTTTCATAGTAAAGGGTCCCGGCATCGAACCAGGCTCGCGATCTACCGGAAACTTCTACCTGCTCGACACTCTCGCAACGCTTTGCGACTTCGCGAATATTTCCGCTCCCGACACCAGTGAAGGAATAAGCCTCAAACCCGTTTTCGAAGGCAAAACGGACACCGTCCGCGATGTCGTTTATGGCGTCTTTTGCGCCGAAACGCGTCCTGGTCTAAGATGCGTGAAACAAGGCGATTGGAAACTGATCAAATATGACGTGATGGATGGCAAACATCGCGAAACTCAACTATTCAACCTCGCAGATAATCCCCACGAATTGATAGCCGAACACCACAATGCAAACGTCGCCGCCCTAACAGGCCTCCAGCCCGACTCGGCACAAACCAATCTCGCCGATAACCCAAAGTACGCCAAGAAACTCAAAGAAATGGAGGAACTCCTCCTTTCCGAAATGCGCCTGCGAGACGATCCCTTCCGCCTCTGGAACCAGCCGAAAGACTAAGCCTTTTTCACGAACTCCGACTTTAGCTTCATCGCTCCAATTCCCGCGATCTTGCAGTCAATATCGTGATCTCCATCGACCAGACGGATATTCTTCACTTTCGTACCCGCTTTGACCACCAAAGAGGAGCCTTTGACTTTTAGATCCTTAATCACCGAAATAGTGTCTCCGTCCTGCAAAACATTGCCGTTCGCGTCTTTGATCACCGATTCCTCAACTAGCGCCTCGGTTTCACTGCTTTGAGACCACTCATGAGCGCAATCCGGACAAACGAACGAAACTCCGTCTTCATAAGTGTATTCGGAATCGCATTCCGGGCAATTGGGCAAGTCGCTCATATCGTTTAAAAAACCTCCGCTTGGATAAATTCGTACTGCGTAACGATTCCACCCTTCGCAAGAAATTAATAGTCGCCTCGCTTGGAGACTCGCATTTCTAGGAAATCGAAAAATCCGTGTTCGTTTTTCCGCATTGCAAATCCGCCCCGAATCGTATCCTACAAACCGTATATTATGGAAATCGCTTTTACAAAGATGCACGGAGCCGGAAACGACTTCGTGATGATCGAAAATCTGAACGGCTCGATCGAGCTGACTTCAGAACAAGTGGCGGCTCTCTGCGATCGTCATTTCGGCATCGGTTCCGACGGGCTCATTCTGCTCAATCCACCTCAGCAGCCAGATAGCGATGCAACCATGCTCTATTACAATGCCGACGGCGGACGCGTAGATATGTGCGGCAATGGCGCTCGTTGCTTCACCTCTTTCGCGTTGCTCAACGGCGTTGGCAGCGGAGAGTCCGTTTCCTTCCTCACCGACGCGGGCCCCATGAAAGCTATCGCCGAAAAAGGCATTTTCACCATAGCCATGACCCCTGTTCATTCAATCGAACTCGGGCAATCCTTGACGACTAACCAAGGCGAATACGCTTTCGATTTCATGAACACCGGTGTCGAGCACGTGGTAGTATTTCACGACGACGTCGATAGCATCGACATCGTACCGGAAGGCAGCGGCATCCGATACCACGAACGTTTCCCAGCAGGTACAAACGCCAATTTTGCCGAAATCCAAGACGATGGAATAATCAAAGTCCGCACCTACGAACGTGGCGTTGAAAACGAGACGCTCGCATGTGGCACTGGCGTCACGGCAGTCGCAATAGCAGCCAGTCTCACAAAAGAGCTCAACGCGCCGATCGACATTCGCGTACGTGGTGGCGATCTTCTAACAGTCGATTTCAATCGCGACGGCGATGCTATAAAAGACATCAGCTTAAGCGGACCCGCCAAGGTCGTTTTTACGGGTACCGTAAACGTCTAGAGCCAAGCACTCTCTATCGAAAGTCGCCAAGCGACTCCGCCAAACTTCGAGCAATTCGTTTCGCGAGAAACGGACCTTCGAAGATCATGCCCGAATACACTTGAACCAAGGTAGCTCCAGCATCGATTTTCGCCTTTGCCGTATCGGGACTCGAAATACCGCCAACTCCGATAATCGGTAAACGACCATTTGTCTGTTTCGCGATGCGAGCGATAATTTCAGTCGCTCTCGAACAAACCGGCGTACCACTAATTCCCCCGGCTTCATTTAGATTCTCAAATGGTCCTTCGCGGGCCATCGTCGTATTGGTAGCAATGATACCGTCGAGTTTTAGATCGATAAGGATTTGCAAAATATCGTCGAGCTCGCCTTCGCTCAAGTCCGGAGCGATCTTCAAAAGTATCGGTTTTCGAACTCCTCCGGCTTTCTCTAGAAGATATTCATTCTCCTTGCAAAGCTCGCTCAACAACTCTCTAAGGCGATCCCCTTCTTGTAGCTTGCGCAAATCGGGAGTATTCGGGCTACTCACGTTGACGACCAAATAATCAGCATACCCCGCCAATGCTCGGAACGACGCTCTATAGTCCTCAACCGCCTCATCTAGAGGAGCGACCTTAGATTTCCCTATATTAACGCCTAGTGGAATTCCACGCTGACCAGGCCCAGGCAAAGTTTCCAAACGCTGAGCAACCTCTAAAGCTCCATCGTTATTGAAACCCATCCGATTCAATATCGCCTCATGCTCTGGAAAACGAAACATGCGCGGCTTCGGATTTCCCGGCTGAGCCAGGGCCGTTACCGTACCAATTTCCACGTGCCCGAATCCAAGCGCTTCGAATGCTGGCCAACACTTGGCATTTTTGTCGAACCCTGCAGCCAAACCAACTCGGTTTGGAAACTTCAAACCAAATGCCTCAACTGACCCCGCAGCTTGCGGCAATTGATTGAACGCAGCCATCATCGGACGAATTAACGGCGTCTTGGAAAGGAGTGAAAGCGAGTCCACTGCCAACTCATGGGCCTGTTCCGGGTCCAGGCGAAAAAACAGTGGTTTGAGGATGTTCTTATAAAAACGACTCATGGTTCAATCAGGAAGCCATCAGAAGCGTCGTATCTTGAAAAGAAAATTTGGCCAAAGGCGATTTTTGCCTTCCGTGGGTCTCAAAATAGACTAATGCCTTCCGAATAAGTGGCGATAGCACGTTGCATATCCAGATTGTTATGACATCGGGGAAGCTTTGATCGATTTTTATGATTATTTCTCTCGAAAAGCGCTCTCATTACGCTTTTTAATCTTTTTTGGACTTTCATTTGTTGACTTAAACATATCACCCGCTTTTTGGTGGTCCTGAATTAGTAAAAACATGCCGAGCGCAACGAATCAAATCGAATGGTGTACAGTCAGTCTTGGAGAAGACATGAACTGGTGGGTTAAAGAAGTAAGCGACGAAGTCCATTGGGACGTCGATGGCTTAAGTATTATCGATCCACGCCAAATGTCTCACTTGATCGACCTCGCGGAACCTCTCCGCGAATATAACTTCGACCAAGACTTAATGGATCGCGCCTTCATCGCGTTTAAGATCCAAAAAGACCTAGGCGACGGTATCGTACGCCTCGTTCGCACAAAAGAGAGTTTCTTCGATACGGACGAAGCGCTTTTCGCGCTACCTGATGTGGTTGACGAGGTTAATGGCCCCTATGCGGACCTGATGAACCATATCACCCGCGTCCGCGTCAACATGCTCAACGACATTATCAACTTCGAGCAGAATTTGACGATCGACGAGCTCGAAGAAGAGCTTCGCGAAGAAGAGAACAATAATTTCATAGAGGGAGTTAATGTTCACATGTTCGACGAACTCACCGGAGTCCTCGACTACGTTCCCGCCGGATGGGAACTTGATGGAGATGACGCAGAAGAATCCTCTGAAGAGGAAGATATCGAAGATTTTCCCGAAATTGACGAAAAAGAAGCCAAGAAGATAAGCGAAAGCGAAAATCTCAAGTGGGACGATGAAGAAGAAGAGGACAAAAGCAACGAGACCTACGAAGGTGGCCCTCCAGATGAAGAGAAAGAAGAAGCCAGCAAATAGCAGCTGACTTCCGAAACTCCAATAATTTCAAAAGCGCGACGAATCCAGTCGCGCTTTTTTCATGCCGCCACCCCTCAAGATTCCCGACGCAACAAGCGAACGCATGTACACACTGGAATGTTCTCGACGGTTTTTTGCTGGGTCAGCATTCCGGTTTCCCCGTCCACATCGAAATAAACGATATTATTCGAATCACGATTAGCTACCGCCAATAACTGCCCCGATTCATCCAAAATGAAATTCCGCGGATGACCACCACCCGAAGACACGCTCTGAACCAACTCCAACGTTCCATCGCCCTCGTTGATCGAATAGACCACAAGACTGTCGTGACCTCGATTCGATCCATATAAAAAACGATTCGTCGGATGAACTAGAATTTCAGCCGTAGTACTCGATCCAACAAAATCCGATGGTAACGTTTCAATCGACTGACGCGGTGCTAGCTTCCCAGCCTCAGAATCCCAATCGTACAGAGTGACCGTGCCATTTAGCTCATTGATGGTATAAATCCATTGCCCATTACCATGGAAAGCCAAATGCCGAGGTCCCGCCCCAGCAACCGTTTCGACGTATGGAATCGGAGCAGGCTTCAAAACACCCGTCTCTGCATCGAACGCATACACATAAATCCGATCCATTCCTAGATCGCACACAAACACGTAGCGATTGCTCGGATCCGTATAGATCGAATGCGCGTGAGTCGCTTCCTGTCGCTCCGGATTGACCCGCGAGCCTTCACCTTCCAATTGAAACGATTGCACGTGTTCACCAATCGCTCCATCGGCCGACAAAGGAAACACCGTTATGACTGCATCGTTGTAGCTAGTCGACAAAAGCCAACGTTCAGAACGATCGAGATTAAGGTGACACAACCCGCCGCCGCCCGCTGCTTGACTACTCAACAACGCCAGATCGCCAGTAGCGCGATTTCGGCCAAACGCATTCACGCACCCTCGCCCTTCCGATCCGGTCTCGATCGCATAAAGCAAATCACCTTTTCGATTCAGGCGCATAAAGCCCGCCTTATTGTATTGTCCGATCAATTCCGGATCATCAAGGTTCAACGGAGCATTGCTCAGAGAGTGACAGTAAATCCCATTTGTCTCATCCGATCCACTTGTTCCGTAATAAGCGATGTATTCTACGACTTCGTCTGCTTTCATTTTCAGCGACGAAAAGCTTTGCCTGAATAAAGGCAAGATCGGTCTCCAAACCCACCGATTCAACTGTTCCAAGATCAATCCAATAAATTGATTAGACTGAACTCCCCCATCCCCATACATTCAAAACAACTTCCACATTCCCCACTTCAAATCAAACACCGCCAAACGCCATTCAATGAACCCACCTCGTCAACAAACCCTCCATCACTCCATCAATCTATCTCTCTTTCTCTCAATTACCCTATCCCTCCTCCTCTCAATCCCACCACTCACAGCCGCCCCACTAACCCCCAAAACCATCCAAACCGGCGACTTCAAAATCACCGTCTCCCGAATACCCGAAAACCCAATCATCACCTACGAATCCTCCGACACTCTCGGAACCAAAATCAACGGCCCCTCCGTAATCCGAGTCCCCGACTGGATCGAAAACCCACTCGGCAAATACTATCTCTATTTCGCCCACCACGACGGCACATTCATCCGATTAGCCTACGCGGATGCCGTGACCGGACCATGGACGGTTCACGAACCGGGCACTCTAAAACTCGAAGAATCGCCCGCATTCATAGGCCACATCGCATCCCCCGATGTTCACATCGATCACGCCTTGAAAAAAGTCCGTATGTATTACCACGGATCACGCGAAGGCGAGAATCAGAAAACAGCATTCGCAACATCCGAAGACGGCATCAACTTCACTGCGTCCAAAACCGTCATTGGCGAAGCCTATTTCCGCGTTTTCTCGCACCGCGGCACCAACTACGCAATCGACACCCACGGATTTCTAAACCGATCCAATCATCCCGACAAAGGATGGCACATTGCCGAAAAGGCACTCATCGCACCCATTACAATCGACGACCAATACGGCAAACGCGATGACGTACGAATTCGACACAGCGCAATAGCAACTCGAGGAGACACCCTCTTCATCTTCTACACTCGAAAAGCCGACGCCCCCGAACGCATCCTAGTAAGCACCATTTCAATGACAGGTGACTTCAATCAATGGACGGCAAGCGATCCCATCGAAATTCTACGACCAACCACCAACTACGAAGGTATCCAATTTCCAATTAAACCCTCCAAGAAAGGCGGAGGAATCAAAGTCCAACAACTACGCGATCCCGCGATCCTCGAAGACGCCGGCCGCTCCTACATCTTCTACTCCATATCCGGTGAAATGGGCCTAGCTGTCGCCGAGCTTTCAATCACAAAAATCCGAAGATAGCTCCACTCGCCACGATAACTATGATCAAAGCAGCATCGGTTCAATTCAACCACCGCCCCAACGATAAGGATTACAACCTACAGCGGATAGAAGAGTTTTGCAAACAAGCCGCTGACGAAGGAGTCGACATAATCGCCTTTCCCGAAATGTGTATAACGGGATATTGGCATGTACGCAACCTAAGCTGCGATCAAATCGAAGCTCTATCCGAAAAAGTCGAGAGTGGACCATCAGTCGAACGCATCAAGCGTCTCGCCAAGGAGCATAATCTCTTGATCGGCGCTGGACTCATAGAGCGAAGCGAAGATGGACAGCTCTACAATTCCTATGTCGTCGCCCTCCCCGACGGCCAGGTCCACTGTCACCGAAAACTCCATTGCTTCATCAGCGAACACATGTCCAGCGGTAGTGAATACACGGTTTTCGATACCCACTTAGGCGTCAAAGTCGGGATCCTCATTTGCTATGACAATAACTTGGTTGAAAACGTTCGTATCACCGCGCTCGAAGGAGCCGACATTCTGCTTGCTCCCCACCAAACAGGTGGCTGCGGCTCACGTAGTCCCCACGGAATGACAACAATCGATCCTAGTTTATGGAAAAATAAAGACGCCGATCCACAATCAATCGAAGAGGCCATCAAAGGTCCCAACGGCCGGGAATGGCTTTTACGCTGGTTGCCATCGCGCGCGCACGACAACGGAATGTTCATTCTCTTTAGCAATGGCGTCGGAATCGACGATGACGAAGTCAGAACAGGTAATGCGATGATCATAGACTGCTACGGCCGCATCATCTCCGAAACCTGGAAAGCAGAAGACAACATGGTCGTCGCCACTCTAGACCTCGACCTCCTCGACCGTTGCACTGGCCGCCGCTGGCTCCGTGCTCGACGCCCCGACCTATACGGTCGGCTTACCGAAGCCACCGGGAAAGAGTTCTCTCCCAGAGAAGCCCGATTTTCCCAAGAGAGCACCCAATAGAACGCCTTCTATTCATGGAACAGTACTCCTTGTAGACCGAATAACGATTTCGCAGTTTACATTTGAGAGTATTCCTACGAGGACCACGGGCTGCAATTTTGCAGTGAACGCAACGTAACGCATCATGTTCGACCTATTTCGTAACAAAAACACCAATTTCAAAGACGACCTGCTATCCGGCTTAACCGTGGCTTTGGCCCTCGTGCCAGAAGCAATCGCATTCGCATTTGCAGCTGGCGTCGATCCACTCGTCGGACTTTGGGCAGCCGTATTCATGGGCTTCATCACTTCTACTTGCGGTGGTCGCCCAGGGATGATTTCTGGAGCAACCGGAGCAATCGCCGTCGTAGCAGGCAAAGCGGTTCAGCATGGCGACGCGTTTGGAGAAGGACTTGGTCTTCAGTACTTGTTCGCCGTCATCATGATTGCAGGTGTGATTCAAGTTCTGTTTGGCGTTCTAAAGCTCGGTCGCTTCATTCGCTTGGTTCCGCATCCAGTTATGATCGGATTCGTCAACGGACTCGCGATTGTGATCCTGATGGCTCAATTCCCATCTTTCAAAAGCCTCGCCACTGGAAACTGGCTCGCAGGTCAACCATTAGCCGCGATGGTCGGCCTCGTCGCCCTCACGATGATCATCATCCAGTTCTTCCCGAAAATCACCAAAGCGGTTCCTTCTTCTTTAGTGGCGATCGGCTCGGTAGGCGTAATCGCATTTCTCTTCTTTAAAGACAGCGCGACCGTTTCCGACGTTCTAGCTCAATCGGCTAGCAACCCCGAAGGTAAGCTTTCTGGTTCCTTTCCCCTCGCTCACCTGCCAACCGGCATCGCTTGGGCAACCGAGTGGCCGTTCCTACTTAAAACCGCGTTTATCGTATCCATGGTAGGCATCATCGAATCGCTGATGACTCTCCAGCTCATCGACGAGATCACTGAAACACGCGGTCAAGGTAATCGCGAGTGTGTGGCCCAGGGTGGAGCGAATTTTCTCTCCGGTCTCTTCGGCGGCATGGGTGGTTGCGCGATGATTGGACAATCCCTCATCAATATGAAATCCGGCGGACGCGGACGGCTCTCGGGCATCACTGCCGCTGTCGCGCTTGCAACTTTCATTATGGTCGCGGGACCGATAATTGAGATCATCCCTATCGCCGCATTGGTCGGAGTTATGTTCATGGTTGTGATCGGCACATTCGAATGGTCGTCCCTCAACACATTCGGCAAAGTTCCTTTCTCTGAAATCATCGTTATCGTAGCCGTAACGCTCGTCACCGTTGTCATGCACGATCTAGCGACCGCGGTTTTCATCGGCATCATTCTCTCCGCCCTCATATTCGCTTGGGAAAGTTCGAAACACGTTTTCGTGATCGTCGAAAAAGAATCCGAAGACGAACGCATTTACTCGCTACAAGGTTTGCTGTACTTTGGATCCGTTCGCGAATTCTCGGACAAGTTCCAAGCCCGCTCCGATGTGAAAAATATCGTAATAGATTTTGGCCACGCCCGAGTCTGCGACATGTCAGGACTCGAAGCGATCAATTCACTCGTCGAACGCTACCGCAAAGCGGGCAAGAACCTACGCCTTCGTCACCTCTCGCCGGACTGCCGTCACATGCTTAAGAAAGCGGGTAATCGCGTAAACGTCGAAGTTCTGCCAGACGATCCAAACTACACAGTCGCTAACCTGCGAAGCAAAGCAAAATAAGCGAGGAGGGGCAAGCGAGTGAAACGCGCCTCGTCTTATTCAACGGCAAACTCCAAATAGGCAAAACGTGGCGGTCTTAAGTGCTCTTCGGACCGCCGTATCTCAACTTCAAAAGGACGCCCAACGCTATTGCCTGAGACGTCTTCGAGAATCGTTTCTACCTGCACTCGGTACCCACCTTCCCTCCAAGCTTCCCGAGGTTCGAACGACCAACGCTGTTCTCCGTAATCGATTCGTATCGATCCTTCGACTACACGATCGTTCGAATCCAACACAAGCAAGACACGACTCAACAGCGCTTCGTCTAAAGCTTCCGGAAATTCCAAACGCAATTCCGACTTTGAATTCGCCTCGGGGACTTTCAAATTCCAGTTATCAAGACGAGGAGACTCGATGTCCGGCTGCACGACTGAAAACTCTTTTTCGAATCCCTTCTTCAAAGGCTGCCCTTCCGCATCTTTCCAAGAATCCGCAACCACTAAAGTGTAGCGCTCATCCTCTCGAAGAATCGATCCATTCTCCATTCGAGGTTTTAGGCCACTCTTAATTCTCCCTGGATCGAAAAGTAATGTCAGCCGTTTGCCTTCCCTATCCCAAAGCTCCTCTCCGAGCTCCAAAAACGGCAACTCTACTGAATCCCCATTTTCATCCAACAATCGAATGTGAGAATACGAATCGCCCAAGCTCATGGGATGAGAAAAATGTAGATAGAATTTGAGCAGATTAGCAGGCAGTTCGGAAGCTGTCGGGAAAATTTGACTAACCGTCGCTTCCGGCTTCAATTCAGAAGCTGGAATTGAAAACGTGTAGTACGTTTTTCCTGTCAAACTCGCTCCAATAGCCACGAAATACTCGAGTCCCTTTTGCAAAGGAAACAATGGCGAGAATCGTAACACTCCATCCTGAACGTTCACTCGACCAAGAATAGACGGCAGTGAATTATCCGCTGGCAATTGAGTATAGACAGTCAAATCCTCTTGAAAATTAACTACGTTTGAACCCGAGACCCCAAGAACGTCAATGTATCCACTCCGGTATACGACGTTAAGATCCGACCTTTCAAATCCAGAAAGATAGGTCGCTTCAATTTCCGCCAACTCGACTCCTCCTGCACTTGCGCCAGCCACCCAACCAAGCACATAGCAAACACAAGCGAATTGACCGGTAGTGGAAAGCAAACCGCGTAAAAAAGAATTTGATCTAAATCGAAACATAGAGTCGGACTATGCCGAACTGCGGTGTAGTTACGCTAAAAGGTCACGTAGTTCTTGTTCCTTAAGGTAGAGCCAAACTTAGTAAACTGCGCGAACCGCTTTCAGATTTCTGCAAAATCAAAGCATTGTTCGCATCGAGAAGATCCAATTGTTCGACGCCTTCCCAATTAGCGACCGTATTGTAAGCGGCCCCTTGAGTGTCGGCGACCTTTGCATCAATACTTGGAAGTTTGTCAAACTCGATCGTTTCAACTTTCATCACTCCGCGACTACTGTTTGCCATGAGCAAATAATCCGAACCGTCCTTGCTATAGACAACCATGTCCAGCGGACGATTGCGATTTCCCAGTTCTGCGATCGTCTTTCCCATCACGTGGGCTTTCGGCTTAAGAGCCGACAGAGGAAAGGTAACTAGAGGGGTACAAGTATAGGCTGCTACTACCTGAACATCGCCACCGCCAAAATCGAAAGGAACGAAAGTCCGTACCGGCGAATGCGTCTCGAACTTTCCATGAGCGCCGTGATAGATCTCAATGCTAGCTCCTTGGCTGCTATTGCGGAATGGAAACGGAATCGACCGCAAATTCGAAGCGAATTCTTCATTCGAAAGCCCAGCAACGATCAGTTGTTCGTTGACGTAGGCCATATCGGTTATCGCCTCCATACGTTTGTTTTTAGCCCGTCGACCCTCGCCAACCACTTTGTCTTCGGGAGCATTCGGCAATCCGACTTCAGCGTAAGCAATTCCATTTAAATCCAACACCGACAGCTTTCCAGCCGCCGAAATCTTCATAATGATAGCTTGCGCATTCGCTCCGCGACCTCGGCTCACAGACAACCAAGCATTCCGGCTAATTGGATTTACCGCGAGGTCATGAATCTGAATCTGATCCGCGCTCGCCCCCAAAGAAGCCGCTACCTTCGAATCGATATCGCTGATTTTATAGGTTCCTCCACTCGAAGACGCTTTCGTATCTCCTGTAGCCAAGGCGTAGATTTTAGCAGCCTTCTGATCCGCCACGAACAAAATCCCTTCGGGACCAAATGCAATCGAGCCGACAGATTGAAGAGTCGGCGAACCATCTTTAAGATGCGATGAGTAGCTGGCAGCGTTTGCAGCTAGAGCGAGACCAAGGCCTGCTGTTATCGCCAATAAGGCGCGAGCGAGTGATAAATTCATATCGGGGTACTCCTAGGTTTAGGTTATTGAAGAGAAAT
>JBNMOQ010000127.1:0-14315 GCA_051275055.1 Candidatus Pelagisphaera sp.
GAAGGCAAGTTTCACCGCATTCACGACGATGGTCGACCAGTGGAGGACAACCCGTACAATTCTTTGGAGCGCTATGGTGCCCTGCCGACGGTCTTTGCCTACGGAACGCGCAATGCTCAAGGCCTTGCGATTCATCCTGAAACCCGTGAAATATGGTCCGGGGAGCATGGACCTATGGGTGGTGATGAAATCAATATCGTCCGGGCCGGCGCCAACTACGGCTGGCCTCTCGTCACCAAAGGAGTGGATCGCGATGGGACTGTTTTAACACCCTACAAGTCTCTCCCCGGGATGGTGGATCCGATTCAATACTGGATTCCCTCTCCTGCCTTCTGCGGGATCGAATTTGCCGACAGTCCCTTATTTCCCGCCTGGAATAACAATCTGCTCGTCGCGGCCCTAAAACATCAGCTCATTTACCGACTAGTCTTAGATGGCGACAAGGTCGTAAAACAAGAAGTCATCCTCCGCGAGTCCGGCCGCGTCCGCGATATCAAGACCGCCCCGGACGGCTCGATCTATGTCCTCATCGACCGTCGCGGCATGATCCTGCGGCTGACTCCCGAGAATAACGAATAAGGCATTCCCGGGACATTTAAGAGGCAGCGACCGATCTTCCCGGTAGGTACATACGCGTTAACTTAGAGACTGTTTAATAAGTCGGAAATCCGTAGGGCCAGCGCTTGCGCTGTGCCGCGATAGAAAATTGGTTCTCCACCTAAGCGGCGTGGCGCAAGCGCCAGCCCCACGTCTAAAACACGAATGAAACGGACTTATTTTAACAGTCTCTTCGAGAATCAGGGAGAGGAATTAGCCACAAAAATCACCATAAAAAAGTTAAGTTGACGCCAATACGCTCAGCGGGATCATTAATCTAGAAATACCCCCCCGAATCAAATCGGAACAATTGAATTTCCTATCAAGAAACCCGTCATGCACACCCGCCTCAAAACCCAACTAAACCGCTCCGCCCTCCTCCCGCTAACCTTCTGCCTGCTTCTCGCCGCCATGCCCCAACTTCAAGCCGACCCACTGCCCGCCGGCGTTCGCCATGTCGACATTCTTGACTACCCCGGCTGCCTCGAACTCTTCAACGACTCCACCCGCGCAGTGATCGGTCATCATGTCGGCGGCCGAGTATTGAGCTACCGTCTAGGTGACCAAGAGGCCCTATACCTCGATCCCGCCGAAGCGGATTGGCGCCAGCCTGGCCAGAAGCCACTCGTCACCGCCGGCCGCTTCGACATCGGTCCCGAATACCTGATTCCGAATCGCGACATATTGTGGAGCGGAACCTGGACGCCCGAAATCCTCGGACCGCGCTCCGTCCGCCTGACCAGCCAGCCCGATCCGTCCACTGGCGTTCAGCTCATCCGCGAATTTCGTCTGGCGAAAGATTCCTCTCGCTTGTCCTGCCGGCAGGTCATCAAAAACATCTCGACCGAAACGAAGGAATGGTGCCATTGGAGTCGCACCTTTGCCCGACACGGAGGAGTCGCCATCGTCCCGCTTTCACCCGTATCAAAGTTCCCGAATAACTACGTCATGTACGAAGGCGCCGGCCTGATCAACGCCCGCCCCAAAGATGCCAACATCACCCGCGTCGGCGACTACCTGCTCGTGAAGGACGTGCCCGCCAACCCAAAGCTCGGTTTCGACTCGATGACCGGTTGGTTCGGCTATCAAATGAAGAACGACCTGCTTTTCGTGAAACGCTACGCCACTTATCCGAACGCCGTCTACAACGAGGTCGCCGGACTAACCATCTCAATCTGGTATCCTAAAACCGAAAGAATCAACGCCGTGGAACTCGAACCCATCGGCCCTCGCAGCACCATCAAACCCGGACAATCCGCCGAGTTCACCGAGCACTGGTACCTGCTCGAACACGAATACCGACAGAACCTCACGGAACAGGACCTCAACCAACTGGGCGCGCAGGTGTCCGCCCTGCCCTGATTCAGAGCCTCCTCATTTCGCTGACAATGCAGAAATGGTCGGGACTTAAAACTTGTCCTCTAGAAATATTAACATGACCCGCTCCGAACCTGGACCGGTATTTCCGTATCCATCTATTGAATCTATTGGTACATCAAAATCCAGGGGCCGCCCCCCTTTAAAATCTCGAGTGGTGTATTCATTTAAAAAACTTGGGGATAAAGCACGAGCTCATCGTAGTCCCCGGCGCGGGTCATGGTATTCGCTGGGATATTGAAAACACCAATACTCGCGTCTACAATTTCATCAAGAACGGCTTAACCCAACAGCACTAAAAACATATTCATGACCACTCAACCTATACGTTTCATAAATTGACTGAATAGTGATCGTCAGGATCCGTTTCCAGGATCCGTTTCCAACTACGCCGGACTCACGTCGTGGACACAGGTCGACTAACGTCGAATAGGTTTAAAAAAGTAAAATTTGACCGAACAATGGCAAAACCTGTTGTCGCTTCAGCGACACCTACGTCGCCTTTGGCGACCCTGACCATTCTCTTTACTGACGGACTTGTCTAAGTCTATCCTTAGTTCACTTTAAGTTATGTTTCATTTTTACGAGTGCTTGGATCTTAGGTAATTGTAAGTTAAATTGTTACAATTTCAGTCCTCGATTCTGATGAAACTATGAGGTTAAGATACGCGCTGTACCATCGTCCCTTATTTTGAACACAAGAAGCCCTCAAAGAGTCAGTACGTGTTTCTTGACATCCTCAATGGCCACAAGAATCAAACACAACCTCGCTTGTAGACTCCAAACCGTGAAACCATAAAATAGCCTGTTCCTAATTTCGCGTTCGAAGTGAATGCTCGTTATCCGGTTTTCAATCGTTGAAGAACCGGCCTTTTCTTGTTCCAACCATTGGGAAATAGGGTGAGTGCTATTGGGTTGGCTTGGGCGTCAGATCGCGCTGGTCCATATGCAGATAGATTTCCCGGCCCACCCATGCATCGGTGGCGGCGTAGGCAATCTGGGAACGAGTCAGTTCACGTTTTCCCCAGTTGGAAACCTGCTCTCTTTTGGAGATGCGGAAGCCCAGTAGTAGAGCCCCCATGCCCCGCAAGCCGAGGTTTTTGATTTTCGCTTTTTTCGCGCAGTCAGCCAGTTCTACAAACCCGGCGGGTTCGAACGGAGTTAGTTCCCGGAGTTCCCTCACGTCGTTGCGAATCGAGACGCCAGCTTTCAGAATGTTCGGATTGGATAGGATCTCACACAGTTCCGCGATGAGTCCGGTGAGTTTTATTTGGAAGAGAAAGACATCTTTCGCGCTCGCCAGTTGTAGAAGGGATGGGTTGTAGCTTTCGCCGGGGCGAAAGGCGGCGCGGGTTTCGGTGTCGAAGCCGAGCAGAGTTTCGGTGCTGAGCTTTTCGGCTGCATGCTTTGCATCGGCGGGAGTTTGAATCAAGTGGATGGGCCCGTCGAATTTACGCATGGGCAACTGGTTGATTTCCGCTTTCGATATGTGCAGAACAGGAGTGGTATTTGTCATAGGATCTTTCCCTATTTCGGATGGGGATGATGAAGAGTCAATCCTCTACCTTTGTAAGAACCCCAAAAAATGGTCGGTACTTTAACAGTGACCTATAACAAACTCCATTTATTGAATACACTCCACCAACTCCACCGAACTAAAAACAGCCGCGTTTGCGTCGCCATGATCCATTGGCACGTCGCATTGGGTAGAGCGGAAAAAGGAGGCTGCAATGCCCCGCCCGCAATGCTACAAAAAATGGCGAGAAATGCCGCAATGCGTAACGCAAGGGATGGGTGTTGGAACCTACTCTCCAAAAGGCCAACTACCAGATTCCTTCATACGTTCCTCGAGTTTGGCTTTGCGCAACAGGACTATCGTTTCCTCTTCGCTGAGACGCGGACGCTTCAGGTCTTTGTCGTTGGCTAGCTCGTAGGCAAGGAGGCTGATGATCGCGATGGATTTCGAGAGAGTCGTCTCGTCCACTTTATCGAATGTGTCTCCGAAGTCGTGATAGAATTTTGATGATTCTTCTTTGATGGGCGCGTAGAGCGTGATGGCGGGAATGCCTTGTAAGAGAAAGGGCATGTGGTCGCTGCCAAGCCAGGGCTTGTTTTCCATCGGCCTGGAAAACGACAGGCCATTCAATCGACTGGAGAAGCCTTCCAGAAAAGGCACGAGAGAGTCGAAGCCCATGGCATTGATGCCGATCGGATCTCCAACCATATCCATGTTGAACATGGCGACGATCTTATCTTCCTGATGTTTTTCCATGTAAGCATAAGAGCCGAACAGGCCGAACTCCTCCGCATTGAACCAAACGAACTCTAGAGTGAAGTGGTTGTCGGGGTGGATAGCTTTCAAAAGGCGCGCGACATCGAATGCCTGAACAATTCCCAATCCGTTGTCCAAGGCTCCTTGTCCGATATCCCAGGAATCGAAATGCGCGCCAATGACGATTTTCTCTTCAACCTTACCTGGAAGTGTGGCGATAAGGTTGGCCGTCTTTATTTTTTTAATTTCTGACCGGGTAGTAAGCCGAATGCGCGGCGTTTCTCCACGTTCGATCAGACGTTTGAGCCAGAGTCCTTCTTCTTCGGTTATAGCGTATACCGGGACGGGAGATGCGTCTCCCTCACGGTTCTGCGTTCGTGCCAGGAGCTGGCCACCGTTCTTTCGGTTGATGAAAAGAAGTCCCTTCAATCCACGTTCTGTCACTAGAGAGTGAATGGTTGCACTGCTTAGTCTTACATTGGCTGGGACGAGCCCGATTTTGCCGTCCAGGTCCGCAGTGATTTCCTCGATCTTGGCTTTGTCGACAAGCGCGACATCTGCGTCGAAGGGCGGATGTCGTTGAACGTAACCAAGCGCAATGGTTCGAAGCGGCCTGTTTATGGGCTCAAGTAAAAGAGCTTCATCGTCTTTCCTTACCCAGCCCGGGAAGGTAAAAGATTCCTGCCGAGAGGGAATTCCTTCTTGCTTCAAGGTTTCCTGTAGAAACTCCATAGACTGTTCATTGGACTTGGATCCTGTGATCCTGCCGCCGAAACGGTCCGTCATTTCTTCGAGAAGAGCGTAAGCCTGGTTATCCAAATAAGCGGCTCCCAACAGCCGCTCACGGATCGGCGAATCGTTTGCATTGAGACTAACAGGAAGGAGTACTAGAAGTAAAAGTCGGGTCGATAGCATCATACAAAATCACACCCTTGGATTCTTGAGTTTTCAAGAAAACATTTAGTTTACGATAGACTCGAGTCTAACAAAATTAAGTGTTGCGGTATTTTTGTTCAGAATTTGCAGAGCGCGATAAGCGACACAGGTCCCTTCGCAATAAAGGCGAAGGGTTCAATTTCATTGGGTTTCAGAGAATATGAGCACTATCGCTAGTGATCTGACCCCGGGCGGAATGTTCACGCTTCAAATCCTTTGCTCGAAAGCAACACTCGTGTATTTGCAAAACAATACAGAGAACCCGGCGGAAAGATTACCGTAATCGTAAAGGAAGGCACCGGACACTACCCGCTTGGGCCGGACGACCCGAAGGCGGTTGTCGATTTCATGGCTAAAAACGCACGCTAAGCCACGATGCGATACATTTTTATTCCGTACATTCAAAGGGATAGCTTGATATCGCGAAATCAGATTCTCAATCTACCCCCGAATCAAATAGGAACAATTGAATTTCCTATCAACGCGTGCTTTTTCTAACGTTCGCTCAAAGCTCGAACTTCACGCCCGCATTGAGCGTCCATGGGCGAATTCGGTAGTAGTAGGGATGAGAGGGATCTCCTTCGTAGAAGTCGTACACCGGCTCGCTGGTGACATTTCGCAACTCCATATAGAGTCGCGTTTTCGTCTGTACCTTATAGCTTAACGATATATCAACACCCCCTCTTGGTCCGACATAACGATCTTCCTCGGGACTGCTTGCTACTCGATAAATGCTCTCCGTTTCACGATCCCATTTCAATTGGACGAACAGCTTTTTCGTTTCGTATTTCAACGCTAACTTCAATTCCGAATCAGGACTGCGGGTTAGCGGCAGCGCTTCTCCTGGACGAGAGGGATATTCGATCTCCGTATCGAGAGCATTGTAGTTGGCATTAAACGACAAACCTTCCGGCAGAATCGGAATCGAAATCGGCTGACTCCAAGTCAAGGACAAGCCTCTAGCACTCCCGTCCGAACCGTTTTCCTGGCGCTGCAGCTCAAAACCGTCATACACCCCACCGACAACGTACGATTCGCGATTGAAAATAAAGTCTTCGATCGATCGGTCGAAAAGCTCTACAGAAACAAGCCCCGATCGCCCCACCCTAACGTCCACCGAAAAGTCGAGATTCTCATAGAGCGTCGGGCTCAGCCCCGGATTGCCTTCCTCGACCTCCCGGTCTTCCAAGCGCACATGGCGATAGGGCACGACTTCCTCGTACAGAGGACGCTTAATCGTATTCGTATAGGAAGCGATAAAGGTCGTTCGATCGTTCCATTTGTACCGAAAATGAGCATTCGAAAATTGATTGTCATATTGGGACGCCCCCTCCGTCGGTGTCGTGCCCAGGTAAACCGTTTCATAGAAATCCCCATCCGAGTCGTTGTCTAGAATATCCGGTCCTAAAAGCACTTCGTTGCTGCGGAACGAAATAGAAGTCTCCTCTTGGCGCAAACCGAGAATCCCACGCCATTTGCCAACCTCGAAATCCAACATACCGTACAATGCGTCTACCCGCTCCTCCACTTGATAAGTACTCGGATCGGAGCGCTCGCGAGAACGGCGCTCATCGTACCGGAACGAATCGAGATTCTCCTGCAAGAACGCATTGACCTTTTGTCCGTCAATAACGGTATCCAACTTATAACGTCCGTCTAGAAACTGAACCCCAGCATCTTGAGATTGAACGCTAGCGAGCGGCGTGAGTCTTCTCCATCGATCGTTACATTCGCGAATGACAAATCCGGACGACGACTGATTGCCTCCCGAACGCTGGAATCTTCGATCAAGTCAATCGCGTCTTTCTCGCTCACGATCGTATCGCTGCGTTTCTCGCCCTCATCGTTTTGGCCATAAAGAGGCGCCATCAATACAACCAAGATTAGAAACAATCCGCTCAATCGAAACAGGTGACGGTAGAAAATGAGATCAGGATGTATCAGAGGTATTTCCAGGGTAAAACGAATTGGATAAAACAGGCTCTACTAAGATAGCCCTCGAATCAAGCGGATTGGACAAAGGCGTAAGAGCGATGGAGCCTAAGAGACAGTCCAATACAACATAACGTAGGGTCGGCGCTTGCGCCGTACCGCGATAGACGAATTTATCCTCCTACGCGGCGTGTCGCAAACGACAGCCCTACAATTCGACAAACATGCGAACTGCGACTCAGCTAACAGCCTCCAAGCGCTCAGCCGCCGCTCAAAACGGAGCGGGGCACTCTACTGTAGTTCGCTCTCCGGTGATCGGATGATCGAACACGAGGCTCGTCGCGTGGAGCATCAGCCGATCAGACATCCCTCCCACTTCTGAGGACGCATATAGGTCGCAACCCAGGATGGAATGCCCAATCGCTTGGCTGTGTACCCTCAATTGATGCGTTCGTCCGGTTATAGGAGCGAATTCGACACGGGAGACATTTCGCTTGGAACAATAGTCGAGTAAGCGGTAGCGGCTTTGGGCGGGCTTCCCAGTCTGCAGACAAACTTTTTGGTAGGGAAAATTATCAAGGTCCTTTATGATCGGAATATCGATCATGCCTTCCGGCTCTGCAAGCGCTCCACTCAGCAGAGCCGTGTAAGTCTTCGCGACGGTCCTATCCATAAACTGACGACACAAATTCGCGTTAACCGTTTTGTTCAACGCGAGTACCATAACCCCAGAAGTTCCCAGGTCTAGCCGATGAATCATCAAGGCCCCAGGGAAATCCTGCACCAAGCGATAGTGTACGGAGTCTAGATTCGCCGGATTTTTACCCGACAGGCTCAAAAGTCCGCTCGGCTTGTTAATCAACAAAATCGCGTCGTCCTGATACAGCAATTCGATGTCCACACAACAGACAGGGGCGATGAAATCGGTTCCATCGTTTGGAGAGTTGTTTTTATAGATACGATTCATCTATGTCTTAAAGCTAGAAAGGGATCCATATTCAATAGTCAACTACAGAGCATTCAGTAGATAAGCTAAAAGGCCGTTAAATAAGTCGAGAAGCGCCGGCCCTACATGAAAACACAAAACGGAAAAGACTTTTTTAACAGTCTCTATGACAACCAATGAATTCGTCAAACGCATCCAGCTATAGCGCTCGACAACGAAGTAGATTTTTAGTGGATTTCAGTCGTCTAGTAACGAAAACCAACCATGACACCTGCTCCCAAAGAACTCTGCGACGAATACGCCGTTTTCGTGTTCAACCAACACCACAGGATAAACTCAAAGGGTCTTACCTTAGCCCTTATTGATTAGGGTACCCACTGATCGTCGCAATCGTAGGAGATGAATGGGTTGCTCGTCAGTTGAGATTTATTCTGGTGCGAGTGCGGTTGGGCCAGGTACACCGAGTCCACAATGCTATACTCCCGCGTCAGCTCGGTCCCGTCTTTATTCACATAGAATCGCTCGGTGATTTCCATCTGGTCACTGTGTCGGACAGCCCCTCTAGGACCTCCTCCTCCAGGGGCGTGCAAGAAACCAGGCGCAAAGCCTTTTGTCTTGACGACCAAAGTATCGCCTTTCCACTCACCTACCGAATAGCCCGTAACGCTGGATTCAATCTCATCGGGAAACTCTCCTCCCAGATGGATGGTCCTCACTACGTCCATAAATCCGTAGGTGATCACGATCTTGGTTTCGGATTGCTCGATTTTGTTCACCATCTGATCAAAGGCGTAATCAAAGATGATATTGGTTGGCTGACAGATGAACCGAGGGTTCTGCTCCTCCGTATAATCGTCGGCTTCATCCTGCCCGATTTGCGTCATTACAAATCTTGGGGGTCTACCACCACCGCGTCTTGGAGGACCACCTCTTTGACCGGGACCACCTCTTTGGCCGGAATCAACTCTTTGACCGGGACCACCTCTTGGAGGGGGACCACCGCCTCGGGCTTCGTACCAGTTTCCGTCAATATTGGGAGTTCCGTCTTCAAGCGTGAGTTCGCGCTTCCCGATGACTACTGCGCCCGCCTCGTTAAGGGTATCGCGGCGCCTCACGACCCTACCATCCTCAAAGGTAATGGTTTGGGCAAAGCATGTCTTGGGGTCGCGCCGATCCGGTGAGCCAGATACGGTGATTTGGGTACCCGGGGCAAACATATCCGCAGACCAGCCGGCACGCTTGAGCAAGCTGCCCGAACGCAATTCGCAGCGCCATTGCTCCTCTTCGCCTGCATCATTCGTAACTTTGAAATAGACGTACGCATGCGGGTTTACAAAGCGAACGCGATTAACGACGCCCGTCACGGTCAAAGTCTGGTCAAGGTCGAACTGACCGGTAATACCGTGGTGCGCCACCGCAGTCGAGGGCAACAGAACTAAGTAGCATAAGGATGCAAACACGCTGGCCATAAATGATTGTTTGATAGTCATAAACTTTATTCCGTGGGTGTTTAGTTAGCGTTGTCGCTCCTTGCTTTCGGCTTGACCCAATTTATTGTACTACTTTTCGTTGGCAAGAAGAAACCCTAACTTTAAGCGAGTCAAAGTACGGACCGGGGCTCTTAAATGACAATATCCAGTCTAAGACGCCCAACATGGGCCGGCTCGAGGAAGAGGCATCGTTTTTACCATTGCCCATATTCTGTATATTGTATTCAATACTTCACTGCCGCCATTACGTTAGGCCTTCATCTATCTACCACCGGAATCTTCGGTAATGGAACGCATTGAAGAGGCGCTAGGTAGCGTCCTGATTTTTGAATACGGAAACTAGAAGTGACAATTCCAGATATAGATATTTTTTAATCGCAGAGGACGCCGTACCGAGGATGAAAGACGACACTTGAGCAAAGCGAAACAATCGCTGAGGCGGACCTAGAAAATCCTTTGCGCCCTCGGCGATCTTTGCGGTTTATGAAACGTTTGGGCTTACAATGCTTTCTTGAGGATTTAAAACAGCTTACGGAGGGCAGGTTTAGTCACTTTTCCCATTGTATTTCTTGGCAGGGAATCAACAAGCAGAAGTTTTTTGGGAAGTTTATAGTTAGAGAGTTTATCCCGGCACCAATCGCGCAGGTCTTCCAATTCCAAATTAGATCCTTTCTCAAGAACTGCTGCTGTTGCGACGACCTCACCCCAAGTATCGTCTAGGTGTCCAATGACTGCGCATTCTCTAATCAAAGGGTGTTGTATAAGAACCGCCTCAATCTCGAGCGCGGACAATTTGTATCCGCCACTCTTTATGATATCAACTGAGAGCCTGCCCATAATTCGGTAATAACCGGTTTCGACTACGGCCATGTCACCGGTCCGAAACCACCCATCTTCATCAAAGGATTCAGCGGTAATCTTCGGTCGTTTCCAATATTCATCGAACACACATGGGCCGCGCACTTGAATTTCTCCGGGTTCAGCCTCAAGCGTAACCGTTTCGCCAGATTCTGCCTTCAGTCGGACATCGACCAAAGGTAATGGCAGGCCGACTGCTCCCGGTCGGCGTTCACCATGAAAGGGATTGGACAAGGCCATGCCGATTTCAGTCATGCCGTAGCGTTCCAACAGCTTTTGTCCCGTCAGTTCTGTCCATTTTTCATGAACGCTGGCGGGTAGCGCAGCTGAACCCGATACCATTAGCCGCATTCGACTGAATCCTTGGATGACTTTTTTACGCTCTGGATCATCCAGAGATTCCATCACTTCAATCAATTTTACATAGATTGTGGGCACGGCCATGAAAACGGTGTAAGCGTCTTCTGCTACTCGCTTCATGATAGCGCTACTGTCAAATTTCGGAAACGCTTCGATTAGCGCTCCAGTCCATAGGGCGCAAGAAAGCACGTTGATAATACCATGAATATGGTGGAGAGGTAGAAATAGCGGAATACTGTCACTGGTCTGCCACTCCCACGCTTCGACCAACGTTTCAATCTGGGCCTGAAGGTTGGCGTGTGTAGAAACCACTCCTTTCGGTTTACTAGTAGTGCCGCTCGTATAAAGAATCATAGCCCGCCTTGAGGCCTTCAGCATTGGTAGCGCTTTTTCGGATACGATTTCTATATCCTCTAAAATCAGGAGTGGAATACCGAGTCGCTCGCAGAGCGCTGCAACTTTGGCGCCCTGACTTTGAGTGGTTACTACAAAACTCGCTTCTGAATCGGTTAGTGAATATTCCAGTTCCGGTTCAGCTGCGGATAAGCACAAAGGCACTACAACACCACCGGCTCGCCAAATGGCCCATTGAATAGTCGTGCAGTCGGCCCCAGCCGGTGCCAGAAAAGCGATACGAGCTTCATCCAAATCGTCTGTTTCGGCTAATAGCCTGTATGCTAAGTCAGCGGAACCGGTAAGTAATTGACTGTAGCTGAACTCCTCGGAATTCGATCGAATGGCAATTCTTTCGCCGTGTTCACGGGCTCGGCTAAATAAAGGTAACTCTTCCATAGAAATTATAAAAAAGGCGTATCAGAACAACTAGAGGGGAGCAAAAACGGTCAAACGCCAAACATTAGCATCACAGGTAGCTCATTGAAGTAAAGGTTGGTCTTGCTTCATTAAACTAGAAGGAATTCCTTCGGATCAACTGCTCAGAATCTAAAAACGATTTTGGGGCTCGATGGCTGGGGAGGCAACGTCGACCGCAGCCTAAGAGGCCGTGAATAAAGCATCCCCGGGGCAAGCCCTGATGCATTCAAAATGTAGCGGCAAAATGGTAGGGTTCGTTGTCCCTGTATGGATTCGTGAGATAGTGGACACATGTTCGGAGACATGGTGGACACTTGGAGAGGGATTCGATCGGGCGCATGCTTCGGCATTATGCCGTTTGCTAAAAGAACTATCGTTATGAGTCGCCTGGAGTTCGTCAGTCTAGCGACCCAGCCAGGGTCCAACCTTCGCCAGCTATGCCGCAACTTCAGGATCAGTCCGACCACCAGCTATAAATGGATCATGCGATCCGAGCGTGGCGACGCTGCCGAGCTGAGGGACCGTTGCCGTCGTCCTCGCAATAGTCCCAATCGAGCGAGCGCCGCTTATTGCCGCGGATCAAAGCTCCGAGTAGGACTTTGGCGTGAGGAATCGGGATGTGTTACGCGAGGTGCTGTCGGCGTAGCGTGGATCTTTTCTCAATTTCTGCCAAATTGGATGAGGGCCGAATTTCTTCCAGCCTGCAAGGTGGCTTTCGATGTCAGGTCCACTCGTGATGTAGCGCAAGTGTGGCAGGTTTGGCCCCGAGAGCGCTTGAGCGAACATAACCGGATTGATGCCGATCTCCTCCATTACTTCGATCTCGCCGGCGTTGAACATGTCCATCTTGGCAAGAGCTCGCTCTTCACTGTGACTCTCGTAATCGCGCATTTCGAAAACGCGGGTCGGGATTCCTTTTTTAGAAAAAGCCGGAACATTGAGACGGGGCATGCCGGCAAACGCACGCATCAGCCAGCTGTCGATCCGTTCGAACGCGGGAGCCGCCTTCGGAACCTTCAAGTAATCGGCCCCGGCTTTCAGCACCGCAGGATCCGCGTTGAGCGCGGCCGTTACTTCCACGTAGGAATCAAGTGAGCGGTGAGTCATCAGCACCCAGACCGGAGAATCGCGCTTCGGAGCGCGGCTGCCAGTCTTCTTATCAACCTCGATCTCGGTGAAGATACCGGTATTCTTCACTCCGAGTTTGCGGAGAGCTGGCAGGAACGCATGTTCGAGATAGTCATCCAGCAATGCCGGATTGGCGTCGGCCTTAATGCGGGAATCAGCCTTTAAATGATAGCAGCGAAGCTCGTAAAATTCCTGAGCAGGGCCGGCGGGCGCAGCGGAAAGCCGCGAGGCCAACATACCTGTCGCGGAAGCAGCGAGAGTTTTTTTCAAAAAGGAGCGTCTAAGTAGGTTCATAATAATTTGAGGTTTAATGATAACAGGTAGCGAAAATGCTCATTTCCGACTTTTGGGGCAAACTTTTTCCAAGGGAGCCAAAGAGCGCGATTTCAATAGGTTATATTGCTAGGCGGGTGTCGCTCCGCTCGGCTGACCCATTCGACGGCTCACAGCACAAATAATTATGTTATTGTCGCGGCTCTCTAAAAGCGGAAAAGTGAACTATGACTACAGCACGGATAGGCTTCTTCATCGCCCTAAAAGCAATACTACTGATTAATGCCTCGGAGGTTAATTCGTCAGCTGCAGACAGGCCAAACATCGTAGCTATTATCGCCGATGACCACGGCGTATACCATTCAACGGTCTACGGTTCGAGGGAGCAGAAAACGCCTCACATGCAATTATTAGCGGATGAAGGCATGACCTTTTCCCGCGCGTACATCGCCTCGCCGGCCTGTGCCCCCAGTCGGCATGCCCTGATGTCAGGTCTGATGCCCTACAGAAATGGCGTGGTAGGCAATCACGAGAATTCAAATTACAAACTAGGCCCAACCGAAGGCCTGATACAGCGACTCATGGATGCGGGCTACGAGGTCGTATTCAGGGGCAAAGTTAGTCACGGCAATGGAAAAGGTGTAATACCCGATGGAGTGGTGAAGCTTCCAGGCAGCAATAACCTACTTGATCCCGCAAATGTGGAGGCGTATCTCGCGCAGCGAGATGACAAAACCAAACCGGTAGCCCTGTTTATTGGCCCGACAGACACGCACACGATCTGGCCCAGCGAGCCGGGTGACGTGCACTTCAAACCTGAAGATAGCATACTGCCACCCAAAACATTCGATACACCCGAAGCGCGGCAATTGATGGCCCGGTATAACCAGGCTGTGGAAAATGTGGATACAACCGTTGGCCAAGTACGCGAATTGGTTAAACGGCAGCTCGACGAAGACAACACCCTCATAATCTACACATCCGATCATGGCCAAAATTGGCCTTTCGGAAAGTGGTCGCTCTATGAAACGGGTGTCCGTGTTCCGTTGATCGCGGTATGGCCCGGAAAGATTAGGCCAAAATCAACCACCAACGCCATGGTCAGCTGGGTAGATTTAATCCCGACCTTCCTAGACATCGTGGGAGCGCCTGCCGTGGAAGACATCGATGGCAAATCCTTCAAAAACGTATTGCTGGGAAAAACCGACCGCCATCGCGATAGAATCTTCACCGTTCACAAAGGCGACAAGACAGTGAACGTCTATCCCATCCGAGCCGTAAGAACGGACAAATGGAAATACATGCTCAACCTGTTCCCCGAGTTCTACAACAC
>JBNMOQ010000128.1:0-14072 GCA_051275055.1 Candidatus Pelagisphaera sp.
TATGAAGAAAACGCTCGAAAGTCTCTGCAGCATACACCTTGCGGAGAATCCGGTTTTTGATCTTGTCCGAAAATTCGATTTTTCCCTGGAGAGGTTCAATTTTTTGCTGAATCCACCGACGTGCTTCAGTGTTCTGCATGTGTATGTATTCGTAACCAATCGTGCCGCAGTAAGTCTTTTCAAGAGCTTCGATCAAACTTCTGAGTTTGATTTTGCTACTATTGAGGAAGTGGCCGGAATCGAATTCCTGATCGAGGTCGCTTTCAATTAGCCCAAATTCCTTTAGGTTCAAATCAGGGTTAGCGGGAGGAGTTCCCGAAAGCGGGTCTAAATTCGCCTGTGTATGGCCGACGCTTCTGTAGCGATATATGAGACTCGAAACATTCATTTGCTTCGAACCGCTGGCTGATGGCGGTGAATCCTTGGGGGATTTGCCCTTTGGAGGTATGGTTAGACCCAATTCGAAGCCTTCGAAAAACGCATTCCATTTATCGTCAACCGAAGTCGGATCGACTTTCCATTTCTCATAGTACTCGTCGATTAGGTCTGCGTTGGAACGTGTGGAGATCGTTACCATTTTTGTTTCGTGGGCTACGGGGAGCGGCTTTGATTGTTAACCTTGATTCAATAACGTCTTAA
This sequence comes from Candidatus Pelagisphaera sp., assembly GCA_051275055.1. Taxonomy (GTDB): domain Bacteria; phylum Verrucomicrobiota; class Verrucomicrobiia; order Opitutales; family Opitutaceae; genus Pelagisphaera. Next base: position 640 of record JBNMOQ010000128.1, read on the forward strand.
CAACTAAAACGCATATAAAAAGCGTTAGGCCTCTGTTATTTGAGAGTAAAGCAAAACGAGTGTAAATCGGTCTCTTTTTACTAATTTTGGAGACTCTTACCCTGAAGGTGAGCCTTGAGGCTTGTTCTCGAATTTTCAGTCCTTATTAAGATATGCATCATGATTGAAGAAGAACTCAAAGAAGCGCTTATTTCGATGCAGGATGCTATTAGCAGTTCTGATGGACCAACTGTATCGAAATCCTTGATTCGCTTGGACGATCTAGTGAAAGAGAACAAGCGCGATCTGGATCCACAACTGAAACACTACCTCACTCGAAGGAGTTACGAGAAGGCGCTGATGTTTTTGAATGCGGAAGGCGGTATTCCGAAGGGACTGTGCAGCAAGAAAAACGCTTAGGACATGGGAAAACGAAACAAGCGAATCAGTACGGAGGGAAACGAGCAGAGTTTGGAGAACAATCCATTTGGCGGATTGGATATGGGAAACCTGCCGGATTCGAAACCATCGCCAATTGAAGAGATCGTTGCTGAACCTAAGATTGAAAAGAAGAAAAGCCGTGGACGAGTCGACGTGGTTCGACAGCGCTCTGCGGGTGGGGCAGGTTGGGTGACGGTCGCCAAAAATTTCATTGGAATTTCCAAGGAGGAGAAAAACGACCTTAAAAAACAGATTCAGAAACGCTGCGGCGTTGGCGGGGCGCTCAAGGATGGGATGATCGAGATCCAGGGCGACAAACGCGAAGACGTTAAGGCCGTTCTAGAAAAAGCCCGATTTCGGGTTGTATACGCGGGCGGGTGAATTCTACCTCGGCGTAGGCCAGACAAGGTTTCCTTGCGCATCGAATTCGTAGGCATGCGATTCTCCTGTTTTGCGTAGATCGGGATTAGCTTCGATTTCCGAAGCGTAGGCTGCGGAGAGCCAGATATTTTCGAGGTCTTTGGTGTTTCGGATATGAGCCACTCGCAATGGAGAGCCTGGAGGCGTGACGCACAGGCTGTGAGCCATCTCGATAGCCGTACGGTCGTTTTCGGCGATGATTGGAATCTTCCCAGCCAAAGCCGCTCCTGAGGTGAGAACGTTCGTGTAGGTGTATGCTAGATTAATTTTGTCGGCAGCCCTGCGGGTCATGACGTCAGCCATTCCCATTCCAAGCGAATTGCCAGCTGTTGCAACCGTCAGGTCCCGGATGACGATTTGCTTTATGTTTGGCGCGTTAGGACGCTTGATCCCGCTAGCGGCTCGACCAGTGATATTGGAATCCATGCCGGCACCGCTTATGTCCTTACCGATTTCATCGACTATAAGAAGATCGATCTCCGAAACCAGCAGGCGACCCATCGTGGCTTTCGCAATCGTCAAAAGCTCTTTTTCGCGTTCGAAAAAATCCTGCGGCAGGATGCCCGAAATCGATGCGGCTTGGCTATGGGCGTTTTCGACAATAGCTACTCCGAACAGGATAGGGGCTTTTTCTAAAAAGAGAGCGGCAGTCTCGGGAATGACTCTGTGAAATTCGCCAAATCCAAGTTGGTGCAAAGAAGTTGTCCCGACATGTTTGCCAAGGCCAATCGCCATCATCTTTAGAAGCCCGCTTTCGTGGTCTCCCAGAAATCCGGTATGAGCCTTCACTCGATTGCAAACAATGATGCCGTCAGACTCGAATGCCAGGCGGTCGCAACAAACGACTGTGTGACTATCTAGTCTTCCTAGCTCGACCACTTCCATGGATGAGCGGATGGGGGCTCCAATCGAGCTTTCGGTGATTCCCAAGGATTCGAGGACGGTTACTTGTCCGCTCGCCGTAGCTCCGCCATGGCTGCCCATCGCGGGAACGATAAAAGGCTCGGCTCCCCAGTCTTTCAACTGTGCGACAATTGCTTTGAGAGTTCCAACGAATCCTTTAATACCACGGCTGCCCGCAGTTATAGCAATTCGTTTGCCCCGCAGATCCATTCCAGAAAGTTGAGCCATCTGCTTCCTCGTTTCTTGATCGATATCTTCAATTCGGTCAGTCGAAAAATGCTGCTGGACCGGTATCAAATCGGGCAGGGCGAGTCCGCTATCCGAAGCGATCGTCGGCAAATATTCGCTAAATGTTAAACTGGTTTTGTGCTTTTGGGCGCTCATGTCTCTTAGGAGGATTCAAATCGAAAAGACAGGCTAGGCTTCGATGCCTAAAATGCAATTAGCGTGTTGGGCTAATTGCTGGTAGCCTTGCGATTTTCGCTAACCAACTCAGCCATCCCGTTCGCAACCATTCCACCATCAGATCCGATGGCGACTAAGGTGAAACCGCGAGCGTAGGTAGCTGCGACCTCAGACGCGCCAAAAGCGAGGATGCCGCTTGCCTTGTTGTGCAGGTTCGCTGCGTCGACTACTTTTTGCGCTGCGTCGAGAAAATCAGGATGATTGAATTCGCGCGGTATTCCCATACTGACGGAAAGGTCTAGCGGTCCAACGAACAACGCGTCCACGCCATCCACAGCCGCTATTTCGTTGGCGTTTTCAACTGCTGTTGGCGATTCGATTTGAACGATGACAAAGGTGTTTTCGTGTCCGGTATCCAATCGCTCTGCGAACTTTGCTCCATAGTGAGCACTGCGATTCATACTTGCGACTCCGCGAACTCCGTGTGGCGGATAACGTGAATAGGAAACCGCTTTTCGAGCTTCGTCAGCTGTATTCAAATTTGGGATCATTACGCCATGAGCACCAAGATCTAAGGCCCTCTTGAAACTCACTGGATCCAATCCTGGTAACCGGACGATAGGAGCGGCACCAGTTCCTTCAAGAGCCATAAGTTGATTGGCGAGCATTTCCCATGATCCCGATCCGTGCTCCATGTCGAGTTGACACCAGTCCAGGCCCGAACGTCCGGCTACTTCAGCTAGAATCGCCGAACCCGTATTCAGGAAGGTTCCCATTAATCTGTCACCTCGCAGGGCTCGTTTCCGTATGGCAAGTTTGTTCATTATTAAGCGTATGTAATTAAGTTTTTCAAGTTTACCAGCGTGTCGCTTGGAACTTCCAGCCAGGTTCTATTTTCTGCATCTCCACTTCATCGTTTCGAAAGCCAACTCCAAACTTGAGGTAGTTTTGATGCAGTACGGCAATCGCATCATGATCGAGAGTGACACCCAAGCCTGGCTTGTCTGGAACTTTGATTGCTCCATTTTCGAAAGGCAATCGTCCTTCCTTTATGATCTCGTCGGATTGCCACGGGTAGTGCGTATCGAGATCGTAATCGAGCTGAGGAATGCATGCGCCAAGATGAACCATAGCTGCCAAGGAAAGCCCCAAGTGACTATTCGAGTGCATGGAAATGCCTCTCCCGAAAGTTTGGCATATGCGACAAAGATCGATGCAGGCTTTTAGTCCTCCCCAGTAATGGTGGTCGGTTAGAATCACGTCTTCCGAATGAAGTCTTACGGCGTTGGGAATATCCTCAAAAGAAGTTGTGCACATGTTCGTAGCCAGTGGTGACTCTATAGCTTTCCCAACGAGGGCCATGTTCTCCTGGCCGCGAACGGGATCCTCCAAATACTCGAGAACCGGATCTAGCTTTTTGCCGATTCTAATTCCTGTTTCCACGCTCCAGACAGCGTTTGGGTCAAGTCTGAGAGGAACGTCTTTTCCAAAGGTATCGCGTAAAGCGAAGATCGCATCGGCTTCGTCATCGGGGGGAAGCACTCCGCCCTTGAGTTTGATCGATTGGAAACCGTATTCGTCGATCAATGACTTAGCCTGTCGAACTACTTCGTCAGGCGATTTGGTATTCATTTGGCGAACTGCCGCCCAACCCTCTGCCTGGTCGTCGGCACCAAAAGCCAAGTCTCCACCTGCGCCCGGTTCCTTGTAGAACAAATACGCTCCGAAAGGAACCGCTTCCCGAACAGCGCCACCGAGCAAGTCGCAAACACGTACTTCGAATCGTTTTCCGAGATAGTCCAGACAGGCAACTTCCAAGGCGCTCCGAGCATGAACCCAGATACGTTGATCCCATGGAGTGTCGCCACGCGCTTCGTCTTCTCGCTTCAGCGATACCAGGCTGGCTTTGGCCTTTTCCAACAATCTTGTAAGTTGAAGCGGATCCTCTCCTAGCAAATGCTTGCAAATGTGATTCAGGGATTCGACTACGCCATTCGTGCAAGGTATTTCGGAAAACCCGGTGAGTCCGTCTTCACAGGCAATTTCGAGTATCACCCTCAGGGCAAAAGGAGCATGTAACCCCGACGCGGCTCTTAGCGGTGGGTCGATGGTAGCAATAGGGGTGACTGTGAAACTCGCTATTTTCATGAGAATTGAGGTTGGGGGAATTCTTTTCTGATGAATGAAAACTACATTTGGAATACTAAACCGAGAATCGAATCAGGATTTTTCGAAATTTCCGCTACTTGCTCCTCGATTTCGTTGAAAGCGACTCTGTGGGTCGTCAGTTCGTCTAAGGCAATTTTTCCCTCCGACACCAAGCGCAAACAAAGCTCCAGGTTGCGGCGAGTGTTCCAGCGAACGAATACGTCGTCGTAGTCAGCTCCTCTTTCCCAGTTTTTATCGTGATAACCTGGGCCGGTTCGCGAAGACCGTCTTACGTCCATATTTGTCAGGGATCGAGTGAACGGGAATTCGGCTCCACCTACGATGACCATTGTCCCCATTGGGTGGCCGTCGCCAGATACCTTCATGCATTTTTCCAACGCATGCGCCGGTTTTTCGGCATTTCCTCCAAGTGCAATAACGCTTGTATCCAATCCTCTACCATTAGTGAACGAGAGCGTTTTCTGAATTTCGTCTTCAGTTCCAACAAGCGCCGTTTCGTCGATCCCCAGCCGTTTGGCTTGTTCGATTCGCTCAGTCACCGTGTCCCATCCGATCGCATAACATCCGGATAGTTGACAGATTCGCGCCGTTAATTGCCCAACGAGCCCGAGTCCAGCAACTGCTACGTATTGACCGATTTCCGGTTCCGCCCGTCGCACGGCTTGCATGGCAGTTGCCAACAACATGCCGTAGGCTCCTTGTTCGAATTCTACGTTTTCCGGAAGGGGTACCACCATATTTTGTGGCACAACTGAAAAATCGGAGTGTTGAGCATAACCTGCACCAATGGATGCCACACGCTGGCCAATCTCTAATTTGGTAACGCCTTCTCCGAGTGCTATTACGCGTCCTGCATTGGCGTAGCCAAAGGGCTTTATCTTCAAGTCAGGGTCTGGGTTTAGTTGCAACTGTCGCAGACCTCTCCAGCCTCCGGCTGCTTTGCTGCCGCGGGTTACGGGACCCTTCAGTTCGGTGCCGGGGCTTACGAGTGAAGCCATGACCTCAACCAGGACCATTCCTGGATCAAGCGATGGCATGTCGACCTCGATCAACTTAAGAGTTCCATCGCCATGAAGGGCGACGATTCGTCGTTTTTCGGGTATTTTGGAATCGGTGCTCATGATTCGAAACTTGCGTCGTTAGTTGTCTCGTAATGGGTGTCGAGCAAGGACTGCAGAAAAAGCATATCCTGTCTTAGTGGTTCAACTACGGAATCTCCTACAATAGCTTGCATCTTGTCGTCCTTGTATTCTGCGGTAATGCAGATTGGTTCGCTATAGTTTCGTTTGGATAATTCGGAGATAACGTCATTCCAGGAAGTGTATCCTTCTTTTCCGCTTACCCAGGTCCGATTCCATTTCACTGCGCCGACCGCGTCAGTTCCATCCGGGAATCGAATGGCGTTCTTCAAGTTAATCATCGAGAGTCGAGGCCAAGCGATATCGATTGCTAGATCTTCTCGTTCGCCTTCTAGTCCAGTGTGACCGAGATCGAGCACGGCTGATACGCAATCAGAGAGCAGGGGCTCGATCGCGTGGATCACACTAAGGGAACTGCAGGCGAAACCGTCGCAGTGATTCTGGAGTCCTATTGAGACGCCACTTTCCCGAAGGGCAGGGTAGAGTGTTTCGCATTGTCTCCGAAAGGTATCCACATTTTCTTGATAACTAATTGTGGAGTCCAGTTTCAGCATCGTTCTTAAGATGGGTATGCCGGATTCACCGCAAGCCCGAATCGTCACCTCGTCCACGTCACCCGCAATGCTAAATACACCCAAGCCATTTTGGCGCAATTCGGATGCGAACTTAGGCAAAGCCTTTTCAATGGTATCTGGAGTGACTTGAAAACCCTCCCGTATCGGAAGCTCGATCCCTTTAAAACCAAGCGAGAGAAGCACGTCTGACAAATTAGCGGCTGAGTGACTAGGCCATGGTTTTGAGAAAACGCTAATTAAGGGAAGCGTATTCATTACTTCGATATGTCACGATTTGCTTTTCTCCCCATATAGGTGAGGAGTCCGCCTACTGTAGCGATGCTGATGGAAAGAATCAAAATGGTAACTCGACCTTCTGTCGGATTCGGGACGAATAGGAGAAGGGCGATGAACCCGGCGATTGCGAGGGCCAACTTTCCGATGGAGCCTAATTGACTTTGGTCGTTGGATTCGCCGATTTCCTTTTCGAAGTCAACGGGAGTATGCATGCGTCGAAAGAACTCGTTGACGCTATCGAGATATTCTTGGGATTTGCTCTTTGGAAAAGCGAGGGAAACGAAGAAGCCAATAGAGCCGCCGATGAACACGGCCATCACTTTGGTTTGAAACAACCATTCCTCTCCAAATAGCCCTGCGCTGAAGAAGGCGATCGTAGATGGGATAAAACCACCGATGATACATGCAAAACCAGTCCATTGCGGGGTGTTGCGAAAGAACATTCCGTAGACCAACGGTATTGCCATTGGAGTCGCAAGCAGCGCGCCCATGTCTAACATTATATCGAATATACCTTTGCCTTCGGCTTTTGAAAAATACATAGCCAAAAGGATGATCGCAGCTCCCAGAAAGAGCGTATAGATGCGGCCAAAGCGCAAGAGCGTCGCCTCGTCCTTTTCCTTTACTCCAAAAAGTCGACAGAAAGCTGGGTAGATATCTCGCATCAGAATCGCGACATTCGTATTAAGTCCCGTATCCATAGAACTCATAGTCGCGGTGAGAATCGCCACAACGATCATTCCGGTGAGTCCTGCCGGCAGTAAGTGCATGCTGATTACCGCATAGCTTGCCTCGGCTGGTTTTGAAATCGCAAGGCTTAGGACTTCTTCCGACATTAAGAGCCTAGCAGCGACGGGTGGAATGAACCAAAAAATTGCTCCGGAAAGCATGAGTATCATTGAGAGCAACGCTGCCTTCTTGGCGGCTGCCCCATCCTTAACCGAGAAGTAACGATATGCTACGTTGACGGTGTTGTAGCTCAGGAAATTTTTAAGTACCATTGCGCTTGCCCATCCCCAGGTGAAGGATCCTGCGAATTGTTCTGGCGCGTTTATTAGCTTGAAATCACCCATGAGGTCCTGGGTTTCGATCAATTCGAACATTCCGCTCACTCCTCCCATTTCGCGAAGACAGAGGACTGCGACGATCACAGTAATAGGAAGCAGCAACAGACCTTGGAGAAAATCGGTTGCCATTACTGCCCACCGTCCGCCCGAAGTGGAGTAGAAGACAACGACAATTCCTGCGATTAGTATTACCAATAGAATATCGTATCCAAAAACTGCTGAACAAAATATTCCTAATCCGTATAGGTGGACTGCTGCGTATAGGATACGCATGGGAACCTCCATAAAAGCGTAGAATTTTTGGATCGCTGGGCCAAACCTCAGTCGAATTACTTCCGGCCCAGTGGTGACTCTCAATTGGCGAAACCAGGGACCTATGAAGAGAAAATTAATGAAGAACCCAAGGGCGTTTCCGAAGTAGATTATCATTACGGAAAACCCGGATTCGAAGGCAACTCCAGCGGCTCCCGTGAAGGTCCATGCGCTGAAAGCGCTCATAAAGGAACTCATCCCCACTAGCCACCATGTACCGCGACAACCGCCTTTGAGAAAATCGTTGGTGTCTTTATTGAAGCGCTTGAAGTACCACCCTACAGCTAACAGGAGTATTAGGTAGCTGATGATAACAATGTATTCTACGGACGCCATATGCAGTGAGGTTAATTGCCTTTAGACCTTAACTCCTCTATAGGAGTTGGGCATGTTGCGATACTGGTTTTCTTTTAAGGGTGTAAAATTCGTTGGGATCTGCGATCGAAACTTACGAGCGTACTGGACGTTCGGGAACCGGCATTGCAGGCGCTAATTGCGGTCCCGTGGATTTTCCAATTCTGATACTAGTTGGAAGAATAAAGTCAGACAGCGCTTTGGATTTTTCCTTGATGGTGCTCAATAGAATTCGAGCAGCCTCGCTGCCCATGTCTTCTGGGTTTGCCCCCGCGCAGGTGATTGTCGGATCTTCTTCGTTGCAGACATTGGTCATATCAAACGCGGCCACGCTTATGTCCGAACCGACTTTGTATCCATTTTGGAAAAGAAAATTAATGGCGCCCCTTGCCATTAGGCCGTTAAGGCATATCCAAGCCGTTGGTAGATCTTCTGGTTTGGATTGTTCAATCAGCTTTTTAGCGATTTCGAAACCTTCCTTTCGATCGGCTTCGATTTGATTGATCTTGAATGGCGTCTTTAGCTTCAAATTCCTCGACTCAAGGGCCATGGAAATGCCGTTCAGTCGATCTTCTTGTCTCCCCATCCCTCGATTCCCCCCTAACCAGGCAAAGTTGGTGTGCCCAAGTTCGCAAAGGTGATCAACGAGGAGTTCAGCTGATTCCGATTCGTTTGAAAGTACGGAGTGGCATTTTCCTGATTCGCGGGCCGAAATGTAGACGATCGGCCGATTGAGCTTTCGAATTGTCTGCAAAAAATCGGGATGGACTTCTCCCATTATCGCAATCCCTTTCACCGAGTCTGGCAGGGTGAGGGGAGTATCCTTATCCGATTTCGCTATGTCGTCCTCCGATCCGAGGAAGATGGTCTTAACCTCGTTGTCGTTCAGAGTGTCGTAGAGTCCTTGGTGAATGTGACTGAAGAAATTGCTCTTGTTTGCGAGTTTCAGCGGAGATCGCAAAATGTATCCTACGGTCGCTACTGACGTGTTCTCTTTCGCCGTATCGAGGTTCATCCCTCTTGGCGAGTAGCCATTCTCGAGTGCGAATTCCCAAATTGTCTTATAGGCGTTTTCAGAAATGCCTTTTTTCCGACCATTTAGCGCCATCGATACAAGCGCCTGCGAAATCCCAAGCTCTTTAGCTATCTGCATCTGGGAAATTCGTTTGTTTTGAGATTTTGGCATCTTGGGCATGTTTTTGACGATTTGAGTTTTAACCTTATTTATAGTTATAAATCAAGCGGGAAATTATTTCTTTTAATTATCATCTAAGTGAATAAATTTAAACTTGTAAGTAATTAATATCAAATGACTTACACAGGACATTTCCGAAAATAGAGCTAATGTTATAAAAATGAGCTTGCGTGCTGTTATAACTATTACTTCGATGCGTGTTAATTATTTATTCCCCGAAGCCTATCCGTTTTCAAAGCTGAGCGAAATACTGCTCAAATCAAACTACCCAAATCCTACCTATTATAATGAAGAACTCCCTGACATGCTTGAATGAGTCACGCGGCCTTAGTCGCTTCATTGCTGCTATGATTGGCTTCGTGCTCCCACTGGGAAACATGATAGCTCAAGACGATGATGATGAGATCGTAACACTCTCGCCATTTATAGTAGATGCATCGGGTGACGTCGGCTACCGAGCCACGAACACTACTTCCGGCACGAGCCTGAATACGCCGATTAAAGATATTCCGATGTCTATCGAGGTAATCAACCAAGAATTTCTCGAGGATACGGGCGCCACCAATTTCGATGAAGCATTGGCCTACTCATCAGGCGTTTTTCTTGACGAGTACACTCAGAGCGCGGGGGAAAGTAGCGACGGAGCGAACGCCCCGGGAGCCAATGAAAATGCTAGCGCAGACCGTTCAGCATCTTCACGGGGTGGACTAGGAGGCCGTTTCGATAATGGCACGATCATCCGAGGGTTCAATGTACCTTTTCAAAACCGCGACGGATTTCGTTATGGAGGCATAATCGCCCAGCATGGAGTTGTGCTCGGAGGTATACTGGATACTTCCAACATACAACGTATGGAAGTCGTTCGCGGCCCCAACTCGTTGCTGTATGGAATCGGCGTGCTCTCGGGTATTGTAAACGTAATCCCGAAACGTCCGCTATCTGCACAGACTCAATCGGCCACAATTGGTTTTGGGAGCGAAGGTTACTTAAGGGGCACGTTCGATGTGACAGGTCCGATAGCCAGCGACCTTTTCGGGGGACAGCTTAATTATCGCGTGGCTACAGCCTGGGAGGAACGAGATGATTGGACCGACTTTAGAGGAAAAAAGTTGGAGTACTATGTAGGCCAGCTTGAATGGAGTAGTGAAAAAGTGAATATCCTTGTGGAGGGGCAATATGCCGATCAATTAGAATCCGGAATCGGGGACCAGCACATTCATGACAATGTGTTTGCCGCGGTGGATTTGGGGTTTCGCAATGAATTCGGAGAGCAGTTTAATTGGCAAAAAACGCTAGGCGGACTCCCTGAGTCTTACCGGATCACGGGACCGGATACCTATGCCCAGCGCCAGGAAAAGAATTTTCTAGCTAACATCGACTTCACACCCTTCGAGAATTTTACGATATCGGCAGGGATGTTCAGGACCGATGCCAATGAAGAGGAATTCAATGTAAGAGTAGCGACCTTGAATAATCGGGAGCGATCTTTCGATCTCAAAGGAGTACTGGTTCAGCGTCCCAACGACCCGAATACAGTAAATAGCCAAGAAATTCTAGATTGGATCGATGAGAAAGTTACGATTGCCGATTTTCCCGGAGAAATAGACCCGCTTGATCGGAGAAATCTGACCGACTACCGCACAACGAGATACTGGTGGGAGTTGGAGCCGGAAGATTCGACGACGGAGCAGTACAGACTTCGGATGACTTACTCCCTTGATGGCGAACTTTTTGGCAAGGCAGCTAAACACACTTTTCTCGTTGGGCGTCATGATATCAAAGATGAAGCGAATTTCACCACGGGTAACTCGCGTGTCAGTTGGCAGTATGAAGACAAGCTAGAACTGGCGACCGATGATCCACTGCAATTTCGCCCTATCGATGACCACAGCGTGATTCGCTATAATGGTGAACAGTTGAGTCAGCCTGGCTTTGACTATCGCAACACTGAGGTTTGGTTTGCCGGGCATTACGCCCTCTATCAGGGAAAGCTTTTTGACGACAAGCTGGGTATTATCCTAGGAGCGCGTAATGACCGTTATCACTCGCGAGACCAGAGGTATGACCGTTTTGACGAGATCGCAGAGTTCGGTCCCGATTATTCCGGAGCTCCGCTAGCCCTCGGGCCAAACAATGTGATATTGAACAATCCCACTAATGAAACCTTTGGGTTTTTCGCTCTGCCCGAGGGAGTAAGCGAGTACACTCCGAATCCCGATGAAGCGGAGAAAGAAGTTACTAAAACCGTCGCTCTGAACTGGAAACTCTCAGACGAAATAACGCTCTATGGCGTACGAGCTGAAGGTATCACGCCAAACACAGGGGCCCGTGACGGAAACCTGGTTGGTTTCCCTTCCGAACAGGGTACTAGCGAAGAAGTGGGCATCAAATTCGATATCGGTGATGGAAAACTTTCGGGAACCGTATCCGTTTATCGGATTACTCGCGAAAATGCCCTGTGGCAATTCGCCGGAGCTCCTGCTCCTGCCAAGTGGTTTGGTGGCATTATTCACCCGACAGCAGAAACGCCTTCTGATGCGGGTTTCGAGCCTGATTTAATTACAAGTGGCGCGACTCCGCTTTCATACGGAATCGACCGGTTCTATTTCGATGAGGAGGGGGTTGATATTCAAAAAGTGCGCCGGACCATTTTTGATGATGATGGAAATCCTATTCGTCGTGAATTTGTATGGCCTGAAGGCTTGTTGGGAATCGAAGGCCAGCGATCCGATACGACAAACCCGCGTAGTGTTGCCTACATCGATTACAATTTGATGGATGTGATGGCGGTCGACCGAAATGACGTTCCGACGGGGAAGCCTTGGCGTTATTATGTGGAAAAAGCCTTCGCGGACCGGAGTCGCGACTCTTCGTCATTCAACGATCAAGCAGGCCCGGATGATTTTCCTCCTTTCCCTTACACGCGGACCAGAGGCACCACATTGGGAGTCAATCCTAGCCTCGGTAGCGCTACAAACTCGATTGTCTCTTATACAGATGAAGCTACGGGTTATGATTTTCAGCTAATCTATTCTCCCATTAAAGCTTGGCAGTTTATTTTTAGTTACGCCCATACGGAACGAGTGGCGACGAGCAGCTTTAACTTGGTTGATGCGATAGACCCCGCTTCCGGAGCGGTTTTTGGTACGGAGTACGACGAATGGGTACGTGTTTTAGGCCGTGCTGCATTTGGTCTCGAAGAAACGGATACGAATGGTGACGGCGTGATTGATAGCGTCACTAAAAACGGACAAGCGATAGAAATAGGCGACGTCGCTCCGTCTAGCCTGATAGGGGGTCTTGAAGGAGTAAGCCTCTATACAGGATCCGAAGACGCAGCTTCCATGTGGACGAAGTACACCTTTCGAGAGGGACTATTAAGTGGACTGGGGGCAGGTCTTGGCGTGATTTATACTGGACCCGCTCAAACATCGATTCCAATTGGAGGCACCGATTTAGCGGCCAATCGCTTTGGAACACCCGCAACCGAAGAGCGCTTCCGCACTGATCTGGGCTTTACCTACCGGTGGACCAACAAGCAGATGCCTATGTCGCTTCGCCTAAATGCTTACAACCTGATGGATGACACCAAAGGGGAATCGGTAATTGAATATGATGATGGTAATGGTGGCACCGCCACACGCCGGACAGATGTCTATTACGCTCCAAGAAGCTATCGCCTAACAATGGGCTTTACTTTCTAGAAATATTACTCGCGACTGCTTACCTCGTGTGAAACCCAAAAATAAAATATAGTTATACTATGAGAAATATAATAATAATGCTTGTTTCAATCTTGCTTACTGGTTCGCTATTTGCGCAGTGGCAACAGATCGATAACATGGAAAGTTACACTGTAGGCGATGAAGTCGATGCAGATCATTCGACGGCCACCACAGGAGATTGGAATATGTACCGTTCCGCTGACGATCAATACGCAACCCTCCCATTCTTTGGCGTTACTGCCGACCCTGGTGATGGATCGCAAGGGAATGTTCTTGAACTGAACCCAGGCGTTCCCTCGGAAGCAGGGCAAGGAAACACAACTCTTGAGCGCGCGATACCCGCTGCCGCGCAAATCGTTGACCCGTTTCCCGCTACTACGAAATCTACTTTCTATATGAAATACCGTCGGCCCATTGTCAGTGGCTCTCCGGCTGAAGCAGACACCACTTGGGGCATGGTTGCAGAAGGCGCT
>JBNMOQ010000129.1:0-14015 GCA_051275055.1 Candidatus Pelagisphaera sp.
CTGCCCGTCATGACTCGAACCTATGGAGCCGGGGGAAACGTCACGCAGGAAACCAAGATCTTAAGTGCAGAGAATAGGAAAATCGACCCATCCGAGTTTAATGTTCCAAAGAAATATAAACGTCAGAGAATGGACTTTGGCGGTAAATAACAGCGCTTAGCCTTTATTCCCGTTTGAAGGAAATAAACTCGACAGGCTCCAGTAGCGATTGCCCACTTGTATAGGCGAGTTTACCCGGATCTGGCGTATCAGTTTTCATATTCTGTATCCGTCGAACAACGTCCATTCCTTCGACCACTCGACCAAAAGCCGCAAAGCCCTGACCATCGGGATTGCGTTTCCCGCCGAAATCGAGGCTGGGCTGAACGTTAACGCAAACGAAGAATTCCGACGTCCCCGAATCAATAGCGGAACGAGCCATCGACAATGTTCCGTCAAGATGCTTTAGCTTCGTCTTATTCGTACGCTCTAGTACGATAGGGTCAAACGACTGAGCATTCTCAGCACGATCCAAACCTCCCTGAATCACTTCGATTTTAATCGTGTTTTGAACCTGACTGTCCAGGCGAACTACCCGATAAAAACTGCCGTCCTTAAAGTGACCGCCATCGATGTACTTGAGAAAATTGGCGACCGTCACAGGAGCTTTATCCGGATATAGTTCAAATCGAATATCACCGACTGTCGACGAGAGCTTCACCTTTATTGGCTTTGCGAAGACAACTGTCCCCAATGCCAAAGCCAGCGTCATCATTGCAAGTCGCCTTAGAATCAAAATACCATTCATCGTAGAGCGGTTCTAACTCTAAAGGACCTCTTCAGGCAAGATTAACGAATCAACTCAAAAACTCTTCCACCACCCGACGTGTCGAGGTAGCTAAACTGAATCAGATACACTCCAATCAGTTCGAACCTATTGTTTCGAAGGGACACCTATTTGCCTCGCAGAGGCAACAAGCGAGGTACGAGCGTTGTTTGAAATTGTTTTTTAACATCGCTCTCTCCGTTCGTTAGTTCCTTCCTGCGTCAGGAAACAGGTGTCCGCTGCTCGGACAAAAGGTTCGAAATCGAGAGCCCTTCAATCGTTATCGAAAGCCAAAAAAGGATTCTAAGTATTTTATGATCTGAGGTTCATAGCTTAAGTTGACGCGTATGCACTCAGCGGGATGAACGAATTAATAGAATCCTACTTCGTTCGAAAACTCTCGGATTCGATCAAAGCAAGCATGAGATCGCGAAAGCCACCGTTCGCTTCGCTAGTGTCTTCGACAATTTCAGTGATCAATTTCCGATCGCTGTAACTCATGTGACGACCCGTCGCATAGGTTAGCAATTTTTCTGACAGACATTCCGAGAAAGGAGTAATATCTCGAACCAAATACGCTTTAAGGTCCCGAATGTCGTTTAGCTTCGTTCCATCCGGCATCACCCCTTCAGTCTCAACTGCAAGCCGTTTCGATTTCTTGTCTTTAGAATCCCCCGACATCCTCGGGTATTCTGTCCGCCAACGACCTATCGGATCAAAAGACTCCAAAACAAATCCAACTGGATCGATCTTCTTATGACAGGCCGCGCAGGATTCTTCCTGCATATGGGCCGCTAGCATTTCTTTAGGAGTCTCGGCCTTACTCGTATCCGGCGTCAAAGCTGGCACCGCATCTGGTGGAGGTGGTGGTGGATTCCCCAATATATTCTCGAGTACCCAAACGCCACGGACAACCGGTTGTGTATCGACCCCATTAGCGGTCGCAGTCATGACGCCAGCCATTCCAAGCACGCCCCCAAAGCGCCCTTCTCGTTCAAAGGAAACGCGTTGCAGCTTTTTATCTTTCTTGGAAAAACCCTTCATCGGAAGCTCGTAAACATTCTTGCCAACCGAAACATTCGTATAAGTAAAATCCGGATCTATAAAATCCTCCATCGGTCGGTTTGTATCCAACATTTCCCTAAAGAACATATTCGGCTCTTCAATAAACGCCGAACGTTCATCGTCGGTATACTTAAACTCCCTAGGTTTGTCGAAGAGCGTCTTGTCTGGCGTCAGATCTTCCAGAGCAGCCAGGTCCAACCATTGATCCAAGAAACTGCGAATAAACGTTTTCGAAGCTTTGGAATCGATCAACCGAATCGCATGCTGCCTCAAAACCGATTCCTTTAGAATCGATCCATCAGCCGCCGCGGCCATCAAATTAGAATCGGGAGGTCCCGAGGTGAGGAAATAAGAAAGACGGGCAGCCAAACCATACCCATCAAGCGAGCCTTCCTCGAAACCGCGATACAAGAAATAAGGCGATTTCAAAGCCGTGCGAAGAGCCATATGCAAACCATCTTCAAGTCGACCCGATTTCGAAATCTCATTCTCCATGAGGTCCCAATACTCTTCGAAAATCTCTTCGTTTACCGGGCGACGAAATGCAGTCGGCAAAAATGAACGAACAAACCCGCGGGCTATTTCTTGATCCGACTTCCCTTTCGTTGGCCCAAGCAATTTGGACGCGCGTTCTTTCCAGTAGATCTCTTCCTCGCCATCAACTAATTCTATCGGTCCGAACACCATCGCCTTACTGACTTCTAGAGCAGGTCCTTCCTCGAAATGTTTGTATTCAAGAACTTCAGTCGTCACGCGCAGGTTCTTGATAACCACCGAAACCAATTCATCCAAAGACTCTTCAGTAGGCGAATCCGGCAATAGGTCCGATTTCATCAAAGCCTTGAGCCGGTCCCAACCCAACCGACCGCGCTCAACCTTCCCATCAGCTTGCTTGTAAGCCGCCGCAAGAAGCGGGTCCTCTTGAAAGAGACGTTTCACATGCGCGGCCAACTTTACCTGATCTTCAGCGAGCGATGCGTTATCGTACCGAAGAGCAATCGTCTCCCCTTTTTCCAAAATCCCTTCGAAGCGATATTTTTGGGCCGGTCCCGGATGAATGGATACTTCTCCGAACTGACGAACCGTATCCACTCTTTCTCCAGGGGCTTCCACTGCGTTCACAGCATAGACACGACAAATAACCGATTCGCCCGGAGGCGGATTAAACGCGGAAAGCGTAAGCTCTACTTGATAACGTCCCGTCTCGCTTGCTTCAAACCGGCTGGGCCATGTTGCGCTAGCGGACAGCGCATCCGAACTTGAGACTACTCGCATCTTTTCGCCAACTACCAATCCCGATGAATAGGCATACGTAAAATCCTTCCCCAACACTTCCGATGTAATTGGTTCTACAGGCTTACGAGCTGGAGGAAACAGTTTCTCAGCGAGATCATTCGCCACCTGAGCGTATGACTGCAGGAGCGGACCGGAAAGCATCAAAGCAGACGCTTGGTTATCGAATCCATTCGCTTCGCCATCGACCGGAAAACCATCGGGCAACTCATACTTCGTATTCAACAGCGCATTTATACTATTCTCGTATTCTCGCCGATTCAAACGCCTCAGCGTCGACCCTCCAATCGGAGCGTGTTCGCTAAGCGATTGATCCAACCAATCAACCATCGAGGCCCGAGCATTGGGTGATGGCTTTCGCTCTTTCTTGGGAGGCATCTCTCCCGATCTCAAAGCGCTAATTGCCCGTTCCCACAACTCCAGCGAATCCTGATTATTCCAATCGACTTCCGGGTCTTCGAAACTGATTTCCCCTTTTCGTTCGAAGTCATCGTGACAATCCAAACAATAAGTTTCAAGAAATTCGTAGGATATATCCGGGATTGGCTGGAGCTCCGAACTCCCAAAGCTATTCGTATTTAATCCTAGAATACAAACTAAGAGACCTATCAAACGTAGGGGCGTCGTTTGCTCCGATCCGCATCGGTTGAATTCTAATAACGGATCGCCGTAAGCGACGCCCGTACAAACCAATTTCATGGAAGTCATCTTCAACATGCTTAGAGCAATTCTCTAAACCAAATACTGGTTCATATTACGGCTCGCATTCGAAAAGCGATCCTGCTCGATTCCGAGCTGCTGCAACATCGTCACATAAAGGTCTCCCAAAAGCGGCGCATCCGGGGCATCACGATCGATCGCAATGTGCGACCCATGCTTCAATCCGCCGCCCGCGAGACATACTGGCAAATTCGCATTGGAGTGACGACTCGCATCGCCCATACCCGCTCCCCACAAAACAAGCGTCGAATCCAAGAGCGACTTCCCCTCGATGTCCGTCTTACGCTTCAACTGATCCAAGAAACCGGACAAGAGCGTCATATGCTGGCTTTCGACTTTGATCAAATCTTCAACCAAACCAGGATTATTGCCGTGATGAGACAGGGCATGATAACCCGCTGAAAGCGTTTCTCCATTAATCGTAAAGACTTCTCCAAGTCCCGGAAGAAACATCGTAATCACCCGTGTAGAATCCGTTTCGAGAGCCAAAGCCATCAAATCGTACATCAATGCTTGATTCTCCAACATCAAAGTCGGTGCGATTGGGTCGAATTCAGGCAACTGATAATCCACTTTCGGACGCGGCTCCCGCAATCCTCTCAGTTGACGTTCCATTCGTTGCTCCAAGTCCCGCACCGATTGGAAATACTCGCCCAATTTTTCCTTATCCGCGGAGCTCACCGTTTTCTGCAAACGTTTCGCATCGCCCGAAACGCCATCCAACGAACTCTTCCCGCTCTTGATCAAATACTCGGTTCGATCGACATCATCCGGCAATCCAAACAAGGTTTGATAAACCACGCTCGGGCGCTCGGTCATCGGCAGAGGAATCCCCTGCTCGTTAAATACCATCTTTTGTCGAAAACTACCTCGGCCCGCACTTAGTTGGAGCGAACCAATCCGCGTATCGGCACCGATGTGCTTAGCGGCGATTTGGTCGAGCGACACATCGCCGACGTTCTTTCCGCAAAGAAAATTATCCCAGTTTTTGTGACCGTTTCCAGCGCGGTGATCCAATCCAGAAACCACTGTAAGTCGGTCTTTGTGCTGCATCAACGGCTTGAGCAGCGGCGTAACACTGTAATCTGCGCCTGTCTCCTTCGGATAGAGCGACCCAACGTGAAGCCCGAGATTCGCTCCTACACAGACCAATCGTTTCGCAGAACCTAGCTTCCGGCCGGCTGAAACTGCAGAAGCTGCGACAGGCAACGATTCGAGAACCGGCAGAGCGAGCGTCATGCCAACTGCCCGCAGGAAGTGTCGTCTGTTAAGGGGTGATTTCATGGGGATATGAGATACGAAAGAAGATGAAGCTACGCAGACATTCCGCCGACTTCCAGCCTCTTGGACACAAAACGCGCTCGAAACGGCTAGATTGACCGCTCGCTAGAACTTCCCGATTTCAACCTTTTGCCCGCGAATGTGATAAAGGTGACTGAAAAATCCGTTTTCCCAAGTCTCCTCGATCGACAATTTTCCGTACAAAGTGATTGGCACATTATCAACAGCCAAGGCCCCGGGACCGGTCATCTTCACATAGATAAATTCATTGTAGGAAGGCATCACTCCAAAGCAGCAAGCCATCGTATTCGGGACCAACAAGAACTCCTGCACGATCTGACCGTCCGACTTAATCGGCATCATGTAACCAGTGATCGAGATGCTCTTCTGATCCAGCTTGAAAATCGGCTCAGGAAGAAACGTGAGAAGGTATTCCTTATCAGCACGCACCACGCGATCGCTGGATTCCGGAACCTCCGGTTGATAATCGAAAGCGCTCAAATCGCTCAATTCGATCGTAAGTTCCTCGGCACTCGCCAACGGCGAAACCAGGCCAAAAATCAACGCTGCCAAACCTGCTAAATTACGGTATTTCATATTGAAAAGCTCCTTATCAATCGCGTCACTCTAGTGAATTCTCCCTCAAACTCAATGTTTCCCTTCCGGAAAACCAAATTCTATTTCTGAGAACGACTGACTTAAAATAATGATTTCATCGATTTTGACCGGGAAGCGACCATCAGGATCCAACCAATCCGCTTTCAAAGCGAATTTCGACGTATTACCTATAGATTCCCCAGTCGCTGCGTTTTCGACAGCATGAAAGGTCGCAGACCGTCCATCCAAAGTAGCAGACACCGTCGCTTGTTCAACCCGCGCAAAGCGCTGCGCTCCCCCATCGAGTACGTAAAGGGCCCAGGTTTTTCCGCCATCTTCCGGCACGAGCTCAATCTGCGCCGCATGCTGTCCGAGCATCACCAAAGCCCCTCCATGAGGCGCAGGATGGGAATGGCCTTGCGACGAACTCGCTTGATTCTGACCCGAATCCGAGCAGCCGAACAACACTGATGCGACAATCGCAGCAATCGCCCATTTGAAATTCAATTTCCGTAGTTTCATCATAAATTTCGGGACACATCCGTCCGATACGCCTTTATCGCGGGCAGTACGCCCGAAAGCAATCCAATCCCCAACATCCCCAAAGGAGCCCACACCATCGCCGCATTGCCAGTAAACGGGCTCAAGGCCACACCGGTTTCGCGCTGAACGATTTCGCCGATTCCCATGCCGAGAACGATATACACGACGAACCCGAGAATCACTCCCGCGAAAGTCATGCCCACAGCTTCAAGTAACGAAATCATGAATACCGTTCGCTTACGCGCTCCCAATGCTCGCAATACCGCAATGTCGCGCTTTCGCTCATTCATCACATTGTAGAGGATCGCCAAAATGGAGCCGCCAGCGATAATCGCGACCAAAGCCGCCACCGCTTGCAATATCTTGTCAAACCAACTGATCTTATCGAAGAACTGGAGAATCGTACGATTCGCCGGCCAAGCCAAAGTAAGACGGTCCCCTTGCTTGTTGTACATCATATCAAGCTGGAAACCCGCCATACTCGCCCCTTGCTTCAGCTTGATCAAAACTGCGCTCACGTCAGTGGCCGCCTTTGGATTGTGACCACTCATGGTTTGGATTCCGCTGATCGGTATCCAAATCACTTTGTCAACCGGAGTTCCAGTCGGCTTCAATACTCCCGTAACCGTATAGAGCTCTTCATGCTCCGCTTTTTCGTTGTATACTAAACCGTGATACGGATGAAACGTATCGCCAACGTCCAGGCCAAGACGACGCGCTGCGAACGCGCCGACAACCGCTTGCATTGAACCCGATTCGAACAACGAACCACCGCTTTCCAATTCAAACGATCGACCTTCCGCATAAGCATGATTTTGCAGGTATTCAGGTATAGAACCAACCAAGCGATAACCGCGATAGTTATCGCCCACCGCCAATGGATACGCTGCCTCAACAGCAGGAAACTTGGTAGCTTGCTCATAATCCGCCCACCGCATCAAACCCGGTGACTCGTCCAAATGATAAAGCGCGTTCAAAACGATTTGCAGCTTCGACCCGCGCGGCCCGAGCACCGCATCGAATCCGCCGCTCGCTCCTGCGAAACTCTGCTCCGCTTCTTTCTTAAAAGCCCACACCAGCATCAAAAGGCTGCAGGCAAGAGCCACTGCCGCGATAGTGATCGCGCTGGAAACTCGTCGTTCCCGAATACCGCGCATTGCTATGGATACCGAATTCATGAGAGTCCTCCTGTTTCTGTCGGCAATACGCTTGCCTCATTCAATTCCAATAAATCGATCGTCCGTTCAAACCTATCTTTAAGCGACGGATCGTGGCTCACCAAAAGCAACGCCGTTCCGTTTTCCCGACACAGCGACTGAATCAAATCAAGCGCGACTGCCGCATTACTTGGATCCAGATTGCCAGTTGGCTCATCTGCCAAAACCAATTTCGGGCGATTAGCCAAAGCGCGGGCAATCGCCACTCGCTGCTTTTGTCCCTGTGACAATTGATCCGGCCGATAATTCAAACGCTCGCTCAAGCCAACCCGTTCAAGTAGCTTCCGAGCGAACTCAACATCGGTCTTCCCTCCAAAAGCCATTCCCAGCTCCACATTTTCGATACACGAATACGCGTCCAGCAAATTGAAATTCTGAAAGACGTAACCCAACGAACGAGCCCGATGTTCATCGCGAGCCGATTCCCGCAATGACCGCATATCGATTCCATCAAGAGAAATTTCCCCGGTATCGGCAGTCACGATTCCTGCGATCATGTTCAACAAAGTAGACTTTCCTGAACCGCTTTCGCCCTGAAGCAAAACCTGCTCCCCAGGATTGAGCTCGAATGAAGAGATGCGAACGATCTCAGTCCATTCGCCTCGGTCCGACAAATAGCGTTTCGAAATGTTTTTTAGGGATAGTAGGGACATAAATTAACGAGACTCCAACCACGCTGCTTAATTTCACCGCGCTTTCAATACGCGAGTTGCGTAAGCCGAGCGATTTTCAATACCTCAAAAATCGCGCTGGCTTCCACGGAGGGAATTCAGGCATGATGCCGACCACCATCAGGAAAGCAGATGAAAACCGACGAATCCGTAAAATCCGCTCAATGCAAACGTTGCGGAACGCCCATTGAAGCCAATCCCGACTATCCTCCCGTCTGCAACGATTGCTACACTATCTACGGATCTTGCTGCAATGAATGGGGAAACGCCGACTCTTCTGAGAGCGATTGATCCGCAACCAAATTAGCCCACCGGGCGTTAACCCGCTGACAAACCATGCCTAAGAAAAACAAATCAATCATTCGCTCTCTCGTAACATTCGCCGCCATCGCGATCGGAGTCTACTTTGCCAACACGGCCTACCAAACTCACCTTGGTCAAAAAGCGCTCGATGCCACCGGCCTCGAAATCTTGTCGCTAGAAACTGCGCTAGCGAAATCGAAAGAAACCGGAAAACCCGTTCTAGCCGACCTTTCTGCGATCTGGTGCCCATCCTGCCGACAGCTCGACAATCAAGTTCTCTCCAACGAAATCGTCAAAGCGAAGATTGAGAGCGACTACATTTTTACCCGAATCGAATACGAAACCGACGAAGGCAAAGCCTTCATGGGAAAGCACCAACTCCGTGGATTCCCAAGTCTCCTCACCCTCGATAGCGACGGAAATCGAATCAAGAATCTCCCCAGAACGCTTTCCCCCGAAACCTTCCTCGCTTCCTTATAAGAACCAGGTACACGCGGTTTCCAAAACAATTTCCATTGCCTGAAAGGCACTTCCCTCAAATGATAGATGCTTTTCTTGGCATGAATACCCGTTTTATCAGTTTCCTAGCCCTTTGTTTCGTCGCGTCTTCAACGACATTCGCCGACTTCGAGCCGTTCCCACCGACGCCTCCTGGGCAGCCGTATTCCAACGAAGTCGCCCACCAGACTTTGTCGAACTACTCCGATCTCGCCTGGGAAATGTATTCAGACTCGGTTCGAGAAATCATTCGCTTCAACATGGCGATCTACGCCTTTCGCAAGGATCCCGGTCCTGAAACATTCGAAGAAGCTAAACGCCTCTGGATCAAAGCCCGCAAAGTCTATGGTCGAACGGAAGCATTTCGTTTCTCCGAAACCGCAATCGACGAGCTCGAACTGGAAATCTTCATCAATGCTTGGCCGGTAGACGAAAGCTACATCGACTATACCCGAGCCGATCCAAACTCCGGCATAATCAATCACCCAGAGCAATATCCGAAACTGAACAGCGTTTCCATACCCAAACTCAATGAAGCCGGCGGCGAGGCCAACATTGCTACCGGCTGGCATGCAATCGAGTTTCTTCTCTGGGGTCAGGATTTCAATGCCGATGGCCCCGGCGAGCGATCTTGGACCGATTACACAACCGCGCCTAACGCAGATCGACGTATGACCTATTTAGTTACGGTCACCGAGGTGTTGCGGTTTCACCTCGTCGCAATCGCCGACTCCTGGAATCCATTCAACTATGACGGAACTCCAGGTGAATTTTTCCTACGTCGCCCTTCTCGAATTATCCGCACAGTTCTCCGCGGCCTCTCCGCTCTCGCCGGTCGAGAAATTGCAAGCGAACGTCTCGCTACCGCTCTGCGTAGTCAATCCCAAGAAGACGAACATTCCTGTTTCAGCGATACCACAGGCAACGATCTGGTATCCAATATGAAAGGTATCGAATCCGTCCTCTTCGGAACCTTCACCAGCGAATCCGGAAAAGTGGTGATCGACGAAGCGGGCTTCTACGACCTCATAGCAACGGCTGATTCCGAAGTCGCTGAAAACGTTAAAAACCAATTCCATAACGCCCAAAAGCTAATCACCGCCATCCCCACTCCCTTCGATCAGTCGATCATGGCTGAGGAAGGCGGACCCGAGCACCAAGCCATCCAGGCCGCTGTCGCAGCCGTTTGGGAATTCGTCTACACGCTCTCCGACGCGGAAGAAGCCATGCAGCTTTCCGCTAAAGGACGATGAACCCTTTCCGCATTTGGGCGCTGTTCGCCCTCGGTTGCTCGTCGCTCGTAGCAGACCCCGGTTTACCAGGCGGAGCAACCACTTCGTTCGAACACTCGCGAGAATCCTTTACCCAGCCCGCAAGTAATCTCGATCCACGAAGTTTCGCCCAGTTCTTTTCCGGCGACACTATTTTCAATACCAACTGGGTCAATGCAGCCTCTGTCGTCAACGGCCGCGACGGACTTGGCCCCTTGTTCAATACTCGCTCATGCTCCGCCTGTCATTTCAAAGACGGACGCGGGCTACCCCCTGAAAAAGGCGAAATCCCCAATGGGCTTCTCATTCGAATCAGCCTGCCCGGAAGCGATGAAAACGCAGCCCCTCGAGCCCATCCAATCTACGGTAATCAAATAAGCGTCAGAGCTCTGCCTGGGCTGCTCCCCGAAGCGACAATCGAAATCTCCTACAAAGAAATCGTCGGCAACTATCCCGATGGAAGCGAATACCGTATTCAACAACCGGAGTACAGGATAGACAACTGGGGATATGGAGAACCAGATTCTTCCCTCCTGACTTCACCTCGAGTCGCCCCAAGCGTATTCGGATTAGGCCTACTAGATGCGATTCCCAACGAAATCATCCTAGCTCAAGCCGACCCGAACGACTATAACGGCGACGGCATTTCCGGACGTCCCAATTGGGTAAAAAGCCCCAGCAAAGGCGATCGCCAATTGGGCAAGTACGGATGGAAAGCAAACAAAGCTACCATCGAAGATCAGACCGCTGGAGCCTTCCAAGGCGACTTGGGAATTACCTCAACCCTCTTCCCCGGAGAAAATCATTCGCCCACCCAAGCAGACTCGCTCGCGTTCCCCAGTGGTGGATCGCCTGAACTGATCGCGCGCGACCTGGAAGATATCGTATTCTACCTCAAGACCCTCGCGCCATCAGCGAGTCGATTTAAAGATGACAGCGCCTACTCAACTGGCCATCGCCTCTTCACTCAAAGCCAGTGTTCAAGTTGCCACACACCGGATTTCGAAACTGGATCGCAAAACGAAATTCATGCCCTCGCGAACCAACGGATTTATCCTTACACCGATTTACTACTCCACGACATGGGCGATCAGCTAGCCGACAATCGCCCTGACTTCGAAGCCAATGGTAACGAGTGGCGGACGCCCCCACTCTGGGGACTTGGATTGACCCAAAAAGTCAACGGACACAGCCGTCTGCTTCACGACGGACGCGCACGCAATACCGAAGAAGCGATTCTCTGGCACGGCGGCGAAGCCGAATCCAGCAAGCAAACCTTCATGAAGCTCAGCGCTAATCAGCGCAAAATTCTCATCGATTTCGTCGAGGCGCTTTGATTGATAAATAGACAGGCCCCACCTAGGCCTAACCTGCCAGCGAAGCCTGTTTCAATTAAAACCCCAATGGGTCGCTATCAATAATCTCAAGTTCGAATTGATCGACCAGAACCATTCCCTCTCCACGGAAGCTTAAACCATATCTCAATTTAGCCGCGTACTTAGGAACATCTATCAAAAGGGTAAACTCGCGATCGCCTGTTCCAGTTGAAATCGGTTCCGACTCCGTTTTCAACGCACGATCACGCATGTCGTTAACGCTCGCCCAAAGGTCGACCGACCCCATTTCTTGATCGAAAAGAGCTCGAACTCGCACTCTAACGGTTCGGCCTTCGTACTTCGAAGCATCGACAATCTGTACCCACTCGCGGCGCTCGCTGGATAAGGTAAACCGGTTATCCAAGTTTTCCCCAAAATCGACAATCGCTTTCGAGAATGCCTCTTCTTCCGCGAATGGCCTTGAAACTCGAGTCAGTTTAACTAGTCGCTCTGACTCATCCACCCCGTCAACCTCCCCAGTCATAGCAAAAACAAATGACGAACCGAATACCGCCAAACCAATACCTGTTAATACCACGTTCGGACGGCGCTTATGAGCGATCAACATAATACGCTCTTTCAAAGCTCCCGATTTGCGACTACCCAAAAGCGAAAGCGCTCCGCCAGGAGAATAGTGAGCCCCTTTCGAGAACTGAAGCACCTGCAACAAAGTGTATCCATATTCTTGAGCCGATCCACCGCAAACACTGTCGACAACCTCTAAATCGCAAGCCTTTTCCATCTCGTCCTTGAATTGCTTCAAGACCAACCAAGCCAGTGGATTGTACCAGTGAACATAACACAAAATCAGCAAAGCATGATGCAAGAACAAGTCACCGCGACGATAATGCGTTAGCTCATGCATGAACACGCAGCGCAATTCCTGTTCGCTAAGTTTTTCAGCGCATTGACGAGGAACGATTATCCGAGGATTGAATACGCCCGCGATCCCAGGAGTTTTTACGCAATTGGAAACCAGCAAAGGAACATTTGCATATATACCCATTCGTTGGCGAGTATCCTTGAACAGCCTGTGCAATACACCATCGTCGTATCGATCGGCTCGAGCGAAAAAACGCTTAAGCTGCAATACATTTACTAATAATCGAGTTCCCATCACTGCGACCCCAAGCAACCACACGCCCATCAAAGCCGACTCCCACGAAACCGGTATCCGTGTCGCAATGACAATATGGTCCTCGTCACGCATATCAGGCAAAATCGTCTCACCCAAACCTACATTCACGACACCGCGACGAATCGTCTCCGTCCAGGTCGAAGGTTGTAAATTCTCATGGGCGTTAAAGATACTTCCACTAAAGGGCAATGAAAACGGGAGGGCCAACCTCAGAAGTAATATCGCCCAAGCCCAACAGAGCAGTCTCGGCGAAATCATCCGTTTAAGGAGTGGCGTGATTGCGAGGAGAATCAACGCGAGAAGAGCGAATCGTATAGTCGCATCCCAATATGCCCAGAATAGATCCGCCACTTTATTTACCCTTCTCTTCTAATATTCGCCTCAACTCGTCTATATCGTCTCCCGACAATTCCTCATTCTCTATAAAGTGGAGCATCATCGGAGCCACTTCGCCGCGAAATACTTTAGAAAGGAATTGGCTTCCCTCCGCCCGGCGGCATTCGCTCTCGCTCAGCAAGGAGCGATAAACATTCGCCCGTCCCTCGCGTTTCGATTCAACAACTCCCTTCGCCTCTAAACGAACCAAAAACGTATTAACCGTTTTTTGCTTCCAAAGATCGTGCGATAAACGAGCTAACACATCCACTGCGGTCATGGGCTCGTGGTCCCACAAGGCTTTCATAACCTCCCATTCCGCATCTGATATTCTTGGGGCATTCGACATATCTTACAAAAGTAGGACCTACTAGACTACAAATGTAATCCTCTGTCAAGCGGAGATCTATATATTTTGAGGATCACGCTAAATGGAGGGATACGCACTTACAGGAATGTTGGACGAACAATTGCCGCAACCGTTCAAAACCAAGCGCTTCCGCTAGGCTTGCCCTCTAGCAGCTTCGAAAAACGCCAACGCTCTGAGCTCGTGCCAATAACCTCCAGAGCCTCTCTTCCCCGGAAAACCGCAATGACCACCGTTTTCGGGCGTTTCCAAATGCAACCACTTACTCGTACCCGCGATCTCAATAGGATAGCAATCCTTCGACAAAAACGGATCGTTCACTGCATTCACTAACAATGCTGGTCGATCGATTTCATTCAGAAAATGGGTGCAGCTCGATTGCGTCCAATAATCAACTGCATCGCGAAACCCATTGAGCGGAGCCGTATACGTTCCATCAAAATCATAGAAGGTCTTCATTTCCGAACAACCAACTTCATAATTGAATTTCGGATA
>JBNMOQ010000130.1:0-13916 GCA_051275055.1 Candidatus Pelagisphaera sp.
TCGCTGCTTTCACGCAGGAGATGGCCGCTTCGGGATCGGTGCCATAGTCGATGCCCACTACGCCTTCGACTACGAGATTCGTGAAGGAGTTGGTCAGGATCTCTCCAAGTATTTTTTTGTTTGGAATCGTGACTTCCTGCCCGTCTTCAGTTTCAAGTCGCGTGTATCCGAGGCTGATGACGGAAACAATGCCGGTTTGGCCGTGAATCGTCAGTGTGTCATGGACCTTGAATGGGCGTGTAAGGATAATTGCGATACCGGACCCATAGTTGGAGACAGGACCTTGAATCGCTAAGGTTAGACCTAATGCACCGGCACCGATAATGGCGATAAACGGACTGATATCTACGCCGATTTTTCGAACGGCGATGAAGAGGAATATCAAAAGGATGAACAGCTTTATCGAGCTAGCAAAAAAGCGGGATAGGGTGATGTCGATTTCACGTTTGGCGCAGACTCGAATAATCAGTCTAGAAATAGAGGAGCCGAAAACAAATCCGATTATTACAATGATCGATGCGGCGATCAGTTGAGGGGAATAGTCGATGAGCTTTTGCGTTAAGCTTTCGACGAGGGATTGTAATTGGTCGATTTCCTCAGGCATGAAGACGGAGTATAGGAATCTTTAGAGCGGTAACAAGCGATAACCGTCGCTATCTGTCTTATTGCGAGACGTTTGGAGTCCTAGTATTCGATTCCCAATTTTTTGAGAAATCGTTCGAGTTCCTGTGTGTCGAAGTCGGCAAGGATTTTCCCGTCAATATCTATACTCGGCGCTTTGGTTTGGCCGGTAAGGTTTTTCATTTCCTTGGCCGCTGCGCGATCGGAATTGACGTCGAGCTTGGTGTATTTGAAGCCATGGGCATTTAGCCAGTCGATTGCTTCGTGGCACCAGCCGCAGAATGGCTTGATGTAGATTCGGATAGATTTCGGTTTCATGGTTTAGGTGATTGAAACCAATAGTACGGACTTGGGGCTTCAATGGCTGCAATCGAAATCGAATCGCTGGAAGGATGTTATTAAGCATTTGGCCCGCCTGGGCGCCCTTGGCCTCTGCCAGGGCCTTGTCCGGGACGTCTTCCGCCTGGCTGAGTTGGACGATTTTGTAGCATCGCGTCGATTTCGGCTTCGTCGACAAATCCGTCGCTGTTGGCATCCATTTGCTCAAAGCGACGCTTCATTTGTTCCGGAATTTCTTCGAGGGTGACTTTTCCGTCGCCGTTCGCGTCGGATTCTAGAATGCGTTTTTTTATGGAGCCAGGATTGCCTTGCCCGGGTTGTTGGCCCCCGGGGCGTCCTCCTGCTCCGCGACCTCCGCCTTGAGGTCCGCGACGTTGAGCCATGAGATCGATTTCTTCGGCATCAAGTTTACCGTCTCCGTTTTCGTCCATGTCGGCGAAACGTGCCCGCATTTGTTCGGGGGCTTCCTCAAGAGTGATTAGGCCATCGCTGTTTGAATCCATTTCGAGGATACGGCGTTTCATATCTTCGGCTCCGCCTTGCTGAGGTCCACCTCTCGGCTGTCTACCACCGCGGCCTTGCTGGCGTCCGCCTGCGTTGGCTACGCGAAAGGATCGTCCGTTTGTGCCTCCACCATCAATGTCGCGTTCGAAGGATATGGCATATTTTTGAGTGACTGCTCGACACCACCCTTCTTCGTCGCTGCACGCGTAATAGTGGATTGC
The DNA here is from genome assembly GCA_051275055.1 of Candidatus Pelagisphaera sp. Lineage (GTDB taxonomy): Bacteria > Verrucomicrobiota > Verrucomicrobiia > Opitutales > Opitutaceae > Pelagisphaera. Next base: position 1,686 of record JBNMOQ010000130.1, read on the forward strand.
GAGTTCGGCTGTTTTGTTATCGCCTAAGCTGGAAACTGATAGACCGAATTCACGTGGATCGCTGTCGGTTTCTTGTTCGATCGCGGGAGCTGATGCGTTTGCTGGGGAGATCTTAGTGCCATCGGGAAGGATGAGTTCGTACTTCAACGGGGCTGCCAAATTGTTCCAATGAACATGATGAATCGGATCTAGGAAGAAGCCTAGATAGAGTTCGCCTTCTCCTTTGTTTAGCACGTTTTGGTCAACTTCGAGGCGAGGCTTCACGTAGAGCGGGCTGTCTGCGGAGTCGATGGGGGTTATTTTTACCGGAATGAGTTCAGAGCTGAATGTTGGCTTTTCGAGGATGCCTCTGCCGTAGGATCGTTGTTCTTTGTAAGGTTTCCCGCGATTGAAATTCAGATCGGCGACTCGGGTCGTGGTTTCGCTGGGGCCGACTTTTGCAATCAATTCGTTTCGAAGGACGTCGCCGTCGCTCCAGCCGAGGGCGTGGACGATCTTTCCGCTTGGGTCGATGACTATCTGAGTGTTGGGGCCCATGCCAAGCGCGTGGCGGACGGCGTTATCGATGTCATCGCAAAGCCATGGGATTGTGGTCCCAAGGACGCGTTTGGCTTCGACTATGTGGGTGAGGCGCTCTTCTAGGGTGGCTGCTTGGACGTATCCATTTAGCTCCGGATGAGCTAGGGATTTGTACATGAAGAAAAACTGGACCTTATCGTTGTCTTTATAGTCGGCGTAAACCGCTTCGACGGAGGGATAGGAGCGATGGAAAATGGGGCAAGTCAGGCAACCGGAAACGAGTACGGTGTGCTTGTCGGTGGCGACTTGAGCGAGGGTGGTTTTCGTTCCTTCTGCAGTGTAGATCACTAGATCGCTTGGGATCGTGTCGCCGGGCTTTACGGTAGCTTGGTCTAGGAGCGGACCCATGCCTTGGTTGGAGCGTTGGGCGTTTAGATGTGACAACGGTATGGTGAAATACGTCAGTAGCAAAAGTGAAAGCAGGAGTGGGTTCGGGACGTTTTCCATATTACGACAGAAGACGTTGAGGAGTCCGGAATGGTTACGTATGGCAAACAAGGTGGCTAATTAAGGCTTTCCTTGTGTGAGGTAGCTATTAGAAACTAAAACATATGAATTATCGAGCGTTTGCCAAAAGTGGGTCTAGTGTTTCTGAAATTGGTCTGGGCTGTTGGCAGCTTGGCGGCAATTGGGGACACGTGGATGATGAAACCGCCTTGAGTATATTGAGCACTTCGTACGACGCAGGTGTGACGTTTTTCGATACGGCTGATGTTTATGGAGAAGGCCGCAGCGAACGCATTATTGGCCGGTTCTTGAAGTCGATTGATGGCGATGCTCCGTTCGTGGCGACGAAAGTGGGACGAGGCGACGTGTATCCAGATGGCTATACGAAAGCGGCGATTCGAAGTCGGATAGAGGATTCGCTTGGGCGTTTGGATGTCGAAGCATTGGATCTGGTTCAGACGCATTGCGTACCGCCGGAGATTATGCGTTCCGGGGAGATTTACGAATGGCTTGGTCAGCTCGTTGATGAAGGGAAAATTCGTCAGTATGGAGCCAGTGTCGAGTCAGTTGCAGAGGCGGATATGCTCTTGGATAATTGTTCTGGGCTGTATTCGCTGCAGATCATTTTTAATTTGTTTCGGCAAAAGCCAATCGATGCGATTTTTGAAAAAGCGAAAGAAAAGCAAGTAGGTATCATCGCTCGCGTGCCTTTGGCGAGCGGAGTCTTGTCCGGAAAGTTCGGAGCGAAAACGGTTTTCGGTGAAAATGATCACCGCAATTTCAACAAAGATGGCGAGAAATTCAATGTGGGAGAAACCTTTGCGGGCATTCCGTTTGAAAAAGGAGTGGAGCTTGCTGACCGTCTGAGTTCGATGACTCCCGAGGGAATGGGCTTGGCTGAAATGGCTCTGAGGTGGATTCTTGATTTCGATGCAGTTACCACTGTTATTCCAGGGGCTACGCGCGTTGATCAGGCTGAGGGGAATGCGAGCGTTTCCGGTTTGCCGGTATTGGGCGAATCGCTTCATGCGGAATTGAAAGCTCTTTATGGATCGGAGATTGAGGCTTTGGTAAGGGGCATCTATTGATGCTTTAAAGCTACATTGTTCAATAGGTTTGAAATCGCGGGATAAACCCGATCCTACACTGACGAACCTATAATCCTCGAAAAACATGAGCGTAGAACTTTATGAGATGGAGCACAGTCCTTATTGCATACCGATTGCTCAGGCATTGGTTGCGTTGGGGGTTTCGTATGAAAGCAAGTTGGTGCCTAATTGGGATCGAAGCGCCGTGATACGGCTGACTGAAGGCGCTTACTATCAAGTGCCAATGTTGGTTCATGGCGAAGAGATGGTGATAGAGTCGGATTCCGAAAGCATTGATATTGCTCGGTATGTGGACCAGGCCTTTGGCGAGGGGAAGCTTTTCTCGCAAAAGAACGAGGGCCTGCATGAGATCTTGATTGAATTTATCGAAAACGATTTGGAGTTGACGACGTTTAAACTGGTCGATCCCTATTATTTGGATACGATTGAGGGTCTAGCGAATCGAGTTCATACTATACGTCATAAGGAGCGTAGGTTTGGCGCTGGCTGCGTTGATCAATGGAGAAAGCAAAGGGTTGAGCTTAGGATTGAAGCCGATCGATTGTTGTCTCGATTCGAATCCATACTAGCAGGATCGGACTATCTGTTTGGAGATACGCCTGTGTACGCGGATTTCGCTCTTTTCGGTATCGTTGGAAATCTGACGTATCGCGGGTTTAACGAATTGGGACCTGAACAAGAGAACTTGAAGCAATGGTATTGTCGTTTGGCGGCGTTTCGCTATTGAGCGATATCAGAACGTCAGAGCCTGTTTTCGATGGTCGCAATATTTAGATATTGCATTTTCCAAACACGTGTGTGAAAAGCGCGGAATGAGTGCTTCGAAGGGGTCCCAGAAGGTGAATACAACACTGGCGTTAGCCCAATATTTGGGTTTGTCGAGGTGGACGGTTTCACGTGCATTGAATGGGCACCCGGGCGTTAAGGCGGAGACTGTGGATCGCGTAAAGGGAGCGATGGATGAATTGGGGTTCAGTCCGAATGCATTGGCTCGCGGTTTACGTGGTGGGAAAACGGGTGTTGTTGGGATTTGCTTTCAGACTTTTGGAACTCCGGTCTTTTCCAAAAAACTGATAGCTTTGCAAAAGACCTTATGGGAAAAAGGGTACCGAGCGATTATCGAGCTGATTGAGAATGATGCGGAAGCCGAGCGTCAAGTTATCCGGCATTTTCAATCCCTTAAAGTTGAAGGCATTATTTTTGTTGGTGGGCCGCATAGCGAGAATTTAGAGTTCGTAGAGGGGCTTTGCGCAAATTCGACTTTGGCTATTGTTGCGATCGATCCGTTTTCTAAAGTGAAATTACCGCAGATCTGTCTTGACCGTGAACATGCGATGACGCTTTCGATGGAAAAACTCTTTGAATTGGGACATCGAAAAATCGCCTTATTCGGTATTCGCGATGACATTATTTATGGAACCGAGAGAGTGAAAGCTCTGAAGAGCGCTTCTAAGAAGTTGGGGTTAGAGTGGGGGAAAGACGTGGTGACGGTTTCCGATGACGCTTTTGATGGAATGAACTACGAGGGTGGGAGGCGTTTGGCTTCACATTTTGTCGAGAGCAAGATCGACTGCACTGCGATTTTAGCGATTAACGACCAGGTGGCAATTGGAGCGATGGGATGTTTGCAGGAAAATGGCGTTTCGATTCCAGGCGACGTATCCGTGATGGGGTTTGATAATCTGGCCGTATCTTCGCATCTGCATCCCACTTTGGCGAGTATCGATCAGTGTATCGACTATTCAACAACGGAGGCAGTGAATATACTGTTGGATGGAATGAGTGGAGCTGGAGATACTATCGATCGCAACCTGAAAGTTAAGGCAGAGGTAGTCGATGGCGAGTCAGTCGGACCGGCTCGAGTATAGCGAATTTTGCACTGATTTATTATTATGAAAATATTACTTACGACGACAAGTTATCAGGATACTCCGGGGCCGCATCACGACCTTTTGGCTACGCATGGCTGGGAGATCGTTCGCGAACGCGGACCTTTGACGGAAGAACGCATGTTAGAGCTAGCGGGCGATTTCGATGGTTTTCTTTGCGGAGACGATGGGATCACTCAAGCGGTGATCGATAAGTCGCTGCCGCGCCTGAAGGTCATCAGTAAGTATGGAATTGGTTTGGATAAGATCGATGTGGACTATGCGACCAGCCAAAAGATTCCGGTGTTGTTCACTCCAGGGGTGAACCACACTACAGTTGCAGAGCATACTTTCGGACTTTTAATCGGTATTACAAAGCATATTGTTACGACTGCGGCTGCGGCTCGCAATGGAGAATGGCTTAGGCTTACGGGTCACGAAATTATGGGTCTGACGATTGGAATCGTTGGCTTGGGTCGCATTGGCAAGGAAGTCGCCATTCGTGCAAACGCGTTTGGAATGAAAGTCATTGCATACGATATCTATTGGGACGAAGCATTTGCCGAGAAGCATGGCGTAGGGCGTTGCGAATCGATGGATGATGTTTTGGTGAATTCCGATGTTGTGTCGCTTCACTGTTTTCTTTCCGACGAAACGCGCGGTATTATCAATAGGGATAAGATTGCTGAGATGCGCGACGGGGCGATTGTTCTTAATTGCGCTCGGGGAGAATTGGTAATCACGGAGGATATGAACGAGGCCTTGCATTCCGGAAAAATTGGTGGCTACGGAGCCGACGTGCTCGATGTTGAGCCACCACCTGCTGACCATCCATTGCTTACCGCTCCAAATACGGTTATCACAAGTCATATCGGTTCTCGCACGCACGAGTCGGTTATTCGACAAGCGACGATGGCGACGGAAAATTTGCTTCGTTTTCTAAACGGCGAAGCTCCTTTGGCTCAGGCAAACAAATTCTAATAGAACGATGTCTACAAAATATTTTATAGTACCTGTACAGGATCATAACGACCTCGTCGCCGCGGCATACGCCAAGCGAGGCTTCACAGCAGAGGAGTCGAATGACGCCGCTCGTTTATCGGCCGAAGCAGCTAGGCACGGTATTCGTACGCACAATGCGATCAAGGCATTGCACTTAGACGAAGCTTTTGGAAGCGGTTCAAAGGGTTGCGTACCGGGTGCTGAGATCATCGAGAAAGAGTCGCGTTTTTCCGCCGTTAAGATTTGGGACGCTCAAAAGAAACTTGGCCAGTCGACCGCATACCGTGCCTTGGAAGAATGTATACGTATGGCCGATACGCATGGCGTAGGTATAGTTGCAGTTGATAATGCGTTTCACTATCTTTGGGGTGGAGGTTATATGATCGAGGCAGCTCGTCGCGGTTATATCGCTTATACTAATTGTACCGCAGCATTGGCTGAAGTCGTTCCGTTTAAGGGCAAGTTTCCAACTTTGGGAACGAATCCTCATTCTTGGGGCTTTCCCACGACGGACGCGATTGGCTATCCAATTGTCGTCGATTGGGCGACATCGGTTATAGCAATGGGGCGGGTGGAGCAGTTCAAGCGTGAAGGCATGACGTTGCCAGCTGACGCTGCAGTGGATGCAGAAGGCAATGTGACGCAGGATCCGTTTAAGGCTTCATCGCTTTTACCATTTGGCGCTCATAAGGGTTATGGACTGTCCTTGGTAAACGAATTGGTTGCCGGTTTGATCGGTGGATCGCTACCGACTATTAGAAGTCGCTGGAGTGAGGAAGACGGCGAAAAACGCACTCCTTGTTTCTTCTTTCAAGTGATTCATCCGGATGCTATTTCAGGTGGCGCGTTCGCAAAGGGACGTGACCAGGCTGCCAATGTAAAGGCGGTTATCGGGGATATCCTCGGACATGGAAATGAAGGTTGTCTCCTACCTGGGCAAATGGAAGCAGAGACAGCTAAGCTTACTGAAGAACATGGTGGTTTGTTGTTTTCCGAAGCGGAAGTCGAAGCTTTCGGAGAGTTGTCTGCGGAGTGCGGTCTACCGGCTTGGTCGCTAGATGAACTCAAATCGATTAACGTTTAATTAGAGAATTCTATTATGGCATCTTATATTGAAAATTTGTTTAGCTTAAAGGGTCAGGTCGCTGTTGTGAGCGGCGGTACAGGAGTGTTGTGCGGCGCGATGGCCGAGGGTTTGGCTGGCGCCGGAGCTGAGGTTTATCTGCTTGGGAGAAGCGCCGAGAAGGCGGCTGCTCGTATTGAGAAAATTGAATCACAAGGCGGTTCTGCTAGCTTTTTGCCTTTGGAGGCGACTAACCGTGATTCAATTGAATCCGTGAAAAATACGATTCTGGAACGGAGCGGTAGAGTTGATGTTCTAGTCAATGGTGCTGGTGGTAATTCCGCGACGCCGTTTTTCGACATATCCGATGAAGAGTTTCAATCGCTTCTCGATCTGAATATTCGATCGGTCTTCGCTTCGAGTCAGATTTTCGGCAAACATATGATCGAACAAGCAGATGGAGGGTCCATCATTAACGTGGGTTCTATGTCGGGGTTGATACCGCTTTCGCGTGTATTTACCTATTCGCTAACGAAAGCAGCGGTTCATAATCTTAGCAAAAATCTAGCCCGCGAATGGGCGCCGCACAACGTGCGAGTGAATACGATCGTGCCTGGTTTTTTCCCCGCTGAACAAAATCGTAAAGTTCTAAATGCAGAACGCGTGGAAGGCATTATGCGACACACTCCAATGAACCGTTTTGGAAATGCCGAAGAGCTCATTGGAGCAACATTGCTATTGGCATCGAAGAATGCGGGATCGTTTATAACGGGCGAAGAGCTTGTTGTGGATGGGGGCTATGCATCGATGACGATATAGGGATTTGGCTTCGGATTATGGTTGTCCGAAGTGTATCTGAAGGTCCTTTACTGTATCGGATTTTGCGATTCTTAGCTGCTATTTGGCTAGAATCGGCGATGATGTCAGGCTGTCTGAAGGATATAGTATAATACGGGATACCGCAGTTGTATCCGTATATTGAATGGATAATATACAGATATGTACTTAAAGATAATAGCAGAATAACATCTTTTTATAGAAAATCTAATAAAAAGAAGTTGTATTTAGAGGAAAAGGGACTTTCTTGATCCGTTCATGATTTCAAAAACACAAAAAGAAATAGAAGCTACTAAAAACAAGCTTGCCGCATTGGAAAAGAAAGCAGCCGCCGAAGAATTGCAAAAGATTGCAAATCTTCACAAGGAAGCTGGTTTCGCTTCTCGCGCAGACTTGATTGTTGCTTTGCAAGCATTGGGTGATGCTGCTCCACGTGGCCGCAAGCCATCTAAAGCAAAGAAAGCACCTGCAGCAAAGAAAGCACCTGCAGCAAAGAAAGCACCTGCGGCAAAAAAGGCTCCTAAGGCACCTGCAGCAAAGAAAGCACCTGCAGCAAAAAAGGCTCCTAAGGCAGCTAAAGCAAAAAAAGCAGCAGCTCCAAAAGCTAAGAAGGTTGTAAAGAAGGCAGCTCCTCAGGCTAAGAAAGCAACAAAGGGATCAAAGGGACGCGCAAAGCGCACGCTTATCACAGCTGAATTGCGTCAGGGAATCATCGACGCATTGAAGGCAGGCGGTAAGGGTAATGCAGTTGCAGCGAAGTTCGGCGTATCTGTTCCTACTTTGCACAACATCAAAAAAGCAGCTGGCCTGACCAAGGCACGTAAATAGTAGCTTCTTAATTGAATTTCAAAAGCCCGTTCAAAAGCCCGTTCGAAAGAGCGGGCTTTTTTGCGTCTAAATTCTAGATCAAATTCGGGGAGGCGGGCTTCTCTGTTTAGTATCGCTGCATCGTTGAATCGTGGTTTATTGCCCAGGCATCGATTCCACCGCCCATGTTGATTGCGTTGTCGAAACCGTTTTGGCGAAGGTATTGGACTACTTGTAAACTTCTTCCTCCATGGTGGCATTGAATGAGCAAAGGACCTTCCTTGGGGAGTTCATCCAGGTGTTGAGGAATTGTATTCATGGGGATGTGACGAGAGTTTTCGATTTGGCAAATGCCCAGTTCGAATACTTCACGCACGTCGATTAGAGTTGTGTTTGGGGTATCCAGAAGAGTTTTCGCTTCTTGAATATCGACTTCAATTGGGTAGGTGCTTGGCATGGTTTCGGTTGTATTGGTTTCGCATTGATCTTGATAGCGATCGGCTTGGATGGAATTTATGGATGCGGCAGCGCTGCAAAGCGGGCACTGCGGATCTTTTTTGATTTTCAGTTTTCGCGTGCGCATCGAAAGAGTGTCGATCACGAGTAGGGAAGCCGCGAGCGATTCGCCGGTTCCGACGATGACTTTGATGGCTTCGAGCGCTTGCATGCTTCCAATGATGCCGCAGAGCGCTCCTAGCACTCCCGCCTCACCGCAATTGGGAACGCTTCCCGGTGGTGGTGGCTCAGGGAAAAGGCATCGATAGCAGGGCGCTTCAGGTGAAGCATTAAAGAGCGAAACTTGTCCTTCGAATTTGAATATACTTCCGTAGACGAGCGGTTTATGGGCTAAGAAAGAGGCGTCGTTGTTTAGATAGCGCGTCGCAAAGTTGTCAGTGCCGTCTACTATTAGGTCATATGATTTGAAAAGTTCTACCGCATTGTCGGCTTGTACGCCGCTTTCGTGGAGAACGATGGATACGTTGGGATTTATCGCTTGGAGGCGTTTTTGGGCTGAGAGGGTTTTGGGAATGTCGACGTCGTCGGTTCCGTGAAGTAGCTGACGCTGAAGGTTGTGGAGTTCGACTTTGTCGAAATCTGCGATTCCCAATTGACCTATCCCTGCAGCTGCGAGGTACATCGCAGCAGGGCTGCCAAGTCCACCAGCTCCTACGACGAGTACTTTGGCTTTCTTGAGTCGTTCTTGGCCAGTGACGCCGATCTCGTCTAGCAAGATATGCCGGCTGTATCGCGCGAGCTCTTCGGGGTTGAGTTGACTAGAAACGCGATTCATCAGGAGCGTTTGATAGGAATCGAAGTCGATAGATCAAATGTATTCGAGTTGGAGGTAATCGTTAAGCATTGACCTTGGGGATTTCGCGCGAAGCGTTCTTGGCGTATGGCAGATCGTTACGTAGTTATAATGGCAGGAGGAAAAGGCGAACGGTTTTGGCCGGCTAGCCGATTAAAGCGGCCGAAGCATTTGTTGCCGATTGTGGGGGACAAACCGATGTTGACGCAGACAGTCGACCGACTGAAAGGGTATATCGATCCCTCGCGAATTTATGTGATCACCAATCGCGAGCAGCTTGAAGGTGTGCGCGAGGTGTGTCCGATGCTGCCGGAAGGAAATGTTGTAGCGGAGCCTGTTGGGCGCGATACGGCGGCTGCGGTAGGATTGGCGATGCTTCTAATTAAGAAAGAGAATCCCGATGCCGCGCTCGCAATGTTGCCAGCGGATGCGTTTATCGAAAACCATGCAGGTTTTCAGAAAGCTCTAGATGTGGCGTTCCAAGCGGCGGAAGCTTCGCCGAGTTTAGTTACTATCGGGATTGCTCCGACGGAACCGGCAACGGGTTATGGCTATATTCAGAAAGGCTCTGCAGTTGCGAGTTTCTCGGGTCAGGATGTGTTCCGCGTCGCTGAATTTAAGGAGAAGCCTGATCTAGCGACTGCTGAAATGTATGTCGATAGCGGCGATTATTATTGGAATGCGGGTATGTTTGTTTGGAGCGTAGCTGCGATTTCCGATGCGTTGGCTCGATTCACTCCGATATTGAAAACCGGACTGGATGAGTTGGAGAACCGTTTGAATGCTGGTGAAGCAATGGCCACTCTTTTGGAGGAACTGTATCCAAGCCTAGAAAAAATATCCATAGACTTCGCGGTTATGGAAAAAGCGGATAATGTTCAAACATTGGCTGCTACATTCGATTGGGACGATGTCGGGGCTTGGCCGGCGATTGAGCGACACTTCCCGAAAGACGATGCAGGCAACGTGTCAGATGGGGCTGCTGTGTTTGAATCAAGTTCGAGAAATATTACCGTCGCTCCGGATGGGCATTTGATAGCTTTGGTAGGAGTAGATGACCTGATCGTCGTTCACACGAAAGACGCCACCCTGGTCTGCCGGAAGGACGAGGCCCAAAAGATCAAGGACCTAGTCAAGCGGCTCGATTCCGACCGCGTATAACGCGTTCATACTTCATCGTTCATACTTCATCATTCAAAATGCGCTGTATCGGAATAGATTATGGAGAGCGTCGCGTTGGCCTGAGTTACGGCGATGATATCGGCGTAGCAACTCCTGTAGGTGCAGCAGTCCAAGATTCGGAATCCGAGCGTATTGATTATTTGGTGAAGCTTGCCCAGGATCGCCGGGCGACGGATTTGGTATTCGGTTATCCTTACAATATGGATGGGTCGATTGGTTTTAAGGCGAAGGAAGTCGATGTGTTTATCGAAAAGGTTTTGATGAAAATCGAATTGCCGGTGCATCGGATCGACGAGCGTCTAACTTCGCATGTAGCATCGGCAGGATTCAGTAAAAAGAGGGATGATGCTTTACGTCGTTCTGGGAAAATCGATTCCGCGGCGGCCGCATTGATTTTGCAGGATTTTCTGGATCAACGAGTAGTGCTACCTGAACACGATCCTTTTGAGGAGGATAGGGGATAGATATGCGCTGGAAATGTGGATGCTCGTATGACGGTACTGATTATTTCGGTTGGCAGGTGCAAAAGAACGGTCAGCTCACGGTGCAGGAAGCGATCGAGAGAGCTCTAGCGGAATTGTTTAAGGAACGCGTAACGATCTCAGGTAGTGGTCGGACGGATGCAGGCGTTCACGCGCTGGAACAAGTGTTTCATTTTGATTTCGAATGGAATCATGGTTCGGAAAAACTGCTGCGAGCGATGCGTTCACTCTTACCTGAAACGATTCGGCCGCTTTATGTGAATCCGGTTCCTGACGACTTTCACGCGCGGTTTTCGGCAATTTCAAAGCGTTACGAATACCGCCTGCATTTAGGAGAAGCATCTCCTTTTGATGCCCGCTATTGTTGGTCAGTTCAAAGTACGATCAATCTCAACGCAATGAATGAGGCTCTAAGGTACTTGGTGGGAGAACACGATTTTGCTGCTTTTGCTGTGAATAGAGGAGTGGAATACGATTCGACCGTGAGAACCTTGACTCAGGCTCATGTGGTGCAGGAAGGCTCGATATTGCGCATTCGTTTTCAGGCTAACGGTTTTATGTACAAAATGGCGCGAAGCCTCGTGGGAGCTTTGGTGAATATTGGAATGGGCAGCGCGGGACCTGAGAGTATCAAGGGATTACTTGAGTCGGGCAATCGGACGCCTCTCGTCTTAGTCGTTCCAGCCAGAGGTTTGTTTCTCGATAAGGTATTTTACGAGACTGTTCAGTAGTGGTCTCTGGGGACAATTGAGATCCTTTTGTAGGAAAATTCCGATTGCCTAGTTTCCCTACCAGACAAAATTGGTCCCCATAAGTTAGTCGGTGAATCCGGTTTTTCTGCCAGTGCAAAACATGGGGAAACTCGAGGGATATCTTTAAGGCTAATCAGTTGGCTATTTACAAATGCCAGATCGAATTCTCGGAGTAGGCGACTCCGACGCTCGGCGTGGCTTTAAAACGGTTTTCAGTTGAGTTGACGCACTTGGGCTCGCCCTCGGCTTCGTCGACTGCCGAAGCGGCAGCGAGGTATTCCAAAGGTAGCGGCCGATCTCCGATCGGCCATTATTTTGTAGTGATAGCTGAACGATTGCATCGCTCAGTGACCGACCGGCCTGCATCGTCGCAGCGTAGCGAAGACGGGAGGTCGGTCGCTACCAATATTAGCAACGAAGCCCTTCGGCAGGCTCAGGATCTGCGACAACAGTCTTCGCCCACAAGGGGCTACGCCCGTCAGGAGCTTCGAGGTATTTACCCGGAGGGAATAAATCTCAAAAAACTATACCTTTGGGAGACTGCGGTTAGCGATCTATCGGTTCTCGCGAATTTGACGAATCTCGAATTGCTTTTTGTTGACGAAACGCTTGTGGCTGACTTGGGGCCTCTCTCAGGTTTGAGCGAGCTTCAGACACTCTGTGTATTCGGGATTTATTGGCGAAAGAAATTCGGTTCACCGATTTTGAACCTCAGAAATTGGATGCGGCGGGTATAGTCGATGCCGGTCTGGAGCAAGGAATCCGAGATGCGTTGGGAAAGGCAGAAGGGTTGA
>JBNMOQ010000131.1:0-13911 GCA_051275055.1 Candidatus Pelagisphaera sp.
TTTGAATGTTTTGTCTGCAGAGCGGACACCTATTTCCTGACGCAAGAAGGAACTAGCGAACAGAGAGAGCGATGTTAAAAAACAATTTTAAACAACGCTCGTACCTCGCTTGTTGCCTCTGCGAGGCAAATAGGTGTCTCTTCGAGACAATAGGTTCGAACTGATTGGAGTGTATCCGATTCGGTCCAATTCATTGCTTCGCCATATCCGCTAACACTCCGTCGTGTCCTTTAGCGTTTTTTGCTGATAACCAAGCTTCTACCTGTAGGCAGTATTCAAATTTTAATACTTTTACTCACTAAACCCCAATTTGATATGACTTAAATTGAGGGAATCGTTGCAGATTCCAAACCGAATGACTGGCCTAGCTCTTTGAGCTGAATTCGGTTTAGCTACTTCGACACGTCGGGGTGGTTTTCTGACGATTTCAGTTAAGTTGACGTGTATGCGCTGAGCGGGACTGGCCCTACGGATTTTCGACTTATTCTACAGGCCCTAACAGCGCCGCCGAATCCGGTTCTAGAAAAATCCGAGCATCCGGATGCTTACGTAGCAGAGTAGCCGGACAAGCTGTGGAAATCGGATCGTTCAGCGTAGCCGCCACAGCCTCTGCTTTCGTCCTCGCAGGAACTACGCAGCTAAGCTTTGCCGCATCTGCGAATACTTTCAGCGTCAGTGTTATCGCATGTGTCGGCACAGCATCTATATTTGGGAAACAGCCATCATTCACCTGCTGTTGACGACAGATCTCGTCCATCGCGACCACTTTCACCAATTCCGGATCATTGAAGTCCGCAACAGGAGGATCGTTAAACGCCAAGTGACCATTCTCTCCGATACCACAACAAGCCAAGTCTATCGGCTTCTCTGCCAATAACGTGCTTAGGCGATGACATTCTTCCTGAGGATTGGTCGCTTCTCCCCCAATTTGATGAAAGGCCTTCAACGGAACCTTCGTGACAAAATGCTCACGCTGGTAGGTTCTGAAACTTTGCGGGTGTTTCTCTGCTAGGCCCACGTATTCATCCATATGGAAAACTACGATTTTACTCCAGTCGATCGCATCGCTTTGCGGCGAGTCGGTCAAATGCTGGAAAAACTCGTCCTGAGACGGAGCGCTTCCGACCACGATACGGATCTCGTCGCGATCAGTCTGCAGCTCCTGCAAAACATTTGCCACATATATCGCCGCCGCCTTTCCCATGTCCTGCCTATTGGCGAACACGAAAGCTTTGAGAGAGTCCGATGAAAATTCCCTGATGGGAGTTGGTTTGTTCAAATTTGTCATGAGATAACGATTACAATTTAATTCCAAAATATTCAGCAGGAGCAGTCGAGCACAAGGTCACCGCTTCCGCTGTATCGAGAGCCAACCACTCCACGATGTTCTCCACTCCTTTATCCAATGTTAGCGATGAACCGGCGAAACGATCGTCCCCCGGCAGGTGAACAATCCCGTCCGAGCCCACATCCATTTCGTGCGGACCAACCGTATAAGTCCCGGGAGGCGCTCCGGCGGCGGCCATGCAATCCGTAGTGAAAAATACGTTACCACTCGACTTAGCTCGAAAGTAATTCTGAAGAACGAAAGGTGGAAGATGAATTCCGTCCGGTATGAGGCAGGCGATTAACTCGTCTCGCGCTAGAAGCCGCTGAATAATATTGTCATGTCGATGCAAGTGAAGCGGTACGGCGTTTCCGACATGCGTCGCCAAAGTCGCTCCTGCGCGAATCGCCTCATCAATCGCTTCCTCCGACGCATTCGTATGCCCCAGCCCGATTCGAATTCCATCGGCTCTCGCCGCCTCCATGATCATTTCACATCCATCCACTTCAGGTGCCAAGGTGATCAATTTCAAATTCCCGCCCGCAGCATCGCGCAAACGATGATAGTCTCCTAAGCATGGCGCTATCGCATGTTCCTTCGGGTGCGCTCCATGATACCCCGTCTCGGTTGATATCCAAGGACCTTCCAAATGATAACCCCGAACAGCGGCAGCAATCAATTCGTCTCTAGTACGCAACTTTTCGATACGTTCCAATTTCCGACACAAAGCATCCACGCTATCGGTAATGAGCGTAAAGAAGATCGCAGTCATGCGATGTTTTTCCAATGCCGATACGGCATGCCTCATCTCCTCTACAGTCAAAGAATCGGATTGAAAATCGACTCCTCCAAAGCCGTTAACCTGAAAGTCGAATAGTTTGGTTTTTCGAGAAAGACTCATCGTATTATGCAGATCGGGTTATCATACGGTTTAGTATTCTCATAAGAAACATCAAACAGCGCGGCTGATGAAAATTCCCTCGACGATAGATTGAAATCCCCTCGCGCTGCTTATCGATACCCTTCCGATCGACAGCCTGACGCCATACGCCACAATCCGTTTTCATTGTTCGCTGCAAGTATTCCCAGCTCCGCTCAAACCACTCGCGAGACCAAGTCTCGCCGGTTTGCTCGAAAGCCATAAGGCAGCCGATCGAAACCTCCGCCTGAGCCCACATCGTTTTTTCATTCAAAACGGGGCCAGCTGGATATTCCTTCGTTGAGTAGACGCGATATCCAGTATCGCAGGTTCCCCCAAAAGGATAGTCCCAGGTCATTTCAATCAGTCGGCGCATCCGATCCTTAAAAACTCGATACATAGCCTCATCGCCTATTCGAAGAGCCTCTTCCATGCACATCCACTGGGCCTCGATACTATGCCCAGGAATCATCTGCACTGCCTGAGACGGAATTCGGGTATAATCGTGATAAAGCATTTCGTTGGAAATCCCATATTCGTCATTCCAAAATTTAGTCCTTAAAGCATCGATGTGTTCCCTCGCCAGAGCTTCGAACCAGGGATCGGCTTCAATCTCCAGAAGCTGGGGAATCGCCCAAACCATCATAAACGAATGACCCTGAGCTCGAAGACCTGTTTCATCCACTCCTGGAGCTACCGCTCCGAGGTATTTCGGATCTTCGTAAAGCTCAACCGCCTTTCGCAAAGAGAGTTTCGCCAATTCAAGATCCTCAGAACTTCCAGTCGCCTTGGCAAACTGGATCAGACCAACCGCAGCGAACAATGCTCCGTAGATATTATTGGATCGATCGATGGCTATTCCATCCACAGGGCGACCCACCCGGTCGACGGTATCCAGCCAAGTGCCGTCGCCACGATGCATGTGTTCCACCATAAAATCCCGTGACTTCCGAGCTCGCTCGAGCCATTTCGGGTCCGCATCGAATTCGTTGTAAATAGTTGAATACACCCATATCCCGCGTCCCTGATACCAAATATCCTTCCGGTCATTCTCCACTGAACCATCGTCGTAAAGATAACACATGAACCCGCCATGCTCCTCGTCGAAGCCGCCGTTTTCCCAAAACGGAAGGTAACGTTCGAACAACTGATAGCGGCAGTCGGATAACAAGCCTTCGAGCGATTCTCGGCTCAATCCACCGGCCTTTCCTAAAATGGAATCCACAGACCGAGATGAAACGACCTCTTTAGAGAGAATCGATCCGCTCAAGCCGCTCACCAGAGCGGCGCCAAGAAAATCACGTCTTTTCATATAGTTATAGGGGCTAGAGGGAATTTCAGCGATCTAGGCGAACAATTCGAAAACGATACCCATCATCGATAAAAGCACCTCCGATTCCAACCGAAAACCATTGTTCAGTAAATTCGATCGAAATCACACACCACGGAACCGATGACCGTAAAACTCAAAAAGGAGTGTCAACCTCGCCATTAATCTCTTTTCTTCATGCCAACCCAATCATCATTTTCCCAATCCCCCCAATGAAACTCGGACTCGGACTCTATCGCCAATCGCTAAACCAGGACAATTTTCGCTTCGCGCGACAGACTGGTGCCACCCATGTAATCGTTCACCTGGTCGACTATTTTGGCGGACGCAACCCCAGTCTCTCGCGGGGCGACGATCGACGCGGATGGGGTATCACTCAAAACCAAGGCAAGCTTTGGGAACTGGATGAGTTGATCGCCATTCGCAAAGAAATCGAAAGCCACGGACTCGTCTGGGAAGCCATCGAAAACTTCGACCCTTCTCACTGGCACGACGTCCTTCTGGACGGCCCTCGAAAGCAAGCCCAACTGGAAGACCTCAAAACAATGATCCGAAACATCGGAAAAGCAGGCATTCCAATCATGGGATACAATTTCAGCGTCGCCGGAGTGTGGGGCTGGACCAAGCAACCCGTAGGGCGCGGACAAGCCGAGTCACTCGTATTCGATTCGAAAGACGTCGATCTAGACATGCCCATGCCGAATGGAATGGCCTGGAATATGACCTACGATCCCAACGCGCCGGAAGGCAACATTCCGCCCGTTAGCAGCCAGGAAATTTGGGAACGGTTGGAAGCCTTTCTCCAAGAAATCATTCCCGTCGCCGAAGAATGCGGCGTTCGCCTAGCCGCTCACCCCGACGACCCTCCCGTCGAGGAATTACGCGGAACCGCTCGACTCGTCAATCAACCGGAAAAATACGAACGCCTACTCGACCTCGTTCCCAGCCATTCTAATTCTTTGGAATACTGCCTCGGCAGTGTGCAAGAAATGAGCGGCGGTGATCTCTACTCGAATCTCGACCAATTCGCCAAAGCCGGAAACATTGCCTACGTGCACGCCCGCAACGTCAAAGGCAAGGTTCCACGCTACCAGGAAGTCTTCATTGACGAAGGCGACATCGACATGCACGAAGTCATAAGCATCCTGCATCGCAATGAATTCGACGGCGTAATAATCCCCGATCATACGCCTGAAATGTCCTGCTCCGCCCCCTGGCATGCCGGCATGGCTTATGCAATGGGCTATCTCCGAGCAACTATTGATAATGTAACCGGCTAGCGGTACTAAAGCGTTTCTCTCAATCGAATTTTAAAGAAAGGCCGACCGCCGTTAAACGGGCGACCCCTCATTTTGAGTGGATTCAGTACTAATAAAAATGGGGGGGGGACAAACCTCAAGCTAAACACAATTAGTGTATATATGACGTGTACCAATTTAGCTGATTGAAAAGCCGATGGAACTAATATATTCAAAGCCAATCTGAACGGAACTGTTCGAAAAGAGCATTTTCTTTTCTAGCAACATTCCGCTCTTCGACAAATAGATTTACCAGGTTTTTGTTATAACTTTCAGCTTCATAAAAGACTCAACCCTTACCACTAAATAATGAAACCTACTCAGCTGAAAAATCGATTCAAAGAAGTTTTCAGGAGCGAAGAAACGCTCCATATAATTTAGGTCTTATTGTATTCAATACTTGGTTAATCCCCTAACCCCAAGCCGGCGAACCTCGCACAATCCAATTTTGAATCACCCTCCTTTTATTCATTATCCACAAAACCTAAGCTACGATGCAGGCATACTAAATTGAACTCAGGTAACTTCACCATTAATCCGTATTCTGAACTGAATCACACCCCAAAGCACTCACAAAAAGGGAAACCCTCTCGCTCCGCCCAATTCGAAGCACATCTCATACAACTCACAGTCGCCACCGCAGATTTCTGCAAAATCAAGGCATACGTCCATTCGACTCGGAACAACTTCCTTTCACCTTGCGAGTTCACCAACAAGAGAGCATCAATAGGCCATGAAAGCGACAAACGGATTTTGCGGCACAATTGGAAACACTCCTCTGATTCGACTCGACAGTCTTTCCGAGGCAACCGGATGCGAAATTCTAGGAAAGGCGGAATTCCTCAATCCAGGTGGCTCCGTAAAAGACCGAGCAGCGCTTGGCATGGTTGAAGACGCAGAAAGGCGAGGCCTCCTAAAGCCGGGCGGAACAATAGTCGAAGGAACCGCAGGCAACACCGGCATCGGACTCACCCTAGTAGGAAACGCCAAAGGCTACCGAACAATAATCGTAATTCCAAACGACCAATCGCCCGAAAAATTTGAACTTCTTAAGGCGATCGGCGCTGAAGTCAGGCCCGTCCCTCCTGCTCCCTTCAAGGAACCACACAATTACAACAAAATCGCCGCCCAGATCGCCAGCGAAATGGAGAATGCATTCTGGGCAAATCAATTCGACAACACAGCCAACGCCCAAACCCACTACGCGACAACGGGACCGGAAATCTGGGAGCAAACAGGAGGCGAGATCACCGCATTCGTCGCCGCAGTTGGAACGGGAGGAACGCTCGCGGGCGTATCGAGATTCTTGAAAGATCAAAGTAAATCCGTAGCTGCCTATTGCGCGGATCCCTACGGAGCGGCGATGTGGTCGTGGTTTAAATATGGCCATTTCGACTTCGACGATGGAGATTCCATCGCCGAAGGCATTGGCCAAGGCCGTGTCACGGAAAACGTCGCAAGCGCCCGGGTCGACGATGCTTTCCGCGTCTCCGACCGACAAATGATGGCCACCCTAAATATACTTCTGAAAGACGAAGGTCTTCTTCTCGGACCCTCCTCTGGCCTAAACGTCTGCGGAGCCCTTAAAGTCGCCCTAGCCGGTGGTCCAGGCCAAACGATCGTCACTATTCTTTGCGATGGAGCCCAGCGTTATTCGTCTCGCTTATTCAACCAGGAATGGCTCGCAGAAAATGGCCTGAGTCCTGAAGACCTATCCCTAAAGGAACTTTTGGTTCACCTGAAAGGTGATCAAAACGATCCGAGCTAGAAATGGCATTCGCACTGCCGTTAATCCGTAGGACGGTCTTACTCCGAGACTTCACCAGTTCCATTTTACATGAACTGATATCGCGGTCCACGCTTAGCGGGACCGCTCCTACAACAGTTTCTCGTTAACAGCAGTCCGACAGAATGCACTTGCATTCCAGATTCTCCAAGCAGCTGTTCCAACCTTCACGATGAGGAGGCAGCACTTGCTCAGGCAACTCATGACGCAAAGTGAGCTCAGTTCCGCCATCGACCGCCGCAAACGAAATCGTTACTACACTATGCTCTACGAACCCTTCGGAGACCCAAGTGAATGCCACTTTATTGGGCGCATCAATTTCTAGAAACTCGCCATGCGGAGCATACTCGGCGCAGTCCGACTTGGATCCGTCTTCTTTGAACATTCGAATCACGTACGCGCCCCCGACTCTAAAATCAGACTCAACATCGGCCCGAGCCATATCCATTCCGAAGAACCATTTTGCCATGATCTCCGGCTTGGTCAGGGCATCGAAAACGGCTTCCTGGTTAGCATTGTATGTACGCTTGATCTCAAGCATCGATAGAGTTTCATTTTCGCTCATAGTTCTATTTTCCTTTCGTGAGTTTACCAGGCTTCGAGCCTGGGTTCTTAGTTTCGAGATACTTATCCAAATTCACTAGGCGGCGATTCCAGAATCCTGTCAGTCGCTGTATCGTTTTCTCGGCATTCTTCAGCGACTCGACGTTCAATTGAAATCGATGCGTCTTTCCTTCGCGAATACGTGTTACCAAACCAGCCGACTCCAACACCTTCAAATGCTTGGAAATCGCCGGCGCGGATATGTCAAACGGCGCAGCCAATTCGCCAGCCGAAGCCTCCTTTCGGGCAACCACTTTCAGTATGTCCCGACGCGTGGGGTCAGACAATGCCTTGAAAACTCGGCTCACTCGAAGTTCTTCTGAATTAACCATGTGGTTAAATAAGAATCGCGACCGCAACCACGTCAATCATTAATTAACCTTTTGGTTAATTAACCTTAAACCAACCGCGAGCAAGACTCTACAGCCCTAATTCGTTAGACCGAGTTAAGTCATTCAACCCAATCCTCGTATCCTGCCCCCAATGACGACCTTTCAGCCGTTTTCTCTGGCCCGCCGCCAATTACTGCCTTTGAATGCAAAACAGCTTCGCGCCAAATAATTCACCCAACCCTCTACGAAGGTTCTCTAATATGCCAATGACCGGAAAACTAGTCGTCAACCTGCACAAGCTCGCGCGCTTCACCAACATTGCGATTCCCTTGCTTACCGGGCTCTTCTTCCTCGCCGGACTCCGCATCTCTTTCTATTTCCATTTCATCACGGTCGCCTTCATTTTCCTGACCGGCCTTAACGCTTTCTATCGCTTTGGACAAAAAGGCCATTCCCTACTCCGCAATTTCGGAATCCTCGGTCAAGGGCGTTATATACTAGAGAGTCTAGGACCTGAGCTACGGCAGTATCTATATTTAAATGACACCGAAGAACGCCCATTCAATCGCAACGAACGCTCTGAAGTCTACCGTAAGTCTCAAGACATTAACTCCGCTTCGTCCTTCGGCTCGCAAAAGAATTTCGATTCAACGGAAGTAAAAGTGCGCCACGCGCTTTTCCCCACCCGTAAGAGCGATTTAAAATCCTCAGACGTCATTTTCGGCGAAGAACGAAATTGTCCCAATCCGTACACCCTTAAACGTCCATTTATTATTAGCGCGATGAGCTTTGGAGCGCTCGGAGAACGGGCCGTCCGAACCTTCGCCCGGGGAGCCAAACAAGCTGGTATTCTAATGAACACCGGCGAAGGCGGCTACCCGAAGTACCATCTAGAAGAAGGATGCGACTTGATCTTCCAAATGGGAACCGCCAAATTCGGCGTGCGCGACGACGACGGCCGACTCGACGACCAAAAGCTTCGAGACCTGGTCGCCAACGATTCGATCAAAATGGTTGAAATCAAATTTTCCCAAGGAGCCAAACCGGGCAAAGGAGGCTTGCTTCCAAAGGAAAAAATAACCGACGAAATTTCCGCTCTGCGTGGAGTTCCCAAAGGCGAGGATGTCGTCTCACCGCCCAGCCACGCCGAATGCGTGGACATCGAAAGCGCGGTTCGCTTCATCTCGCACGTCCAAGAGGTTTCCCAGTTGCCAGTCGGCATCAAGCTCTGCATGGGTATCTCCTCCGAATTCCGAGGTCTCGTATCGGAAATGAAACGCCAAAACGCATTTCCCGACTGGATCACGATCGACGGCTCCGAAGGAGGCTCAGGCGCTGCCCCCAAAGCCTTCATGGATCGCGTCGGAATACCGCTCTTCCCTGGGCTCAAGCGAGCCAACAACATCCTCACTGAACTCGGCGTTCGCGATCGCCTCAAGCTAGTCGCTTCGGGAAAACTGATAGGCCCCGGTCGCCAGATGATCGCCTTTTGTCTCGGAGCCGATGTCATTTGCTCCGCTCGCGGCTACATGCTCGCCGCTGGTTGCATTCAAGCAATGCAATGCGGCAGCAATACCTGCCCGATCGGTATCACCACTCACGACCCGGATTTGCAGCGCGGACTTGATATCGATCTCAAAGCCAAACGCATCAAAAACTACGTCGACAACGTAGAGCATGATATCGAAGAGCTCCTTTGTGCAACCGGTTGCCGATCAATCAGCGAACTCTCTTTCGACCATCTCTACGTACCAAAAGATTCCACGCTTCACACTTACGTCAC
Organism: Candidatus Pelagisphaera sp.; assembly: GCA_051275055.1. Taxonomy (GTDB): domain Bacteria; phylum Verrucomicrobiota; class Verrucomicrobiia; order Opitutales; family Opitutaceae; genus Pelagisphaera. The sequence goes on from JBNMOQ010000131.1 coordinate 9,379, forward strand.
CAAACCCAATTGAACCAACCCCATTCTTCGCCATGAACAACTTCGGCTCGAAAATCATTTCCTGGATCGCTCAACTCGTCGCAATCGCGATCATGGCCCAAACCCTCTATTTTAAGTTCAGCGGAGCAGAGGAATCGACCCGCCTATTCGCCGAGCTCGGGATGGAACCCGAAGGCAGGCTCATCATCGGCATTCTCGAACTGGTGGCGTGTATCCTCTTGATAATCCCATCGAGCATCACTTTTGGTGCCATGCTTGGATCAGCCCTCATGACCGGCGCGATTATCGGCCACTTCACTCAACTGGGCTGGGAAGGAGAACGCTTTCAACTCGGGATGCTTGCAGTCGTGGTCTTAGTAGCCTGCTCGATCATCCTCTATATCCGCCGATACTCCATTCCGCTCCTAGGAGCCGCTCTGCAGAGCCGAGGTAGTCAATAATCTCTCCCGATCGCCTCGTACGGACCAATTAGGCCCAAACAATCCGTTTTATTCCAATTCAGATATCCGATCTTTCTCACCTCCATCAAGGCCCTGAAGTACAGCAACTTAAGATACAAGTACTCGCAAAAAACCTCTACTCAAGGTCGGCCCATTCGCCAGTCACTAGGTATAAGTATAAAAAAAAATGAAAACTTTTGAATGCTTCTCACTTAAAGGTGTCTAAACCCACCAATGCGAAATACTCGAGGAAGATTCACCTTGGACCAGCTTCTAGAAACGAAGCGCGCAGAAAAACCGTCGACAGACTTTTGGACTCATTTCGACAACGAGCTTCGAATCAAGCAACGTCGCCTACTTCAGCAGCAGCCAGTTGAAAACCTGGGGATCGAAACCGCCTTTTGGCATAAGTTTCGTAAAGTCGGGGCAATGTGCCTAGCAGCTGCCTCATGTGGCGCCGTGGGTTTCGTCGTCATGCAATCCGTTGGACCAGCGGTCATAACTTCGACAGCCTTTGTCGAGATGCCCGAACAAAATGCGGTCGTCGTCGATCAACCTACTTTTAATGCAGAGCAGAGCCTACCGGCAACAATCGCCGATTTGGCACCTGACCAACCTGGATTTGTCGAAGTACCTGTCTCGAATACGCAAATCGAACGCGTGAGCACAATCGCTCAGGAATACAGAGCAGTTCCCGTCTTGGCCTCGAACGTCAATTCAGCCGCGCAGGTTTCCAATGACGAGGGATTCACTTTAGCGATGCAATCGTCTTTCGACGCGCTCGACATCGAAGACACAATTGAATTCAATGCGCACGAAAATATCACGACTACCTTAATGGAAAGGTACATCCACCCGCTCAGCGATCGTGGACTCAATTTCACTAAGTACGTCTCTAGCGGAAACGACCCGCTAAATCGCGCCACGACGATTGCTCTTAAATCCGATTTTTTCAATTCCGCATCCCGTAGCGATTCGAAGCTAAATACCCTGTCTCTCAGATTCTAGCAAATCGCTCCATTCGAATTCAAACAGCCCGCTTCAATTAAATGAGCGGGTTTTTTAATGCCCAAATCCCGTGCGTAAAAAGAATCGTACCATATAAACGCGACCTTCTCGACTTACCGGCAATCCACACCAATCTCGCCTGAACCCCGTATGAAATTCGCATCTAGAATAAAAGGACTCGGCCCCGAAGGAGCCTACCGCGTAATGGCCCTTGCCTCCGCTCTGGAAAAAGAAGGCCGTGATATCATTCATCTGGAAATCGGACAGCCCGACTTCAGTACGTTTCCCGAAATCATCCAGGCTGGGAAAGATGCGATCGACGCAGGGTTCACTCGCTACAATCCCCCCGAAGGCTATGCCGATCTTCGAGAAACCATCGCCCAATATAGTCAACGACGCTCTATCCACGCAGACCCGGCCCAGGTAGTAGTGGCTCCCGGAGCCAAGCCGGTTCTTCTTTTTCCAATGCTAGCGCTCATCGAAGCCGGCGACGAAGTTCTCTACCCCGATCCCGGGTTTCCGTCCTACCGTTCGACGATCGAACTCGCAGGCGGCACGCCAGTACCGGTACCATTGGTCGAGTCCAATAGCTTTTCCTTCGACCTCGAAGCACTCGCCGAACGGATTTCCCCGCACACAAAACTGCTTATCCTAAATTCGCCCGCCAATCCGACCGGCGGCGTCATTCCGAAGGCCGATCTCGAAGTCATCGCCCAACTCGCCCAAAAACACGATTTTTGGGTAATGAGCGATGAAATCTACTCGCGCCTCGTATACAACGGCATCGAAGCCGAATCCATTCACGCGATCAATGGAATGCCCGAACGAACCATCGTAGTCGACGGATTTTCAAAATCCTACGCGATGACCGGTTGGCGGCTTGGCTATGCAGTGATGCCCGAAACACTCGCTCAGAAGGTCTCGCTTCTGATCACGCATGCAGTCGGCTGCACCGCCGGATTTACCCAAAAAGCAGGAGTCGCTGCAATCGAACACGGCGACCGCTATATCGCCGAGATAGTCGAACGCTACCAGGGGCGTCGCGATCGATTTATCCAAGGTCTCAATCAGATCGAAGGCCTGAGCTGTCGACTTCCCGAAGGAGCCTTCTATGCCTTCGTCAACACTTCTAATCTCGGGATTCCATCCGCAATCCTCGCGGAACGCCTTCTTCAAGAAGCAGGCGTCGCCTGCGTATCCGGAACCGATTTCGGGCAGAACGGCGAAGGCTATGTCCGCTTCAGCTATGCAACTTCAAGTGACCAGCTTCAAAGCGCCGTCGAACGCATCGCCGATTTCGTCGACAAGCTTCCAAACTAGCGGCCCTACGATAAATAGCTGTATCCAAATCTTCACGATGGCAGGGATCGTCGCCCCAACGAACCATGAAGTCAATTTTGGCTGTGTGCGACTGTTTGGGGATAAACTTCCTCTATCAAATGAACCCTCTCCATGGCCGATAAGCGTTTATCATTTGATTGATCCAATGTTTTCCCGTACCTAACAAACGTGGTCGAAGCTTCCCATGATTCAGAACGCCAAAAACACTTCGCGATGCGCCTTTCGCTCATCGTGGGCATCGGCATGTTCTTTCTCAAATTCTACGCCTATGCATTAACCCACTCCAGCGCGATTCTTAGCGATGCCGCTGAATCGATCGTACATGTAATCGCAGTCGGTTTCGCCGCTTACAGTCTCCGGCTAGCTGCCAAACCCGCTGACCAAGAACACCACTACGGTCACGCCAAAATAAGTTTCATGTCCGCCGGCTTCGAAGGAGCCATGATTATCATAGCGGCCTTGTTCATTATCTACGAGACCATCGAAAACCTGATCGCCGGCATTCAAATACAAAAACTGGATACCGGACTTTGGTTGATCGGAGCAGCCCTCGTTATAAATGCAGCACTGGGGAGCTACTTGATACTAGTCGGGAAACGCAAACGTTCGCTTATCCTCGAAGCGAATGGCAAGCACGTCCTCACTGATGCTTGGACTAGTTTTGGCGTCCTACTCGGCGTAGGTTTAGCATGGTTCACTGGTTGGCACTATTTCGACCCCATTTGCGCGATCGTCCTGGCTATCCATATTCTCTTTTCCGGTTTCAAACTAATGCGGCAAAGTATCAATGGACTACTCGACACTGCAGATCCCGAGATCGACCAAATCATCACCGACACCCTAGAAAAAGCAAAAGACGAATTTGAAATAGACTTTCACGGTATCCGTCACCTATCGACTGGCGATGGCTATCGCATAGAATTGCATCTCCTCTTTCCGGACGAGCTATCGATCAAAGAAGCTCACCGCCAAGCCACGATAATCGAGCAGCGAATTGAATCGGCCATTGAGACACCTGTCCTGGTAACCACTCACCTCGAGCCCACTCGCGCGCACGAAGAACATCACTGATCCGAGGCCGCATCATCCTGTCGCATCTCTTCCAAGGTTCCGCGGACCGCCTTGTACGCCTCCCCATTGTCCCTTTTCTTTACGAAGCTAAATACCTCCCGGGCCTCTTCTCGTTTCCCCAAATGAACGAGCGCGTTCCCTTTTAACGTATAAGCCCAGGCTCGAAGTTCCTTCCTCTCTCCCTCAACTGTATCCAAAACCAACTCCGCTTTAGCGAGAGCAGACTCAGCGTCTTCGAGATGCAGTGCAGCATTTCCCGAATACCAAACAACCCAATCGCGGACGTCCTTCAAATAGTCGACTTCAGGCATCGACAAAATCATCTCGTACAAATTCGAAGCCATTTCGAAATCCTCCAATTGCCTCGCCAAATGCGCCCGCAAAAGCAAGCTATTCGCATTTCGCGGAAAACGCTCGATGAACCGATCCAAGATTTGCTTGGCCGTCTCCTTGTCTTCAAGTACCACCCACTGAATCGCTACTTGGTAATACAGGCTTTCATGTCGCGTTAGAAACCCCTTCGTCTCCGCATCCTTCAATTGCTGCAATCCCAACTCCATGTCTCCTGAAAAACGTAGAAGTCGCGCAATCGGCTTGAGGTAAACCGGCGTCTTATCGAGAAAGCAATTCGCTACGCCCAAAGGCATTTTCGCATCATGAAAATCCGGATACT
>JBNMOQ010000132.1:0-13642 GCA_051275055.1 Candidatus Pelagisphaera sp.
TATTGGTGTTTGTTTTACCGACAATACTTATATTATTGTTTTTATTACCTAGTTGTTATTACCAATAGACTTACGTCATGTCCGCCTACCTCTTTAGGTATAATCTGCATTTTTATTTGGTAATAAGTAAAAATAACCACTTTTTACTTAACGTTAATGTTTACTATGTGTAGTTATAAACCCTACTTTTGGGCTTTGGAAGAATCTTCCCGGAAGATAGAACAAAGGTCGGTCACTTGCCGCTCCATCTCTGCAGTTATCAAGCGATTCTAACCTTTATTGTTCACCTGAAACCTAAAATTGGAGCCCCGGTGACGTTCACTGCAGTAGGCGTCGCCTAGACGCGTCCGTAGGGTATCACGATTTACTTATTCGTCTTTCAGGAAACTCGACTGGGCTTTACCGAGCGGTTCGACCCAGCGGAGCTGATGGCCTTCGGTTTTGGACTTAGCCAATCCCACTTGGTAGAGGAATGCAGTGGCGTCGCGTTCAGTGGAGACCTGGGCTTCCATTTGGACGAGTGGGCTGCCGTGAAAAAAGGTGAATGCGAGCGAGATCGAATCTTTTAGGCGCGAGGGGCGACTGATTTCTCTAGCCAATTCCTAGGCTTGCTCCGAGCACTATTTGCTGAATGCTGGGGATTATGAAATCGTACCCCAGATTTTGGTTACTGTCTGTTCTGGTCGGATTGAGTGTTTCCGTTTCAGCCAAGGATTTCGAATTGCCTCCGGTTGCTGAGGTGGGTCGAGGAGCATTGATCGCTGCCGAGCAAATTTTCTCGATTGCGCACAAGCCGACGAAGGAGTGTCACGCATCGACGATCGTAGAAACGCCGACGGGTCTTGTCGCGGCTTGGTTTGGCGGGACACAGGAAAAAGATCCGGATGTGGGGATTTGGTTGTCGCGGAAGGAAGGCGGTCGGTGGTCCGAACCGATCGAAGTCGTTAATGGCGTTCAATCGATGAATTTGCGTTATGCCTGTTGGAATCCAGTTTTGTTTCAGCCTCGCGAAGGTCCGTTGATGCTCTTTTATAAGGTCGGTCCGAATCCGGACAATTGGTGGGGCATGCTGACAACGTCGGAGGATGGCGGGCAATCGTGGTCGTGGCCGACTAAACTAGGCGAGCATTTCGGAATTGGTCACTTGCTAGGACCTGTGAAGAATAAGCCGATCCAATTGGCGGATGGTTCTATTCTCTGTCCGAGCAGTTCGGAGGTTGAACTTGAGAGTGGGAGTGATATCGATAGCAACTATTGGCGCGTGCATTTCGAATTGACCCGCGACTTGGGAAAAACCTGGGAGGTAATTGGACCGATAAACGATGGGATCGATTTCGACGCGATTCAACCGAGCATCTTGAGTTATGCCCAGGGCAGGATGCAGGTACTCTGCCGCACCAAGCAGCAAGTGGTTTCGCAAAGCTGGTCGAATGATGGAGGGCGGAGCTGGAGCGCCATGGAAGCGACGGAGCTGCCCAATCCGAGCGCGGGTACGGATGCGGTTACGCTGATGGATGGAAGGCAGTTGCTGGTCTACAACCATACTACTCGCAAGGAGTTCAATGGAGGCATTGGCTCTCGGGCGATGCTTAATGTAGCGATTTCAAATGACGGTGAAAATTGGAAGCCAGTGGTGACTTTGGAGAAGTTGACGGAAAAAGCGCCTACTGGCGTGGATCGGCGGCATTGGGGAGAGTTTTCTTATCCTGCGGTAATTCAAGCTGGCGATGGGCGGGTGCATATTAGCTACACCTACAATCGCGAAGGTGTGAAGCACGCCGTTTTGGATCCGAGGAAACTGTAGTGTTTCAACGTATGAATATCCATAAATCAGGTTCTCTAATTGTTTTTCTAGCTGCGTTTGTGTGTGGCCATTTCCTTGCATTTTCTCAAACGCTATCACCCGAAGATTTTCGGGTCGTTTATGGCGAAGAGAATTCCGGCAAGCATATCGTGTTTATCGCGGGCGAGCGAGAATACCGGTCGGAAGAATCGTTGCCCGCTTTGGCGAAAATTCTGGCGAAGCATCATGGCTTTCGTTGTACGATTCTCTTTACCCTGGCCGACGATGGAACGATTGAACCGCAGGGGCCGAATTTGATAGGACTTCAGATTTTGGAGAACGCGGACCTGTTGTTTATGTTCATGCGTGCTCAGAACCTGCCTGACGACGAGATGGCTCATTTCGATAAGTACGTAAAATCGGGCAAGCCAATCATTGCGCTGCGTACGTCGACGCATCCGTTTAAAATTCCAGATGGTCAGTGGCGCAAGTATGACAGCGCGTATGGAGATAAACAATACGAAGGCGGTTTCGGTCGACAGGTACTGGGCGAAACGTGGGTGGCGCATCACGGAGACAATCATATTCATAGCACGCGACTGATTCCGCTTCCTGGCAAAAAGGATCATTCGGTGTTGACCGGAGTGGGCGAAATGCATGTCCAAACGGGCGGATACTTAACGTCACCTCGAGCGGGAAGCTGGCCTTTAGTCATGGCTCAGCCTTTAGTGGGAATGTCTGCCGATGATTCTCCGCATCCTGCTTTGTATGCCGTACCGGGAGTGTGGACGCGATTGCGAGATGTGGGTGAGAAGGGGCGTGTGTTGACCTGTACTCATGGAGCCTCGGTTGATCTTTTGGATGATGGTCTTCGGAGACTTTTCGTGAATGCGTGTTTCTGGGCACTTCGTTTGGATGGACGTATTACATCCAATTTGAATATCGACTTTGTCGGACCTTATCAACCAACCGAGTTCGCATCGCACGCTTGGAAGCGAGGAGTGCGTCCTGCGGATCTAGCAGGATACGAAAGCCTGGTGATGCCCGGTAAGAGCGGACCAGCCCCTGAGATTTATTCCGAGCGTATGAAAGCACGATATAAGAAGTGGGGAACTCTCGAAGCGAATAGGCCATGATTGGATAGTGAAAGAATGTAGGAGCGGGTTGATCCCACGATATTATATATGCATGAGTTTGAAAATGAGAAATCGCGGGATAAACCCATAGGCGTCAACCTAACGCCTAAGACAGTTATTTTTGCCACGAAAAGGCACAAAAGATTCGGTTGTGTGGCCTTCGTTATAACTTCGGGAGGGAATTAGCTCAACTTAGGGCCATGAAATTGTTTTAAAGGTAATCCCGAGTTATAGCGAGGGTCGCAGAGTACGGGTTTTGTGCCTTTTTGTGGCAAAAAATTCATTCGAGATTTCTTAGGTTGACGCACATGGGAAAAACGCGCTCCTATAACTTAGAGAAGAGCTCGTTTAATAAATTGGATCTAATTGAAGAAACCACTATGAAAAGGAGCAGGATTGTATTGATTTTAGTGTTACTGGTCGGAGTAATTGGGGTCTCGGTTTTTGGCGCAAAGCAACCGAACATCCTTTTTATAGCGGTCGATGATATGAACGATTGGATTGGACCGCTTGGGGGATTGGGTATTGCGAAAACGCCGAATCTTGACCGCCTGGCAGTGGAATCTACAACGTTTGCGAATGCCCATTGCGCTTCGCCGGCTTGCGCATCGTCGCGTTTGGCGAACATGACGGGGGTTCAACCATCGAAGAGCGGTGTTATGCAGAATGTATGGTATGACGGGCCCAAGTGGAGGGAGATTCCCATGCTCGAGGAAATCGAAACCGTGGAGCAGTTTTTCAAGAACCGCGGATACGAAACCTTGGCGGGCGGAAAAATCTATCATTCGTTGGCCCCGCCTTGGCTGACGTCGAATCAAGCGGATCCCGATGGATGGGATTTCTATTATCCGAGCGTTTCGGTACCGATACCGCATCAGATCAGCGCTCCCGAAAAAGTGATCAATCCAGATAGTTTTAAGGGCGGACGCCTGAAGTGGTTTACCTGGGGCCCTATCGAGGCTGCGGACGAAAAAATGGCGGATCATCAGACGGTCGGTTGGGCGAGCTACGAATTGAAGCGTCCTCGCGAAAATCCTCTTTTTCTGGCCTGCGGCATCTTTCGTCCGCATATGCCGTGGGAGGTGCCGCAAAAGTATTTCGATATGTATCCATTGGATGAGATTCCTGAGTTGGAGATAATGGAAAACGACTTGGAAGATGCTTTGGTTCACCCGCGTCGTGGGTGGCACAAATTCGTTTTGGAAAATAAACAGTGGAAGCATGTAATCCAGGCTTATTTGGCGTCGATCAGTTTCGCGGATGCTCAAGTCGGGCGCTTGCTGGATGCGCTCGAGGAATCCGGCAAAGCGGATGAGACTATTGTGGTCTTATGGTCCGACCATGGAATGCACATCGGCGAAAAAGAGAACTGGGAGAAGTTTACGCTTTGGGAAGAGGCGACCCGCGTTCCTTTTTTCGTTAAAGCTCCTGGAGTGACTAAGCCTGGGTCTATCGTTTCCCAACCGGTGAGCTTGCTCGATTTGTATCCAACGCTTGTTGACTTGGCTGGCTATGAAATTCCCGATCACTGCGATGGAGCGAGCGTGGTTCCTTTGCTCGAAGATTCGAAGGCTGAGCGAACGCATAGCGCTCTGACTAGTTTTACGTATCCAGGAAATAAGACGGGTCATGCATTGCGCGGGAATCGATATCGCTACATCTATTACGAGTGGAATCGTTTGGAGGAACTTTACGATCATGATAGCGATCCTAATGAATTCACAAATTTGGCGTACGACCAAAAGTTCTCTGGTGTCATTGAGCTCTTTAGAAGTGAAATGGCATCTAGGGTATCTCGCGTGAGCTTGGATGAAATGGTGAAAGAACCTGTTGGCTACTCGGTTTCGAACGGGCGGGTTTCTGTCGATGGGTTTATTCCGATGGCTCGCGTTCCATTGCCAAAAGAACGGGCGAAGCAAGAGAGTATCCGTTGAGATTGTCATCACTCCTTGGCAGTCGCTAGGAGTCTCGCTCTGCGAGCCATTAAGGATCCGGCTTCGCCGGAAATAAGGTTTCTTTGGCCAAATCCAGAACCTTTTTTGGTGACGAAGGAGCCAACCTTATTTGCCCAAAGGGCATCCTAGCGACTGCGAAGGAGCGATGGAATTGCTTCAGTTCTTTTTTCTGGGCATAGTTTTAACCGTAGGCAAGCTGACTTGCTTAAGTTCGTCACAAAAAATAATACCTAAGATTGAATGAATCTATTACCTCGTTTTACACCGCCACTTTTTCTCCATGTCCTCTTTGGGGTTGTGGCTAGTCTACATCTTCACGCTGCCAGTGAATTGCCGAATTTGGTCGTGTTTATCTCCGACGATATGGGTCGCGCGGAGAGTTCTGTTTATGGATCTACTGAGGTGGCGACGCCGACGATGGATATGCTAGCGTCAAATGGGGTGACTTTCGATGAGGCTTATGTGGCTTCGCCATCTTGCTGCCCAAATCGTTTTTCGCTGCTTACTGGACTGATGCCTGCTCGTCATGGAGCTCACCCGAATCATAGTCAGGTGAAGCCAGGAACGGAGTTTCTTTTCCCGATTCTTCAAGAGAAGGGGTACACGGTTGTTTCGTTTGGAAAGGTGGCTCATGGGAGCCGGGATTTCCCTGGCGCGGATATGAATTCGCGCCGGCCGACGGATATGTCCGAGAACGTGACGAAATGGTTCGCGGAAACGGATATTGAAGGACCGGTGTGTTTGCTTGTGGGCGATCGCCGTCCGCACGTAGCCTGGAGTAAGGAGTCGATCTATGACTCCAACGCGATCACGCTGCCGTCTTATTTGGTGGATACACCGGAGACACGGGAACATTGGGCGCGTTACATGACGGATATTACGGGGATGGACCAGGAGATGGGACGTATCCATCGGATAGCTCAAGAGCAGTTTGGCGAGAATTTCTTATTTCTTTTTACGAGCGACCATGGAGGTCAATGGCCACGCGGAAAATGGAATCTGTACGATACGGGTACGCGCATTCCTATGATTGTTTCTTGGCCGGGTGTTATCTCGAAAAACGAGCGTACGAACGCGATGGTCAGTTGGGTCGATATCGTCCCTACCTTAATCGATGTTGCAGGTGCTCAAAGCCCGAAGGGGATTGATGGACAGTCGTTTCTCCGGGTGCTCAATGGAAAGGAGACCGATCACCGCGATCGGATTTTTACGACGCATACGGGCGATGGAACGATGAATATTTTCCCTATTCGCAGCGTGCGAATCGGGAAGTACAAGTATATCCACAATCTGCGTCACGACGCTTATTTTACGAATCACTCCGATCGGTTGCGTAAAGATGGAGCGGGGGCTTATTGGGATTCCTGGGACGAAGCGGCCAAGTCGGATCCGATGGCAGCTGCGATTATCCGCGGTTATTACACTCGCGAAGAATTCGAGTTGTTCGATCTGGAAGCGGATCCGATGGAGAACGATAATTTGGCGCGCAATCCTGAATTCCGCGACGTGATGAATGGGTTGAGGCGAGAATTAGCTGCCTGGGCGCAGTCTCAGGGAGACGAACTGGAGCCGCATCGCGATCCGTATCTGGTGAGCGAACCGATCCCGGATTTGAGGAAATAGTGCATCATCTTGAAAGTTTCATACATACAGATCATTGAAAAGACCTTTGAAAATCTGATAACCACTGAGCAACTGATGAACACTGATAATTCTCAAACAATGAAAGTTCTAAAACCTTAATCCCATGACTTGTCAGGGGTCCTTATTGGCGAGCGACAGCGAGACTCCTAGGCCGAAGGCCGATGACAATATTAGTCATCGCTTCGCTAGGATGCCTCGGCGGCCGAGACAAATAAGGATGGCTCCTGCGTCGCCAATGAAGGTTTGAAAACCAAAAAGTAGGGCTCGATCGCCGAACGAGCCGCATCAACTGAAAGCCTAACAGCACAACAAACCCTTCCGGAGCCCATCTGGAATATCTAATGATTTCTTGCGAATTGAAAAACCGGTATCTGTTTTTTTAACCTAAACGTTTCATGAAAATAGATCGCCCACGAAGGGCTTGATGAGCGCGGACCTAAGGCTTCTTCGTGATTTTTGTGTCCTTCGTGGGGAAAAATAACGCTTAATAGTGTTACTTTTAGTGAGGTTCTGGGGGTGAATCGAAATGGGAGACACTCCTTTTGTATTTCCATTGGTTTTTTGCTACGTTTTAGATTGGCATTCATATGGATGAGCGTTTCGTCTGTTGGCGAAAGCAGTGTGTTGGGCATTGTCGTTTAAATGGAAACGAAAAGGGATTCTCTGGTAACGGGAAGCACGTTTCGAAAACGTCTTAGTTTTTTGTATCATGTTAAAAGCATTTTTAATCGTTATTGGGATCATCGTCGCTCTCTTAGTTGGCATCTTTCTTGTTAAGGCTCCGCAATTTGCCGGGTCGCCGCCGTTCGTTATGCCGCCGGAAACGGTGACATCTCGCGAGGCTGAGGAAATGGTGTGGGAAAACGTGGTGACCGCAGTGGGAACGTTACGTGCGTCTCAGGGTGTAATGGTTTCCGCTGAAGTGTCTGGTACCGTTTCTGAGATTCACTTCGATTCGGGGGAATCTGTGGAAACGGGCGACTTGCTGTTCGAGCTTGATACGTCAACGGAGCGAGCTCAGCTCGAGTCGGCGAAAGCGACACATGATTTGGCTGAAGTGAATTTGAAGCGAGCGCAGGAGCTTCGGGCCAGCAGATCGATCGCTCAGTCTGAATTGGATACCGCTGATGCTCGGGCCAAGGAAACGAAAGCTGTGGTGGAGCAAGTTCGTGCAACGCTTGAAAAGAAAATAATTCGAGCTCCGTTTGCGGGACGCTTGGGGATTCGTCAGGTAGACGTGGGCGAATATTTGAATCCTGGGTCGGTTGTGGTTTCATTGCAGTCAATCAATCCAATGTACGTCGACTTTTCCTTGCCTCAGCAGCAAGTGACCAAGGTGAAAAATGGATACGCTTTTAGGTTGGAGATGGATACTTATCCGGGTCGTTTGTTCGAAGGGGCGGTTGAAGCGATCGATCCAGATTTGGATCTGTCGAATCGGATGTTTCGCGTTCGCGGAGTATTGGTTAATGATGACGGCGCTTTGAGGCCGGGGATGTTTGCCAATGTTAGCATCGTGCAGCCTGAGGCTTCTATGGTCGTTGCTGTCCCTGGAACAGCGGTTTACTATCAAGCTTATGGCAATACGATCTTCGTTGTGAAGTCCGGAGAGTCCGGGAAGGTCGTCGAGCAACGATTTGTGAAGTTGGGACGTACGAAAGGTGATTTCGTAGCGATCTTGAATAGCCTGGAGGCTGGCGAGGAAGTGGTGACCGCTGGGGCGTTCAAACTTTTCAATGGTCGATCAATCGTGATTGATAATTCCAAAGCCCTGGAGGTTTCGCTCAATCCGAAACCCGCGGATTCCTAATAACGAAATTAAGCGTAACTCGGTATGAGTGAATCCAAAAAATCTTTTACGGACATATTCGTCCGGAAACCGGTCTTGGCGATCGTCGTCAATCTGGTAATTTTGATCGCTGGCGGACAGGCAATTTACAATGCGATTCAGGGGTCGGGCGGCTTTACGGTCCGGCAATATCCTGCGAGCGAGAACGCGTTGGTTACGGTGACGACTCCTTATATTGGAGCGGATGCCGATTTGGTTAGGGGGTTCGTTACGACTCCACTCGAGCGAGCGATCGCTGCTGCGGATGATATCGATTATATGGAGTCTAGCAGTTCGCAGAGTTTTTCGACGATCACGATTCGTTTGAAACTCAACGCGGATCCGACTAAAGCCTTGGCGGAGATTTCCTCCAAGGTAGATCAGGTCCGCGGAGATTTGCCTCCGGAGGCGGAGGTCCCGATTATCAATATTGAAACGGCGGATACGCAGTTCGCTTCGATGTATCTGCGTTTTCAGTCGAGCGACCTGGAAAGTAATGAGATAACGGATTACTTAACGCGTGTGGTGCAGCCGACGTTGACGGCTGTCGATGGCGTGCAACGTGCGGATTTACTCGGAGCGCGAACGTTCGCGATTCGAATTTGGATGATTCCAGAAAAGCTGGCGGCATTTAATGTTAGCGCGACGGAAGTACGTGCCGCCCTGGCGAATAACAATGCGCTTTCGGCGATCGGTAGAACCAAAGGAAATTACCAGCAGGTTAAGCTGACCACAAATACGAACCTGACTTCGGTCGAGGAGTTTCGTAATATGGTATTGAAGAAAGAGGGCGATAAAATCGTTCGACTCACCGATGTCGCGGAAGTTTCCTTGGGTGCTGATAATTATGATACGGATATTCGATTCGGTGGGGAGAAGGCTGTTTTTATCGGCGTCTGGACCATGCCTTCGGCGAATTCGCTAACGGTCGCTCGAGAGGTCACTAAGGAACTCGAAGCGATGCAGGAACGTTTTCCAGTCGGCTTCGAAGGAAGCGTGGCGTATGACGCTACCCAATACATCGAAACCGCGTTGAAGGAAGTTGTGGTGACGCTCTCCGAGACGCTGCTGATCGTGGTGGTCGTGATTTTCTTTTTCCTAGGTTCGTTTCGTTCGGTGCTTATTCCAATCGTGGCGATTCCGGTTTCATTGATCGGCTCGATCTTCATCATGCAGCTCTTCGGGTTTAGCATCAATTTGCTGACCTTGCTGGCGATCGTTCTAGCGGTTGGATTAGTGGTGGACGATGCGATTGTCGTAGTCGAGAATGTCGAGAGGCATTTGCGCGAAGGTTACAGCAAGTTCGACGCTGCCTTATTCGGGGCTAGGGAATTGGTGGGACCGATTATCGCTACGACAATTACGCTAGCGGCTGTCTATACGCCAATCGCATTTCAGGGAGGTTTGACCGGTTCGCTATTTCGAGAATTCACGATCACGCTGGCAGGAGCGGTGATTGTATCCAGCGTGGTCGCTTTGACGCTTTCGCCAATGATGTGCTCGAAAATCCTCAGCGCGAAGGGCGAGGAAAAGGGGCTGACTGGCTTGACGAATCGATTCTTCGATCGACTGAGAGAACGCTACCGGAAGATGATCGAAGGTACGTTAAAGGCACGGCCAGCGGTGTATTTGCTTTGGGGATTCCTGACGTTTCTTATTCTCCCGCTTTATGTTCTTTCGTCGATGTCGACTGAATTGGCTCCCGTGGAGGATCAGGGTTTTGTACTTGGAATAGCGAGTACACCGTCGAATGGGACAATTGAGCAGGCGGAGCATTTCGCCGGTCAGATCCAGGATGCATTCGAGTCGGTTCCGGAATATGCCAATTCGTTTCAGATAACGTTTCCAACGAGTAGCATTGGCGGATTGGTCGTTGCGCCTTGGGGTGAACGCGATCGAGATATTATTCATATCAGACAAAGCGTGATTCCTGCGTTGAGCTCGATTCCGGGGTTTCAGATCTTTCCGGTCCTGCCGCCGGCTTTGCCAGGTGGAAGCAATTTTCCGGTGGAGTTCGTGATTTCCGCGTCAGCTGAGATTGAACAAATAGCGGCCTTGTCTCAGCAAGTCGCTGGAAACGCGACTGCTAGTGGGCTCTTTGCGTTTCCGCCAAATATCGATATTAAAATCGACGATCCACAGTCGAAGATCGTATTCGATCGCGATAAAGTGGCGGCTCTGGGTTTGAACATGTCGGACGTGGGAAGAGATCTGAGTGTGTTGTTGGGCGGCAACTACGTAAACCGTTTTTCGATCGATGGACGTAGTTATAAAGTGATTCCACAAGTGAAGCGTTCGGGTCGCATGACTCCTGAAGATCTTAAGGAATTGTATGTGCGAGGACCGAATGAAGCATTGGTGCCATTGTCTAGTTTTGCGACCATTGAGAATTCAGTAGAGCCGCGTACATTGAATCGATTCAATCAGTTGAATTCAGTCAAGATCTCAGGGATCGCGATGGCTCCTTTGGATACGGCATTGAAGGTGCTCGAAGGCGAAGCCGCGAAAATCTTGCCTAAAGGTTATGTACTCGATTATGCGGGTGAATCTCGACAGCTCAGGCAGGAGGGAAGCAGCTTCTTGCCGATGCTGATGCTTTCGCTTGTATTGGTCTTCTTGGTTTTAGCGGCCCAATTCAACAGTTTCCGCGATCCGCTGGTAATTCTTCTAGGTTCGGTTCCTTTAGGGATGTTCGGAGCGTTAATCTTTACAGCTCTGCGGGCGCCGGGCGATCCGTTTACGCCGCATTGGAGCTGGGGTTGGACGACTTCCTGGAATATCTATTCGCAAGTGGGGATGATCACTCTGCTGGGACTCGTTACGAAGAACAGTATCTTGATCGTCGAATTCGCCAATGTCCTGCAGGGGCGTGGGCGTAGCAAATTGAAGGCTGCGAGCGAGGCTGCAGCCACGCGTTTGCGACCGATTTTAATGACGACCGCGGCGACCGTATTTGGTCATATAATGTTGGTGTTCGTTTCAGGCGCGGGCGCGGCAGCTCGTAATTCGATCGGCCTAGTGCTCGTTGGCGGTATGGCGATCGGAACGCTCTTTACACTCTTCATCGTGCCCTCTTTGTATATGCTTTTAGGAAAAAATCACCAAAACGACGAAGTGGAGGCGAACGTATGAGAAGGAACCCAGGTATCGTAGCTGTCATTGCTGTATCCATATTTTCGATCGGTTTTGCTCAAGAAAAAGAGCTGCCGCCTGAGGTGCCGGATACTTTCGATTTGGAAATCGCCAAGGGGTATGCTTTGGAAAACAATTTCGCGATTCGTCGAGCAATCGAGCAAATTGAGGAGCAGGAAGGGCTGATCGTCGAGGTGAAGGCTCAGGCGCGGCCGAGTTTAACATTGGATGCTGACTATCAACGTCTGGATACTGGTTTGAGTGAAGTCGTGGAGGGGTTTGGTACGGCCAGCGATAATACTTGGGGGATCAGTCTTAATGTTCGCCAGGCCCTCTACAAGGGCGGCGGTATATCAGCCGCGTTGAAAGCACAAGATCTGACAAGAGAATCGGTTCGCCTATTTCTTGAAACGACAATTATGGACGCGATGCTCGAAGTGACTACTCGGTACTATACAACTCTACTGGCTCGTGATCAGATTGGCGTCGAGGAACAGAATGTTGCCTTACTCGAGGAGGTGTTGCAAGACGCGAAGAATCGGTTGAAGGCTGGATCGGTTTCCGATTTCGAAGTGTTGCGATCAGAAGTACTGCTCGCAAATGCACAGCCGGCATTGATCCGTCGCAGAAGCGCTTTTCGTGTAGCGATTGACCAACTACGGCAAAGCATTGGTTACGGTAACTACCGTCGAGATTCGGCGAACTTGGAGAAAATCCCAGAATTTTTGGGTGAATTGGATTACTCGCCAGCGAGTTTCGATCTTACCGATAGTTTGAATAGCGCCTTGGATAATCGTTCCGAGTTGGAGCGGCTAGGTTTGATCGAAGAGGCACGCAATGCCGGATTGGAGATTGCACAATCGGATTATCGTCCGAGTGTGGATTTGATAGGTAGCTACGGAAAGCGAAAGAGCAATTTTTCGGAATCGTTCGACGATGGACCGGATGGCTGGACGGTGGGAGTTGTCGCTAGTTGGGATATTTTCGATGGCTCTCGACGCCATGGACGTGTTCGCCAGGCGAAATCGCAGTTGGAACAATCTAGGATCGATCGGGAATCGCTGCGTTTGACTATCGAGGTCGAAGTGCGTCAGGCGATGTCCGAACATCAAGAAGCGGTTGAGTTGGTGAAGGCGGCGGAGAAAGTTGTCGAGCAAGCCGAGGAAGCGTTGAGGCTGGCGGATAGTCGTTATGAGGCTGGAGCGATTAATCAATTGGATGTTCTCGAAACTCGATTCGCGCTCACTAATTCGCGTACGAATCGTCTAGAAGCGAATTTTCGTCACATTGTTGCCGTTGCCAAGCTCAGGCGTTCGATAGGCGAAGAAAAACCTTTAGCGATTGTTGAGGAATAATTGGCGTTGGCGCTTTGAAGTAGTCTCGGACTACGTTTTTCGAGCTGCTAGGGACGCAGTCGGCGATCCTTGTCTAGCTTGGTTGGTCATTGAGCGAGCGAGGCTCTAAGGAGTTGCGGTGAGTTGTCTGGGTATCCATGTTCATCGGAAAATGATTGGCCCTAATGATTCCATCGCTCGCAAGACGTTTCGTCTGGATGCTTTGCGTGGAACTGTGAGCGGGTTTTTCGAGATGGGTTGGCAGGCTTTGGCTTTGTTGGTCGTTACGCGCTACTTCGATGGAACCGCTTTTCAGAAGGGACTGATCACGAGCGCGTTTATGGCGGGTCTTTTGCTTAATCCGATTTCGGTTTTCTATTTTGGGCGGTCTCGGATAAAGGCGGCAACATTGTGCGGGATCATTTATTTCATTAACGCAGTTCTGCTAGCTCTGGCTGCGGTGAGTAATTATGTGGGGTTCTTTTTGTTCGTCGGCTTTTTTGGAGCGGCAGTGATGGCTCAACAAACGCCCTTGTTTCTTCAAATATATTCCAATAATTTCGCTTCATCCAAACGCGGGAAATTGGTTTCGATTAGTATGACTTTGGGGGTTTTGACCTCTATACCGTTTGCCTATTATAGTGGTCGGTTACTCGATGCGGATTTGGGATTCTATCGCGCTTTGTATTTAGCGATGGCAGTCGCTTCGGGGGTGGCTGCTTGGCTGACTTTGAAGATTCCGTCCGTTCCGCTTCTGAGGAATGCCTCTAGCAATCCGTTCGCTCATTTTTCAGTCGTTTGGGAGGATCGGGTGTTCGGGGCGATGCTGT
>JBNMOQ010000133.1:0-13484 GCA_051275055.1 Candidatus Pelagisphaera sp.
GTGGTCCCCCTTACGCTAGAGGTCTGCGGTTTTACTGCTCTCCTCCACGGAGAATCCGGGGCAATCCCGGATGATAGCGGTTAGCTCGGCGACGCGCCTGGCTAACGGTTTCCCAAACGGGAAATCTCTTTTTCCGTGAGATTATAGACTAATATGCCACACAGCAAAGCAATCGATAAAACTAAAATCGTCAGCGACTTCAAAACGCACGATTCGGACACAGGTTCCTGCGACGTACAAATCGCTCTTCTGAGCGCTCGCATCAACCACCTAACCGAGCACTTGCGAGCACACCGCAAGGACTTTCATACACGCCGCGGACTTCTCGCGATGGCAAGCCGCCGTCGCAAGCTCCTCGATTACTTGAAGAAGCACGATCTCTCCAAGTACAACGAGATGCTGCAGCGCCTCAATCTTCGCAGATAGGTTTCTAACCTACTTTGTAAGCGAATGAGCGCTCTGCATTTCAGAAGCGCTCATTTCATCTAATTTGGGCCTGCATCCTCTCGACTCAGTCACGAGGCTCAGGCCCTTTTTTATACCTAAAAACCAAAAACCAAAATCGCACTGAAGGGAACATGGCTATCAGGGATATTTCCGAATGAGAACGAGCATTCGTTTTCACCCGGAAATCTCTCTTTCGAGCCTTCTCGCTCAGTCGCGATACTGTAATATATAATATGATACAAAAACACAGTGTAACAATCGATGAGCTGAACATGACGATCTCTACCGGAGACCTTGCTGGTCTCGCAGGCGGATCCGTCACCGTAAACGTAGGCGAAACCTGCGTATTCGTCTCCACCACCGCAGCAAGCACCGTTCGCGAAGGCCAAGACTGGTTTCCGCTTACAGTTGACTACCGCGAAAAGTACTCGGCAGCAGGCCGTATCCCAGGCGGATACTTCAAGCGCGAAGCTCGTCCAACCGAAAAGGAAATCCTGACATCACGTCTTTGCGACCGTCCTTGTCGCCCGCTCTTTCCAAAGGGTTTTTTGAACGAAGTTCAAATCATCGGATTCCTTCTCTCTACGGACAAGACCAACGAGCCTGATATCTCCATGCTCAACGGAGCTTCTGCTGCATTGGCAATCTCCAACATTCCTTGGAATGGTCCAATCGGCGCCGTTCGCGTTGGACGTATCGATGGCGAATTCATCACCAACCCAACTCTCGAAGAGCAATACTCTTCCGATCTCGATCTCATCTACGTCGGTACAAAAACCGATATGCTCATGATCGAAGGTAGTGCCGCGCAGTTGCCGGAAGAAGATTTCCTCAATTCGTTGGAATTCGCTCACAATGCGATCCAGCCAATCATCGCCGGTATCGAAAAACTCGTATCGATCGCAGGCAAGGAAAAATCAGTTTTCCCACTCGTCGTTCTCAAACCTGAAATCAAGGAAATCGTCGAAGGCCTGATCGGATCGGGAATCAACGAAGCCGCTCGTCTTGGCGACAAGCAAGAGCGCAACGGAAAGATGGGCGAACTTAAAGCTCAGGCAAGCGCTGCTCTTAAAGAGAAGCTCGGTGACGAGTACAATCCCAATCAACTCGCCATGGCGATGGAAGAGCTACAGGAAGCAGCTTACCGCGCTCCTATTCTCGAAAAGCAAGTTCGCGCCGGCGGACGCGGACCTGACCAATTGCGTGAACTGAAGAGCCAAGTCGGCGTAATGCCACGTGTTCACGGTTCAGCTATCTTTGCTCGTGGCGAAACCCAAGCGATGGTATTCGCTACACTCGGACCGACGAACGAAGCTCAACGCCTCGACGCAGTCACTGGAGGACCTGAATCCAAGTCCTTCATGCTTCATTACAACTTCCCTCCATTCTCAGTTGGAGAAGCCGGACGTTTCGGTTTCACCGGCCGCCGCGAAATCGGTCATGGAGCTCTCGCAGAACGCTCGCTCCTTCCCGTCATTCCTGCGGAAGATCACTTTGCCTACACGATTCGTCTCGTTTCTGAAGTTATGTCTTCGAACGGTTCGACATCTATGGCTTCGATCTGTGGCGGAACGCTCGCTCTTATGGATGCAGGTGTACCAATTTCCGATCCAGTCGCTGGTATCTCTTGCGGAATGGTTTGCGAATCCGACGAAAGCGGCGCGATCAACAAACACGTTTTGCTTACCGACATCCTCGGTGAAGAAGATCACTTCGGCGACATGGATTTCAAGATCGCTGGCACACGCAACGGTATCACTGGTTTCCAATTGGATCTAAAGATCAACGGACTTCCGTTCAACATCGTTCGCGAATCCGTAGCGCAATCTCGCGTAGCCCGTATCGAGATTCTCGATTCAATGGCAGAAGCGATCGATACTCCACGTGAAAGCGTCAGCGAAAATGCTCCACGCATCACGACTGTTCAGATCAATCCTGA
Source organism: Candidatus Pelagisphaera sp. (assembly GCA_051275055.1). Taxonomy (GTDB): domain Bacteria; phylum Verrucomicrobiota; class Verrucomicrobiia; order Opitutales; family Opitutaceae; genus Pelagisphaera. Next base: position 2,387 of record JBNMOQ010000133.1, read on the forward strand.
AAAGATCGGAGCCCTCATCGGCCCAGGTGGTAAGAATATCCGCCGTATCGTTGAAATCACCGGAGCTCAGCTCGACATCGATGACGACAACAGCGGCAAGGTAAACATCTACGCAACTAGCGAAGAAGCGATGAATCGCGCCATCCAAGAAATCGACCTCGCCTGTGGCGAAATCGAAGAAGGCAAGATCTACCGCGGCGTCGTCAAGGCGACCAAGGACTTCGGTTGTTTCGTAGAAGTACTTCCTGGCCAAGAAGGTCTCGTACACATCTCCGAACTGGCTGACTTCCGAGTCAACCGCACGGAAGACGTTTGCAAGGCTGGCGACGAAATGGTCGTCAAGTGCATCGGAATCGACGAAAAGGGCCGCGTACGCCTCAGCCGCAAAGCAGCTGTCGAAGAACTCGAAGCTCGCAAGGCATCCAAGGAAGCTGAAGCCGCAGAGGAAGAAGCACCAGCCGCAGAGGAAGAAGCACCAGCCGCAGAGGAAGAAGCACCAGCCGCAGAGGAAGCTCCAATCGAAGAAGAAGTTGCAGTTGAAGTTGCAGCTGAAGCTGAAGCTGAAGCACCTGCCGAGTCAGACGCGGCAGACGAAGAGAAAAAGGCTGCAGAAAGCGCAGAATAATCTGCTTCATCGGATTCCAAATAATTTCAAAGGCCAGAGCTAATCGCTCTGGCCTTTTTTTTACTCAATTTGAAAACAGATAACGTATGAAGATTCTCATTACCAACGACGACGGAATCGATTCCCCCTTTCTCAAACCTCTTGCCGCAACCTTTGCCAAGAGCCACGACGTCACAGTCGCCGCACCAAGTTCCGAACAAAGCTGGATCGGCAAAGCCATGAGCCGCCGCGGCACTGTCGAATTACAGACTCGTTCAAATTTCCCCTGCTCCGCATATAGTTTGTCCGGTACGCCCAGCGATTGCGTCAACATCGCCCTGGCTCATCTGTGCGTTTCGAAGCCCGATCTAGTGCTCTCTGGAATAAACATCGGTCACAACGCCGGCCTAAGTTTCATCGCCTCTTCCGGTACTATTGGTGGCGCCCTAGAAGCCTCGCTCCAGAACCTACCCGCGATCGCCGCTTCCATGTATCTCGATCCGGAAGCGTTTCACGCCGTCAGTCAACGCGACCAAGAACTCTCCAACAAACTAAAAGCCCACCTCGATCATGCGACTCGTATTCTAGAATCATTCGCATCGACCTTCATCGAAGAGCACAGTCCCCAATACGGCCAAGTACATAGCTTGAACTTCCCAAACCGTAACCTCGATCAAGCGAGCATTCACAAAGCCCGCGCCGCACGCACGCTTTCCAGTTCCCTTTTCGAACGCGATGGCAACCAATTCAGTTTCGCCTACAACCCCCTCGAAACGCTCGACGACGACAATTGCCCAACCGACCGCAACCTCGTCCACCAAGGCCAGATAACCCACACGATCATCGACTACTCAACCATCGACCAAAAATCGCAACCCGAGTGATACGCCCAAACAATCGAGACACTATTCCCTCCTCCAGACCACTTCATTCCAATTTTTAGGATCAGTGTTCATCAGTGCCCTCAGTGGTTGAATTTCTTTTTGAGCACTCGGATTTCGGAAAGAATTCACCACTGAGAACACTGATTTACACTGATGATGCTAGGCAATGAGCTCCTGCGGTAAGATCCGGTAACCCAACCGCAGTGATTGACACGATATCTCCAATTCGATAACCCGCTCGCTTCCATTTTTGAATAGCCATGAAACCAACACAAAAACCGAATCGCCCGTTCTTTTCCTCCGGGCCTTGTTCGAAACGACCTGGCTGGTCCCTTGCGAGCCTGGAAAACGCGCTCGTAGGTCGATCGCATCGCGCTAAACCGGCCAAGGCACGCATCGAAGAAGTTATCGATCTATCGAAATCGATTCTCGGAATTCCTGAAGGCTACGTTTGCGGCATCGTACCCGCATCCGATACAGGTGCTGTCGAATTGGCCCTGTGGTCTCTCCTGGGACAACGTGGCGTAGACATGCTGGCCTGGGAGTCATTTGGCTCAGGCTGGATCACTGACGTGCAAAAGCAGCTCAAGCTCGACAACGTCAATACGCTCACTGCTGACTACGGAAACCTTCCCGATCTTTCATCAGTAAATTTCAAGAACGATGTCGTCTTCACTTGGAACGGTACGACTTCGGGAGTCAAAGTCGCCAATGGAGACTGGATCCCTGCAGACCGTGAAGGTCTCACGATCTGCGATGCCACATCTGCCGCATTCGCGATGGAATTGCCCTGGGACAAACTCGACGTCGTCACTTGGTCTTGGCAAAAAGTCATGGGAGGCGAAGGCGCTCATGGCATGATCGCACTCAGTCCGCGGGCAATCGAACGCCTCGAAAGCTATACGCCTTCATGGCCGTTACCGAAAATTTTTCGCCTCACCAAAGGCGGCAAGCTCATCAAAGGAATCTTCCAGGGAGCGACCATTAATACGGTGTCTATGCTTTGTATCGAAGACGCCGTTGATGGTTTACGTTGGGCTGAAGAAATCGGCGGACTTCCCGCACTAATCGAACGCTCAAGGGCGAATTTGAAAGCGATCGAATCTTGGGTTGAACAATCCAACTGGGTAGACTTCCTCGCCGAAAATGTTGACGAACGCTCCAACACTTCGATCTGCTTGAAAATCGTCGATCCTTGGTACCAAGGACTCTCAGCTGAAGACCAAGCGGCTAAAGCAAAGCAGCTCGTCGCTCTCGTCGCCAAAGAAGAAGTCGCCTACGATTTCGGTTCCTACCGCGACGCTCCATCAGGTATCCGCCTTTGGGGCGGCGCAACAGTTGACGCAGCCGACACCGAAGCCTTGCTCCCTTGGCTCGACTGGGCCTACCAAGAAATTAAGAACGCTTAACGATCCTCGATTATGGTAGCGGCCGATCTACGAGCGGCCATCGCAGATCAAGCAATTGATCGGTCGCAACCGTTAATCTCCCAGAAGGAAATCAAGCGTATCTTCATTCATCTCAAGGCGATCTACGTCCCCTTCGCTCAACAGCCCTTCTACCAACTCAAGCTTCTGCTTCTGCAAATGTAGAATCTTCGATTCGATACTATCGTCCGCCACCAGTTTATATACGAACACCGGCTTCCCTTGCCCAATCCGATGCGCCCGATCCGTGGCCTGTCTCTCGACCGCCGGATTCCACCATGGATCATAATGGATCACGCTATCCGCCGCCGTCAGATTCAAACCCGATCCGCCTGCCCGCAAACTAATCAAAAACAGCGGACACTCTCCTTCCTGAAATTGCCGCACGAGTTCGCCCCGATTCTTCGAACTCCCAGTCAACATCAAATACTCCCGGCCCGATTCATCCAAAGCCTCGGCGATTAAATCCAACATGCTTGTAAACTGAGAAAAAATAAGCGTTCGACTCCCCTGCTCCTCTAATTTCTCAAGTAATTCCATCAACGCCAACAGCTTCCCGGAATCGCTCGGACCAACGCCTAGAGACCGCCCTTCCTCTATTAATCGCGGATCGCAGCAAATCTGTCTCAAACGCAACAAGCGCGCCAAAATCAAAATCCTAGCTCCTGCCATTCCCTTCGACTGCAACTCCCGCCGTATTCCGTCGCTCGCTTCCTTCCGCATCGACTCGTATAAATCATACTGCGCTGGCGCCATGGATACAGGGTAATCCACTTCCGTCTTCTCCGGCAAATCTTCGAGCACCTCTCCCTTCAAACGCCTCAAGACAAACGGTGCCAAACGGCGACGCAAACGCCCCCTCAGTTCCGCAGCGAACTCCGAATCGGCGTCTTCGCTCAAAGTCTTGGACAAACGCTGGCGAAACGTTTCCTCCTCCCCTAAAAAGCCTGGAAGTAAAAACTCGAACAAAGCCCAAATATCCTCCAAGCGATTCTCGATCGGCGTCCCAGTCAAACAAAGCCGCCGCTCCGCCCTCAATAGCCGGGCGGCCATCGATGTCCTCGAATGCGCATTCTTCACATACTGCGCTTCATCCAGGATCGCCACATTCCATTCCCACTCCCGTAGCCGATCGATCTCGAGACGCAACAAAGAGTAAGACGTAATCATAACATCGATACGCTCCCGATCCGCCCAAGCCACCTCTCGATTTTTTCCGTAAAACATCGCTACTGACAACCCTGGCGCAAACCGTTCCAGTTCCTCCCCCCAATTGTCGATTACGCTCGTCGGAGCCACGATCAAGACACCTTTCTCCAAACCTCCTCGCTCCTTTAATTCCAACAGATGCGCGATAGTCTGCACCGTCTTTCCCAAGCCCATATCATCCGCCAGAATTCCCCCAGCCGACACCTCGGATAAGGCATGTAACCACCCCAAGCCCGATTCCTGATAGCTTCGCAAACTCGCCCGCAAGGCTACCGGCGCGGCACGAGGCTCCACTGCCAGCCCTCCTTTCAAGCGCTCGCACAACCGGACGATTTCCCGTAAACCATCCTCCGCTCGCTCCGCGAAAAGCCCCGCAGCCACCAACTCACCCAATCGCCACTGATTTACCCGAGCACGCGCGCCCGTGCCCAATGACTTCCGATCGAACACCTCGTACAAATCATCCGCCACCCGAGCCAATAAGCTTCCCGGCAACGAAACCAACCAATCCTTCGTCGAACCTCCCTCCTGCACATCCATCCGCGCCGCAAACGAGCCCTCCCGCAGCCAAGCCAACAGTTCCGACATTTTCCGCTTACCCTGCCCCTTCAAGGCCTGATGCAACAGCGGCAGCAAAGAGACTTTTCGCCCCTCCACCTCCACCCCGAGATCAACCGAAAACCAACCCTTATTCTCCTCGTTCGTATCCGAAAATACATCATCCTCGTTCGCCAGGCTCAACTTGAAGCCACGCGAAAACCCAAACTCCCAGTTTGTCCGATCCAAACTCGGAAACACCTCCTTCATAAACTCTCGCCACGAAAAACCCTCCCCTAAGACAAACAACGCGCTATCGAAATTGAAACATTCTAAATCGCCACCGCCCTCCTCTGAAAATCCCCACACCTCAACATTCTTCTTAACTTCGCGCTCTCGGGCAAAATCCCGCGACACCCGCTTGATAGCTCCCTCCTCCCTATAGGAAACTGCCTTCTCCTCCGAATCCCAATCCACTAACGCTCCCCCATAGCGAAACCGTAAACGCAAACGCAGCCGGTCATGCAAATCCACCCAAACCGCCTCCTTCTCCCGCTTCTGCGTCACCACTCGAGATTGAACCGCAATCACCGCCACCGGCTTAATCGCCCCCAATTCATCCAAGCGAGCACACTCCGGAACGGGGAAACTGCATTCCGGAAACTCCTTCGCCAGCCGTAGGCAAAAATCAGATACAGCTGCCTCGCCCATCCAACGAGAAGCGATCCAACGCATCGCCAACCGACTCGGCACCCCCAAGTCCAAGCCGCCGCAAACACACGAACCCCCATCGATATAGACCGGCGGATTCAACGCGAAGACAGTCCCACCCTTCGTTAAGCTCGCCCTCGGCCGCCACGTGCCATTCGGCAGCGACTCCCAACGCAATTCACCCTTCCGTTCATCCTCCCACCTTAAACGCAAACGTTTCCCGTTCTTAAAAAACAACCGTCCCGTATCCAGCATTTTGCGAAAAACCTCATAGCCATATTCCCCTGCTTCCAATACAGAAAACGCCCCTTTGCGCTTCACCATCTGCATCAGCCCCATCACGATCGCCCGATCCTCCGGGCGCACGTACGACGCGTATTGGCCGTGAAACAAATCTCTCAAATTCGAGAAGTCCACCTCTCTAAAAGCTTCCCACTTCATCAGCTTGGTGATCTTCACCACGCATTCCAAATTCCGACCCACCGGGTTCAGAATATAAACCACCCTATGCAAATTATTAGTCTGAGTACTCACGATAAAACTCCCAACCTCCAAAGCTCACGCCAACCGTCAACTCCAAAGAACCTAACAAGCGAATATGGTCGCGGCCTCTACTCTTTTCTCAAAATCGGTTTCTTGTCCCAAGGTAGTTTCACCGTAATCGGCTGCTGTTTCCAAACCTCGTAGGGTTCGAATATCTTACCGGGATTGAGAATTCCCTTGGGATCCAAAGCCTTCTTAATTGCCAACATTGCGGCGACCTCGGCTTCATTCTTAGCTATTCGAAGAAACGGCGACTTCGCGAGTCCGATCCCATGCTCGCCTGAGATCATTCCTCCAAGATCCACCACCATCTTCATGAGATCCCCGACCGCGCCTTCCGCTCGCTTCAGCTCTTCAGCGTCTTCGCGATGGAACATGATGTTCACATGGAAATTCCCGTCTGCCGCGTGACCGAATGTCGGCATCGGCAATTTCCAGCGTTTTTGTAGACGCTTAAGCTGATCCGAAAACTTCAGCTGACTCTCCAAAGGCACCACAATGTCTTCATTGATCTTCGCATTGCCCAAAGCGAACATCGCTCCACTGCACTTACGCCTCACCTCCCATAAATTGTCAGCTGCCTTCTCGCCGCGAGCTTCCTTAAACGCCAAAGCCAAACGATCTGCCCACGTGCGGACTTTCCGCTTCGCCGATCTAAGATCGCTCGGACTGCCATCAAACTCAACCAACAGAAGCGGCTTTCCACCCACCTCTTTAAAAAGGCGTACGCCCGCAATGTCCTCTGCGCAATGAACTGAATTAACATCCAGGTACTCGAGAATCGAAGGCACCAGACCTTCGCCCAACAATGACTTCACGGCCGACAATGCTTTACGCTCGCTCTCGAATGCAGCCACGCAAGTCCACCGACCCTCGGGCTTCGGAACCAAACGTAGCACCGCTTTCGTGACAACGCCTAACGTACCTTCGCTGCCAATCCAAAGATCACGAATATTGTAGCCGGTTGCATATTTCTTGTATTCGCCACCCCATGACACTTTTTCTCCATTCGGCATATAACCTTCCAGAGCCAAAATGAAATCGCGCGTCACTCCATACTTAGCGCAACGCATCCCACCAGCATTACAGGCAATATTTCCGCCAATCGTGCAATACTTCAGCGATGATGGATCTGGTGGATAGAAAAGTCCTTCCGCATCCGCTGCCGCCTGTATATCCGCAACTACAGCTCCCGGCTGAACCACTGCCATCGCCTTCTCCTTGCGAATAGCAATGCGCTTCATAAGCGACATATCTAAAACCCAGCCCCCGCGAACCGGACTAGCCGAACCGGTCAGCGACGTTCCCGCCCCACGTGCCGTCACCGGTACATTGTGAGCATTGGCCAATTTCAGAACAATCCCGACATCCGCATCCGCTCGTGCTCGAATCAAAGCATCGTATTCAAATGACAGCTTACTGCTATCGAATGATGCCATGAATTTTCGGTCACCTTCCAGCAATACTTTCCGTGAGCCCAATTGCTCACGGAGCTCCTTAGTCGCTTTCGCAAAAGTCTTTCTCTTTTTCATAATCAAGCCTAGTTCCTGCGCTTTTTTCGGATCGCCGCTATTACGTCTTCAATTTCACTCATTCCCAAAGCTTTGAGGAAGGTGAAATAAACCAAACCGCCCAATGGAATCAAAACGAGCAGAACAATCGCCGAACGCCACGCGCCAAAATCGAATTGCTCTAATCCCCAAGCGCCTAGCCACAAAACCACCCCCATCAAAACGCTTCCCACAGCGAATTTCGAAATCGCCGGAAACACCGATCCCAATCGCAAATCCATTCCCTTGGCTCGCAATCCAAAATGCAAGTAGATCGCCTGCGCCACGATCGCAATATTACTGGCGATAACCAAAGCTTCAATACGACCCATCCAGCGCAACAAACTTAAGCTCAACGCAAGATTAAGCGCCAATGCAATCGTCGAGCTTTTCACCGGAGTTTTGGCATCCTTAAGCGAATAATAAACCCGCACCTCGATGGAGACGAAGGAATAGATCGGCATCCCAATTGCGCAGATAATCAGGATCGGAACTAAGGCCAAGGTATTCGCTTCAGTAAATTCGCCTCGCTGAAAAAGCGCCTCTATAATATCAGGGGCCAAAAACGAAAGGCCAACCGCAGCCGGTAAAGCCATCATCATCGATAAGGATATTCCATTTCGATAAGTTGTTGCGAAATCCTCATTCCTACCAGAAGCCGATGCCTTCGCGAGCGCAGGAAAAATCACCGTTGAAATCGCTATCACAAACATGCCCATCGGCAACTCGACCAAGCGATTGGCGATATTAATCAACGCAGCTCCCGAATCATTAAAATTCAACGCCAAGACGCGTGAAACCATGATGTTAATTTGATGAGCAGCCGTCCCGTAAATCCCAGGAAGCGTGAGAAACAGCACAGCCTTCAATCTCGAAGAAACGCTGAAATCAATTCCAGGACGCCACCCTTCACGCATCAAGGCAATCGATGGAGCGATCAATTGCAAAACGCCTCCAATCATTACGCCCGCGCAGAGAAAATTCATCTTCTCACGAGCATCCTCTCCCCACAGCCAGCCGCCGATCCCTAGCAAAATCAAAATACTGCAATTCAACCACACCGCCGTCACCGCGGGGATCCCGAATCGCCCAAGTAAATTCAACGCCGCAGAGACCACTGCCGCTAAACAAATAAATAAGATGTAAGGGAAAACCAACTTCGCTATTCCCGCCGCCAATATCCAATCGTTCGATACCGATGTCCGTTCGATATATTCGAAACAAACATAAGCTACTCCGATTAAAACCAAACAAATTACAAACAGCCAAGACAGAGTTTTATTGATCAAGCGGAACACCGCTTCCTTTCCTTCCGCTTCCAATTCTTCTGAAAGGTGAGGCATCAACGCGGCCGAAAGCGCACCTTCGCCGAGCAATCGCCGAAACAGGTTTGGCAACGTAAAAGCCGTTGCAAATGCCGAGTGCAACAGACTCGCTCCGAAAACCGAAGTCATCAACATATCTCGAAAAAGCCCGAACACGCGCGACAGCGTTGTCATCGCGGAAACCAGACCGATTCGAGAGAGCATTTTCGACATTGCCTAAATCACAGCCAAAGACCGCCACCGAGCAAGACATTTGGCTCAACAATTGCTTTGGCTATAATTTTATAGATCCGAATTTCCAACAAAACGCATCCCTGCCATTGACACAAATCGCATCCGACCTAGTTAACTAGACCCGAAAAGCCCTATCCATCCAATCACGCAAAATTACCCCTGCGAAAGAACAAAGCCCTCGACTAGCTGACTAAGCAGTCACCCAACTCGCATAAAATGAATTTAATCGAAACACTGATAGGTAAACTTCAGAATCATCCAAAACGATTCGTTTTTACCGACGGAGAGGATGCCCGAGTCCTCCAAGCTGCCCGACAAATCGTCACACGCCAGATGGGAGCGCCCCTGCTTATCGGCGACCGCTCTCGCATTAAAGACAAAGCGGCTAAACTAGGTATCGCCACAAAAGGCATTCGAATCATCGAACCCGAACGCAGCAGCGAACTCGACCAATTCGTCCAGGACCTAAAAACCCTTCCAAAATACGCAGATCTTTCCGACGAAGAAGCCCGTAAATCCGTGCTCGATCCAAACGTATTCGCGACGTTGATGCTCAAACGCAAACAGGCGAACGCTCTTATCGCCGGCGCAACCGACAAGGCCTCAAGCGCCCTGCGCCCTCTTTTTCAAATCATCGGTACCCATGAAGGCGTCAAAACGGCATCGTCCCTTCTCATAATCGACATGGAAGCGAGGAATGTCGGCCTAGACGGTACGCTGTTTATGGGCGATTGCGGTGTCATTCCCGAACCGACCGAAGAGCAACTTGCCGACATCGCAGTCACCACAGCTTCTCTCGCTCATCACCTCACAGATGCTCGCCCAAAAGTAGCGATGCTCAGCTACTCCACTCACGGAAATCCGCGCCACGCGCCGATCGCCAAAATTCAGGCCGCTACGAAACTCGCCCGTGAAAAAGCGAAACAGTGGAACCTCGAAGCCGACATCGAAGGCGATATTCAAATCGACGCCGCCCTCGACCGAGCAACTGCTCACGTTAAGGGCATCGAAGACAGCCCCGTAGCGGGCGACGCCAACGTGCTCATTTTTCCTGACCTCAATAGCGGCAATATTGCCTCGAAACTTATTCACATCCTTTCCGGAGCCAACAAGTACGGCCAGATTATCATGGGACTCAAACAACCCGCAGCGGAAATCAGCCGAGGCGCAACTGCTCACGATATACTCGGAGCTGCCGCCATCGTCGGCTGCCAAGCCATTGATCACAGACTTTTATTTGGCCGCTAAAGCGATCGCTGCCTATGTCGCAAACTTCTCTCAAAACTCGACCAGACAATACCAAAACTCACCGAATATTCGTCGCGGCAACGCGCATGAACGACGGTAAGACCACGACTTGCTTAGGTCTTTTCGGAGCGCTTCAACAAACTTATAAAAGAGTCGGATTCATAAAACCCGTCGGCCAGCGTTTCGTCGAAATCGATGGTCAATTGATAGACGAAGACTCTGTATTGCTGGAAAAGACCTACAAGGTCGAAACGCCTATCGCAAGTATGAGTCCAATCGCGATCGACGGCTCGTTCACAAAACGCTATTTGGATAATCCCATCGAAACTGGCGCGGAGATAACCCACAAAGTCTGCAACGCATTCGACCAAGCATCCTCGGAAAAAGACTTAACGATTATCGAAGGAAGCGGTCATGCGGGCGTCGGATCAGTATTCAATATGTCAAACGCGCGAGTTGCGAAAACGCTCGGAGCCAAAGCGATCATCGTCAGCCGAGGCGGCATTGGGCGACCCATTGACGAAATCGCGCTAAACAAAGCGCTCTTTGACAAAGAAGGCGTAGAGGTAATCGGAGCGATCATCAACAAAGTCCTAATCGATAAAATGGACTACATTCGCAAGTACACCAGCCTCGCTCTCGACAGCCTGGGCATTCCGCTTCTCGGCCTACTTCCAGCGGAAAAGATACTCACCTCTCCAAATTTGCGCCAGATTTTCGAAAGAACCGACGGTGAGTGGCTGCACAAAGTAGCCAACACTGCTTCGAGGCGTATCAGTAATATCATTATTGGGGCGATGACCGCTCCTGGATTTTTGGATACAAT
>JBNMOQ010000134.1:0-13436 GCA_051275055.1 Candidatus Pelagisphaera sp.
CAGGCCCTACCGCAGGACACTTCACTGACTGTAAAATAAACGGCGCCTCGAGAAGACTTACTTAGCCAACCCATCCAGCGGCACCTCGGCGATCCTATATACCTCCGGCCGAAATTCTCGTCGCAGGAGACTGACACCATGCAACAATTACCCCTTATCCTGATCATGGTTTTCGGCGGCGTCTGCCTAGCGATCCAACCCTCGACGAATGCTCGTATGGCTCAGCACGTCGGCGTACTCGGCGGAGCGCTCATGAACTTCCTCGTTGGCTCTATCGTACTCATCGCACTCGCCCTAGTATTCGGAAAAGCCGATCTAAAACAGCTCCCCAACGCTTCATGGTGGCAATACCTCGGCGGATTTTTCGGTGTATTCTTCGTCTCCATGGGAATCTTCGTTGTCCCGAAAATCGGCACGACCGCAGCGCTCGGAGCCGTCATCGCCGGCCAACTTACGATGGCCGTAATCCTCGATCACTACGGACTCTTCGACCTCAAGCAAATCGCCATAACTCCCCTCCGAATAGGCGGCGTCGCTCTCCTAGCCCTCGGCACACTTTGCGTCGTCTACAAGCCCGCATAACACTGCCACTCAAAAAGGTCCCGGCCGATCCTCCGAGCGGCCAAACCTCATTAGCCGCTCACCAAAGACGCAGCAAATCCTTAACCGCGCTCACTTCCCCCAACTCCTCTGCCATCACTCGGTAAGATGCGATCAATTGCCGTGGCATGCCATAACTCGGATACCGAATCTCCAAAGTCGCCGAATCAAATCGAAAAATCGCTTGCTGCCCTTCGATGCGAGCATCGCAATATTCGCAAGTCGACGGGTACGTCACCGTCACGCCTCCATCCTCCGCATCCTCGATTCCGTCGACCAAATCCTCCACCAAAACCTCACGTTTAAAAACGCAGCGCATACGCTCGAACAAGCTTCCAACCGTCTGGTTAAACGCCTCGTGCTCTAGCAAATCCACCCCACTCGCATTCATCAGCTCCGTTTCGATGTCATACGAATCCGGGCAGTCCTCCTGAAGCGAATACTTCCGCTCCAAAACGAAATCCTTGCTCTCAATCCGAGCAATTCCGTTTTCAACCTCCAAGGAAATATCTTTTCGCCGATATCCCATCGCAGATCTAAAATCCGCAAACAACTCTTCCCCCCACTCCACAAGCTCCGGCTCCGCAAGTCGGGCCAAAAATTGCTGCGCCCGATCGCTCGCAAACTTCGGCACCGTATGCCGCGACTTGTCGAAATCGTCCATTCGCTTCACCAAACCCTCTTGCCGCCCTACTAGCGTCAAGCAATGGATCAAGTTCTCAGGAGAGCCGTTATCAGAAGATTCCATCAAGTTTTAGTCAGAGTAACCGCAGATACTTGACACTCCTCCCCTACACGCAAGCCTGAGATCCGATGCCGACCTCCGACTCAGAATCACTCACGCCACCCCTTCCACCTCGGAAGGTTCTCGTCACCGGAGCCAGCGGATTTCTCGGAGGCAACCTGATCCGTAGACTACTCGAACAAGGCTGCTCGGTTACCGGACTTTGCCGACGCCAACAACCGGAGCTAGAAGCTCTCGGAGTCACAATGCTCTATGTCGACCTCGCTGACGCAACCGCCGCCAGAAGTGCCTGCGCTAACATGGATACCGTTTTCCACACAGCCGCCAAAGTCGGCATCTGGGGCAAACGCGAAGATTTTAAAAACGCCAACGTAATCGGCACCCAATCCATCATCAATGGCTGCCGCGACTTCCTCGTTCCAAAACTCGTCTACACCAGCACTCCTAGCGTCGTTTTCAACAACCAGAACCTCGCCGGAGCCGACGAATCACTCCCATACGGGATCGATATTCCCTGCCCTTACCCGGCAAGCAAAGTCATTGCCGAAAAAGCCGTGCTCGGCGCCCATAATCAACCGCCTGGAAACCTCAAAACAGTAGCCCTGCGACCCCACCTCATCTGGGGCCCCGGCGACCCAAACCTCGTCCCACGCGTCCTCGAACGAGGAGACAAAGGAAAAATCCGAATCGTCGGCAACGGCGACAACCGAGTGGACCTCAGCTACATCGACAATGTCGTCGACGCACACCTCTGCGCCGAAGCCGCCCTCGATCGGCAAGACAACAATCCCGGAGGCAAAGCGTATTTTATTTCCAACGACGAACCAGTCCTTCTCTGGAACTGGATCAACGACTTGCTCCAATCTCACGACATAGCGAAAATCGAAAAACAGATGAGCCTAGCGAAAGCTCAAAAAGTCGGCCACGTGCTCGAAAACATCTGGTCGCTATTTCGCCTAAAAGGAGAACCGCCCATGACTCGATTCGTCGCCTCCGAGCTCGCCAAAGATCATTGGTTCGATATCTCCGCAGCTAAACGCGACTTAGGATACATGCCACGCATATCCATGAAAACGGGGATGCAACGCCTACTCGACACTCGACGTCACTCGACGCCCGATCAGCATTAGAATCGCGAACGACGCTAGCGGGAACAGGACATAAAACAACCACAGCGGCATCGACCCGGCCACGGCCAAGTATCCAATTACCCCCGACAATGCCATTGTGGTTAACGCGTAAAGCAGCTGCGTTTTTACGTGAGCAATATGGTCGCACCCGGTCGAGATCGAAGTTAGCACCGTCGTATCGCTAATAGGGCTACAATGGTCGCCAAAAATCGCTCCGTCCAAAATCGCCGCAGTTGTCAGGAAAAACAGGATCCCTCCTCCGACTTCATATGCGCCTAAAGAAAACGCGAGCGGGATAATAATTGGTATTAAGATTCCTATGGCGCCCCAGCTCGTACCCGTTGCGAAAGACATCGCAGCAGCCACGGCGAAGGTAAACAACGGCAATGTCCACACCGGCATATCGTCTCCAAGCAATGCTATCAAATACTGAGCCGTTCCGAGATTCTCGCAAATCGCCTGCATCGCCCATGTCATCATTAAGATGTATATCGCCATCCACATCGTTGGCATTCCGCTGATATAGGCCCTGCATGACTCCCGGACGCTCATCAATCCCTGCCCCAAAGTCAAAGCTAAGGCCACGATGCCGCCGACCAAAGATGATAGAAAAAGAATCGGCATCGCCCCAGCTCCATCGGCACTACTTATGGCCACTCCATACGCCAGTCGCCAATCCTCAAAACGAGCAAATGAAAACGCTTCGCCGCCTTCGAGAATTCGATAACGCCCAAGAAATAGAATTCCGAATACAATTCCAAATACCACGCAGAAAATAGGAATCACCGCGTTAAACCACCGTTTTGGAGTATCAGCTTCAGGCTCCCGGTTTTCGGTAGACTGTATTCCCAAATCCTCGCTGCGATCATCCCGAACCTTACCTTCCAGAGCAGCACGTTGTTCCGCCTTATACATCGGCCCGAAATCGCGACCAAGCGCGGAACTCATAAAAAGGAATATCAGCGTTCCGATGCAATAAAATCGCATCGGCAGCATCTCTAGAAAAATCTCGTATCCAGAAAGCTCTATCCCGAGTTCTTTCGCCTCCCCGCCCAACAACAACGCCTCAAAAGCGATCCATGTAGAAAGCACTGCCAAGCCCGCAACCGGTGCCGTGGTCGAATCGACGAGATAAGCGAGTTTCTCCCGCGAGATTCGCCACTTGTCCGAAAGCTTCTGCATCGTATTGCCGAGCAACACCGTATTCGAATATTTGTCGAAGGACATCGCAACGCCGGCGAGACCGATCGACATCAAGGCTTTTCGCCTACTCGTCGCCACCTTTCCCAGTCCTTGGACCAGGCCTGACAAACCTCCATTTTTAGAAAGGAGATGGACCATGCCGACCAAAGTGAAAAGGAAGAGAAAAATGTAGAGGTTTAAACTCGATGTCAGGGTATCCCAAACGTAGTCGTGAAACGCCAAGGTCGCCACGACCAAAGGGTTCAGTCCGAATGACAAAAACGATCCCGCTACAAAAGCGGAAAGCAGAGCGAAAATCATCGATCGGAAAAACAAAGCCACCAACACCGCGAGCATTGGCGGAGCCAGCGAGGTCCAATGCCCGATCACAGTCGGAGCAGCCGCACCTTCGCGCAATTGATCGATAAAGCTGCCGGCCTCTCCAATCGCGACAACCCCCGCCTCTGACTTTAATTGAGGATCCACCGGGACCATCGCCAAAAACGAACAGGTCGCCAGCAATGTCATGAAAAACGCCAGCCAGCGTTCCGGTCGTTTCCAATGTGGGATGGGTTTCATAAGGTAATTCGGCGACAGTGGAGTGGACAAAAACCTCTGTTACCATTCCCACCCTCGCGACGAAGGCCCTCGAAATCAACGGCTTTTCATTCTCAGGACGGGATTATTCGCGAAATTCTCCTCTCAAAACGGGTATAGTATAAGAGACTGTTTAATAAATCAGTGTAGGAGCCGGTTTATCCCGCGATTTTTAATTTTTATGGTATCCACACGGATTATCGCGGGGTAAACCCGCTCCTACAACTAGGCACCAGAGCAAACTTCGAATTATTAAACAGTCTCTAAAAACCGCCCCAAATTCGATACTTCAAAACCGAAGCCCAATCACCGTAGGGCCGGAGCTTACACCGTGCCGCGTATCCAAATCAAACCTCAACCTACGCCATACCCCCGGTAAGCGTGGACCGACCCTACGATCAAGCATCGCCGCAAAAAAAAGACCCCTTGAATCGTTCCCGATCCAAGAGGTCTTGAAAATTATTAATCTAAAACAGCGCTTACTGCTCGTAAGCAGCGAGCTGCTTGTCGACTCGCACGTGCTTCAGTTTCGTGAATTCTGGCAGTCCGTTTTCGAATGGAGCTTCCACTTCACCTTGAATCAACGGAGTCGCGTATTTGATGAACGGGTAGTTCATGCTCACGCCATCGTCGTTAATCCAGTCGGCAGGAATACGCTTGGTGCCTTGCGAAACTTCAGCGAGATCCGCCAGTCCAGTTTCACATGCATACGATTCCGATTCCGTGCGCTGCAGGCTGATCATCTTGCCAGACTGCCCTTTTTGGACTGCAGCGATCACCGCGTCCTGACCTACCAAGTAAGCCTCGTCCGAATCGGTTTTCGATGCGCAATGCGTCGCCGAGCGTTGAGCGATGCCCAACTTGCAAGAACGAGCGCTTACACTAAGAGTCTTGTCTACCAAGTTACGCAGGTATTCGCCCGAGCCGCCCAATTGAACGTTGCCGAACGCATCGGTGCTTGAAGATCCCAAAGCAACATAGTTACCGTCGCTATCGACCAAACCTTCGCCTACTACGACCACGCAGTACTTTTCGCGTAGAAGCACGCGTTTCACGTCTTCGATGAATTTCTCATTCGAGAACGGCACTTCTGGAAGATAAATCAAATGCGGCGGATCATGCGGATGGTCGCGACGCTTACAAAGCGAAGCTCCAGCAGCAATCCAACCGGAATTCCGGCCCATCACTTCGAGAATCGAAACGTAGTCGCCTTGGCCAACAGCTTCGCTATCCGATGCCATTTCGCGAACCGTCGTCGCGACGTACTTAATAACGCTGCCGTAACCCGGAGTGTGATCCGTGCGAGTAATGTCGTTGTCGATCGTCTTAGGGATGCCGATAACGCGCAATTCGTAACCTTGCTCGCTCGCGATGCTATTGAGCTTCGCCGCGGTCGCCATGGAGTCGTTGTCTCCTATATAAAAGAAGTAGCGAATATCGTGCGCCTTGAACACTTCCAAAGCACGCTCGTAGTCAGCCTCCTTCTTAAACTGAAACCGGCAGGTTCCCAAAGCAGCCCCGGGAGACTTCCTCAGACCTCGAATCGCTTGCTGCGACTCCGATGCCAAATCTACGAAATCTTCATTCAGAATGCCAAGCACCCCATTAAGACTCCCATAGATTTCTTCGATGCACTCATAGTTGAGCGCTTCGTCTATGACGCCTGCGAGTGTTGCGTTGATAACGGCTGTCGGTCCGCCCGACTGCCCAACGAGACAATTTCCTTCTAATTCGGCCATGGTAAAAAAATTTAGGTTTCTACGGTAGCTGGAGAGTCAAAGATTATCGAAACTCGCTTGGCAACCTAATTACCGAGCTCAATCGTCTTGTTGGAGAAGTATTTCCAAAAAACCGTCAGTCTGCCTCGCGCGACACCTCGCAAAGCTTGACCCCTATCACCTTCCCAACCATTTAAACACGCCTTATGTCCAAAGCCAAAGCATCGAACAATCCTCTCATGGATGCCATCGTAGCCCTCTGCAAACGTCGCGGGTTCATCTTCCAGTCATCGGAAATCTACGGCGGCTACAACGGCTTCTTCGACTTTGGCCCACTCGGCGTCGAGCTTAAGAAGAATATCAAGGACGCTTGGTGGAAGGATATGGTCCACCGCCGCGCCGACATCGAAGGTCTCGATTCGTCGATCATCATGTCGCCCAAGATCTGGGTAGCCTCAGGACACGTCGGCGGATTCTCCGACCCGATGGTAGATTGCAAGGTATCCAAAATGCGCTACCGCGCAGATCAGCTCTTCTTCGCCCCCGTCCGCGTGAACGACGAAACCATCGGCTACGTCTCTATAATGGAAGACGTCGCCATGCAGGCCGACGCCGAAGCCGCCGCCGAAAAGATGAAACGCAAGGGCGGTCACCAAGGCGAACTCGGCCCCATCGAACTGAAGGACTACACCGAGGCAGATCCATCTGAATACGAACTCATTCCTTCTCCCGCAACTGGAGAACCGGGATCGCTCACGCCTCCGCGCGAATTCAATCTAATGTTCGAGACCAAGGTCGGCGCGCTTAGCGACAGCTCAGAAACCGCCTACCTGCGACCTGAAACGGCCCAGGGCATTTTCTCGAACTACCGCAACATCGTCGACACAGGTCGCGTTAAGATTCCATTCGGCATCGCCCAAATCGGCAAGGCCTTCCGCAACGAGATCACTCCGAAAAACTTCATCTTCCGCTCGCGCGAATTCGAACAGATGGAGATCGAATACTTCATTTCCCCGGAAGCCGACTGGGAAACCATTCACCAAGACTGGATCACCTACTGCCATGACTGGTTGCTTTCAATCGGTCTCCCCGAAGAGATGCTCGGTCGCGACGTACACGAAAAACTCGCCCACTACGCTCGGGCGTGTACCGACATCACCTTCGAATTTCCTTTTGGCAAACAAGAGCTTTGGGGCATCGCTGCACGCAGCAACTTCGATCTCACCCAACACGCCGAGCATTCCGGCAAGACGATGGAGATCTTCGACGAAGCGACCAAGACGAAGTACATCCCTCACGTAATCGAGCCTTCGCTCGGCGTCGACCGGTTGCTTCTCGCGCTTCTCACAGCAGCGTATACCGAAGACGAAGTTGGCGGCGAGAAACGCTCGCTCATGAAATTCCATCCGCGAATCGCCCCTTACAAGGTCGCGGTACTGCCACTGCTTAAGAATAAGCCCGAACTCGTCGAACGCGCTAAAGGAATTTACGAGAAACTCCAACTTCGCTACAACACGTTCTGGGATGCCTCCGGCGCCATCGGACGACGCTATCGCCGTATGGATGAAATCGGTACGCCTTGGTGCGTAACCATCGACTTCGATACCATCGAAAAAGATGGCACCGTCACCTTGAGAGATCGCGACACCACCGAACAAAAGCGCGTCACCGAAGAGGAACTATACGCTCTCCTCGACGCATCGCTTCATTAGGAGAAACGTTTCTCTTCTCTACGCTAGCCGTAGAGACTGTTAAAAGATTTCCAATTTGGCACCTCTAACGAGGTGCCCATAGTTTCCTATTGCATCACTCTGACCGCCTTGTAGCGTCCAGATTAAAGGCCTTTAGAGGCTTCACTGCTGCATGGGGAAAACGATACAAGAATGGAAAACTGAGGTCGAAAAGACCACCGGACGGGCGCTTTCCAAAAACGAAAACGAGTACTTCGAGGTCCTCACCGAACTGCTCGACATGCTCGACTGGAAGGACGCTTTGCATGCCAAGGATATCGCCTTACTCGATTCCAAGCTTCTTTTCGTAGAAAAGGACCCCAAAGCTCCCCTTACCAACGAACTCTGGGTCGAGCAACCAGAAGACGAGTATTCGCTCTGGCAATACATCGCATTACTTCTAGACGACCGAAACCTCGACATACCAAAATTCCTCGAGGAGCATACTCATATCGCCGAAGCCCGTTCGGAGATCCTTTCCCGTCAACGCCTAAAAGAGGCGCGGCTCTGGAGAAATCGACTCGGCAACTTATCCCAGCGTCGCGAATTCAGCCATACCGGTTCTCTCGATGTTCGATTAAAGCTCCAAGGACGCTCGCTCAAATGGGAAGGCAAAGCCGACGGCTATTCTGACTATGCCCCTCTCGCCGCCAAGGAAATGGCCCAGTGGCTCGCCAAGGATTTCGGATTCCTCGATCGCTTTGCCGCCCCCAGTCTCCCCCTCTGCGCGCTTTTCCAAGAATACTATCGATCGACCCAGAGAACGCGTATCGATCTAGATAAAGCGGAAGACTGCTCATTCCTCAATCTACTTATCCACCGAGCGGATACGCACGATCGGATCGTCAATAAAGAAGGTATTCCCCTATCGATTCGCGAAGAGCGACTCAAATGGACTGGCTCGGAGAGTGGACCCAATAACCTAGGGAACTACCAGCTCTCACTCGTTTTCGAAAACGCCCAACCCGCGCCCTATTCGATGGCCTATCTCCCAGGCTCTCAAGCTCTCTACCTTCAAGGCGATGCTCTCTATCGCGGTCCGAGCTCGCTAAAAGCCGACGCCGACCCGAATCAGCCTTTCAATATTCCACAAGAAGCGATCGAGAGCCCTGAAGGATTACTCTTTCTTCGAAACCAAAGCCTCGAACTTCCGGAACAGCTCAAAGGACAAATCGTAGCCGTACCGCTTCAATCGCGTATTTATTGCGATGCAGTTGAAAACAAAGATGCTCTCAACAAGCATAGCATGCTGCGCGTCTCGCTCGCAGCTGTCTCGCGCGATCAAAAACACTGGTTCGTTCTAACCGATCAAGGCTGGGCCCCTTCGCCGAACCTCGAAACCGACGAAGAATCGGCTCCGGCCGAAAAAGGAGCCTTGTTCGAGTATCCGGATGCCACGCCATATCTCACTCCGTTTCACGAATTCGAACTGACCGAAGTCGACCAAGGAATCTGGCAACGTCCTATAGATCTAGATTTTCCCAGCGCCTTCACTCACTGGATACAGCGTTTCCCGAGCGAGCTTCAAATAATCGCCGATGATGAGCTCGACACCCTCGTCGACGGAAAGCCGATTGGTCGCTACGCCCTACGCATCGATTCCAACGACAACCAAGATTGGTTCAACGTTCGACTCGAACCTGAGTTACTCGATACGAATCTCACCGAGAACGAAAAACAGTTGCTCCTCAAGGCCAAGGGGGACTTCGTTCATCTTCCTGGCAAAGGCTGGAAACGTTTCGACCCGACCGTCGCGCCTTCCCAGCAAGAGTTGCTACATCAACTCGGTTTAAACAATGACGAGTCCGCAACTGACTCGCATTCGTTTCACGCGATGCAACTCGCGGAGACGCGCCTAGAAGACGCCGCTGAAAAGGCCCTCGTCCGCAGCATCCGAAAACGAGCCAAAGATATTTCCGCCAAAACACCTGCAAACCTTCCAAAAGGGATCCAAACTCAGCTCCGTCCTTATCAAGAAGAAGGATTCCGCTTTTTGTCCTTCCTCTCCAACAACCGATTCGGAGGCATCCTAGCGGATGACATGGGACTGGGTAAAACGCTCCAGACCCTTACCTGGCTAACTTGGCTTAAACTGCACCGCCAACCCGAGGAGAACTTCCAAGTTCTCGTCGTCTGTCCGAAGTCCGTGATGCACGTTTGGAAAAAGGAAGTAGAGCGCCACACAGAGCTGCTTTCGATCGCCGTTTACGACCCAACTTTAGTCCAATCGGTCGCCTGGAAAGCAACCGAAATCGACATCCTCGTCGCCAACTACTCGCAACTGCGCATAAACCGCTCCTTCTTCCTCGAACAGGAATGGACCGTCGCCGCTCTCGACGAAGGACAGTACATTAAGAACCCGCAATCGCAAACGGCAAAAACCGCATGCGCCCTCAAGTCCGAATACCGTATCATCATTACCGGTACGCCGATCGAAAATCGAATCCTCGATTTGTGGAGTCTCTTCGCCTTCGCCATGCCAGGCCTCTTGGGGAACCAAGCCTCTTTCAAGCGCCAGTACAAAGAATCCGATCCCGCGTCTCCCAAGCGCTTATACAACCGGACACGGCACTTCATGCTGCGTCGCAGCAAATCGCAAGTCGCCCCGGATCTCCCCGATCGTATTGAAGAAACGCTTACATGCGAATTGGAAGGCGACCAAAAGGATCTCTACACTGCTGAACTCAAAAGTGTTCAACAAAGTCTCCGTAGCATCCAATCCGACGCGGAATTCGACAAAGAACGCTTTAACATTCTCTCGTCACTACTCCGTCTTCGCCAAATTTGCTGTCATCCGCGCTTGATCGATCCTGCTTACGCCGACATGAAAAGCGCCAAGATGGAAGCCTTGATCGACCGCGTTTCCGAACTCATGGACGAAGGCCACAAGGTTCTTATTTTCAGCCAATTCGTAGAGATGCTCGAGATCATTCGCGGCGAGCTTGAAACCCTTGGTTGCAAGCACCTCATGCTCACAGGTAAAACCAAGAATCGCGAAGAATTGGTCGACCAATTTCAAGAGGACAAATCGATCACCGCCTTCTTACTGTCGCTACGTGCCGCCGGCTCTGGCTTAAACCTCACTTCCGCGTCTTACGTCATTCTTTACGACCCGTGGTGGAATCCAGCCGTCGAAGCGCAAGCCATCGACCGGACTCACCGTATCGGCCAAGAAAACGCAGTGAACGCCTACCGCTTAATCGCGCGGGGAACGGTAGAAGACAAAATTCAAAGTCTGCAGCTCAAGAAAGAGACTTTGGCCAACGAAGTGGTCCAAGAAGAATCCCTCAACCAGATTCTCAACCTCGATCGCCTCAAGAGCATCCTCCAGGCCTAAAGCCAGCGCTCGCTCAGCGTGGACCGCAAGCCACGCTGGAGCCTCAACTCTCAAACTCTAATCGTATTTGGGATTCAACTTCGCGACGACGACGTTTTCGAAATTGAAATACTTCTTCGCCGCTTCTTGGATCTCATAAGGATCGAAAACCTTAACCTGCTCCGGAAATTCGACAATTTCCTGAAACGGTCTTCCTTCGCTCGCAGCTGAAGCTAGGCTCCTTAGCCAAAAGCTATTTTCTTTCAAACTCCGTTGGTAGCCACGCAGGTGAATTTCCTGCACTTTCTCCAAATTCTTGACCCGAACGCCCCGCTCTTGCAGATCCATTATCTGTTGAATTCCCGCGGCTATAAGCACATCCGCATTGGCCGGATCGCATGAAAATGCGAACCCAGTCGAATAACGCTCAGTAGGCTCTCGGGAAAGCGATGCATACACACCCACCCCATAGGTCCCCCCGTTTTCCTCGCGCAAGGTCTCACGCATTCGAATATTCAACAAATCACGAACGACACTCATAATATATCGATTTTTCGACGACCATTCCGCCTCGCCATTAAACAGAACTCGAACACTCGTCTTTTCTTCCAAACCAAATTCGACCGTCACGTTGTTCTGCCCTTTCACCGGATCATCATTCAAATGTCTCCCGCGCTCTTCGCGGTGTGTCGACGGAAGCGATGCCAGGTAGGTCTTCGAAAACGACTTCAATTCCTCAAGATCTATCGATCCGACGAATACGAATGTGAAGTCGCTGAAATCCCTAAAACGACTCCTGTAAACAGCCAACGCCAAGTCCGGATCGATGTTTTCCAGAAGATCCATATTCAATGGAAGATGACGCGAATGATCCCCATAGAGCTCTTTTTCGATCGCATCTTGAAAAACCGACTGCGGCGATTGAGAACGATTAACGATCATCGCCTTCAATCGAGATTCTAACGCTGAAAACGCAGCCCGATCGAGGCGCGGAGAAGTCGCTTGAAGATGCAATAGTCTAAAAAACGAATTTGCATCTCTCGGCGAATATGAACCGCGAAACCCTTCGTATTGACCATTTATATACGGAGATACATTGATGCTCTTTCCCGCCAAACGTTTTTCCAATTGAAGCGAACTAAATTCTCCGGCACCGCTTTCGCCTAAAATCATCGTAGACATCGCAGCTGAAAAGTATTCGTCGTCCATCACAAGACTGTGCCCGCCTGGACTAAACGATTCCATCAAGACTTCGTCATTCTTAAAATCGGTAGGCTTCACGATCACTTTCACCCCATTGGAAAGCTTCCAAGTATGCGTATCCACAGTTTCATCATATGACTCGGATACGATTGAACCATCGCTTGGTTCTTCGGCAAGCAACGGAGCATCCAAGAATCGATCGTCATAAGGATCCAACTCGATTCTACCTGCCTGCTCGACCGCCGCTATCAAATCCATTTCCTTCGGAATCTCCCAATCGCCCTTTTCCGGACCGCTAAAGAGTCCGACCTGACTGGTCGTTTGAGCAAACCCATTCCCAATCGCGTTTACTTCTTCTACCGTAATATCAGCCAAAAAGCTCTCCGTCATGCGTAACTCCATCTCGATCCCAGGGATCGGCTCGTCTACAGTGAAAGCCCGCGTATACTCGTCTGCATACGTATTGGAATTCGTTTTATCGATCTCATCGAAGGCGTTTTCCAAAGACCGCAAAACGTCCGCCTTCACTCGCTCCAATTCTCCAGCCGTAAAACCATCTCGAACCGCTCGATTGGTCTCGCCCATCAATGCGTCCAATCCCTCTTGATAATGATCTTCAATAAAAACCACCGACTGCTGCAAAGCCTCCTTTTCTCTAGCGATGCGGCTATTTCCTGCACTCGCTTGAATATATGGCGGGTTCGGCTCGCGAGCTCTCTCGTCCAAGCGACGATTCAACATGCCAAAGTAAAGTCGCTCGATAATCATATGCCGATAATCCCGAGCACTCTGATCGGGCCCTACCGGACGTTTCAAAAGCATTCTAAATGAAGCGATCGTCAGCTCCGGGTCCGTATCAATCGAATACAATGGCTCATCATGATCCGGCACCTCGGAAGGCGTCCTCTCAGCTGCGTTCTCATCATTTTCCAACTTACCGAAAACGTCTTTAATACGCTGCTCCACGTCCTCGCCATCAATATCGCCAACCACGATCACACCCATCAATTCAGGGCGGTACCACTCTTTGTAGAATTCTTCGAAGCGCTCCCGCGGAGCATTGCGAACTACAACCATCGAGCCAATCGGCTTACGCTGAGCGTATCGGGACTTGTAGAAAATATACGGAAATTGCTTCTCGCTCAAACGCTCGCCAGCTCCTTGACGCGAGCGCCACTCTTCCAAAATCACGCCCCGTTCTTTTTCGATTTCTAC
>JBNMOQ010000135.1:0-13327 GCA_051275055.1 Candidatus Pelagisphaera sp.
CTCGGACCTGCAGCGAGCGCAGTACGTGTGCCTGACTACATCGACGAATGGGTCAGCGCGCCCTACCCGAAACAGAAGAAAGATCGCGGAACCATTCTAGGCGGTCTCAAGTGGATCGACCAAGAATCGAACAAGCGCTTCAAAAAAGGCTTCGCTAATATTTCAGCGAAACAGCAAACCGCAATCTGCGACGATCTTTGTATCCAAAATCACAAGGACTCAGATCTAAAGAAAGCCGCTTCCTTTTTCCGCAGTTTCACTGGCCTTTGTATGGGCGCTTACTACAGCACGCAGGAAGGCTGGAAAGCGATCGGCTATATCGGAAACGTCCCGACAGCTACTTTTGACGGACCTTCACAAGAAGTACTAGACAAACTCGGCGTAACGCAAACCGTGGTTTAGAGACTGTTTAATAAATCGGAATTCGCGCTGCCTCTAATCTGTAGGAGCGGGTTTATCCCGCGATCCTTCTTTCTCTTTTATGTCAATCTACACTATCGCGGGGTAAACCCGCTCCTACACTGACTTTTATAACAATCTCTTAGATGCTGAATCAGCATAGCGGATACAAGCCTCTCTCGAGAACCAAGAGAGACCGCGCCCGCATCGATTTTATCATTAATATTCTAGTACAGGAAAACGCATGACGAAAAAGGTTCTTTTATCCATCATCGCCTCAGCGACACTGGCCCTAGCGGGACTCCCCGTCCTAGCGAAACGCCCTAACATCATCCTCATCCTAACAGACGATCAGGACAAAGAATCGATCGGCGCCTATGGCGGCGACGTCTGGACGCCAAACCTGGATCGCATGGCAAAGGAAGGCATGCTTTTCCACAATGGATTCGTCACCAGTACCGTTTGTACCCCATCCCGCTACGCTTTTCTAACCGGTCGCTACCCAAGTCGTTCTTCTTCGGAAGTTTTCATGGAAGAAAACCCCGAAGGGCAACAGGCCTTCCCATCATTCAACATGGGGCTTGAACCAGACAATATGAATGTCGCCGCCGTACTGTCAAAAGCTGGCTACCGCACAGGTTTTGTCGGCAAATACCATGCGAGCGGAGTCGAAGGCCTGAGAAATCAATCCGACTACGATGCCTACGGCCTAAAGTACATAGCGAGAAACGCAAAAGCATCAGACGAAATAAACGAAGCGTTTCGCTTCAATGAATTGCAGTATCGAAAACTGCTAACCGATCGAGGATTCGATTGGGCCAAGAACATTTACATGGGGAACCTCCAAAAACCCTACAACGAACACAATTTGGAATGGACCGTAGACGCTGCGCTCGAATTCATCGAAGACAGCGCCAATACCGGAGAAGACGATGAACCCTTCTATCTCCATTTTTGCACTACACTGGTTCATGGGCCGGACGGCTCCTGGAGTCGGGCAATAGAAGAACCGCTCGTCTCGGGATCCGGCGTCCTTGAGTCCCCTATTCAACCCGAGGGAATGTTATCTCGAAAGGAGATCCTAAGCGAACTGAAGCTACGCGGTCTTGATCCGACAAAAGGACACGCGGGCTACTCATGGGTGGACGCAGGTGTCGGCGCAATTTTGGCCAAACTCAAAAAGCTGGGAATCGATGACAACACGCTCGTCATTTTTACCGCAGACCATGGTTCTCGCCTCAAAGGATCCCTCTATGATATCGACGGGGCCAGCGTACCGTTTATCATGCGATGGCCGGGTAAAGTAGAAGCCGGAATCAAAAGCGCCGAGCTCGTTCAAAGCATAGATATAGCCGCTACCGCCTTCGATCTCGGCGAGGCCACGCTACCGAAACAGTATGCTCTCGACGGGCATAGCATGACTCCGCTATTCGGAGGCCAATCTCCCAAATCCTGGCGAGAGCACCTCTACCTCGAGTTGGGATTCAGCCGAGCAATCAGGACCAAAGAGCTTAAGTACATCGCAACGCGCTACCCCAAGGAACACCTAACAGTCATCCGAAAGGGAGATCAAAAAAAGCTCCCTGCACTATTGGCTCCGATCAACCGAGCCGGCATCGGAACGCGCGGATCGGCGAATCCAAATTTCTACTACGACGACGCTCTCTTCAGAATCGATAAGGACAAACGCGAGATGAAGAACCTAGTGAACGATCCCGAATACAGCGTCGCGCTCAAAGAGATGAAGCAGCTCTTGATCCAAACAATCGAAACCACCGATCGTCCCTACGGCGAGCTCGTCCCCGGAGGCAATGCGACCGCTCCCGGACAAGTCTCCGAACAACAAGAGCTAACGCGGAGAATGGAGATCAAAGGTAAAACGGTCACCCTCCCCAACTAAGGCATCGTATTCCGACCGCAGTTGATGCGAATTTCAAAGGGAACCAACTACTCGACTATCCCCCTCAAGAAATACATTCTTCGACGATTGATCGCTTGCCAGTAAGCCCTCGCCGGACAATTCTCCAGACACCCACTACCTAGTGCCCGAATTTCAACCTTCATAACTCATACTTCATAATTTAAAAATGCCCCACATTAACGCAGGTAAAACCAAACCAGAATACGATGTCATCATCGTCGGTTCCGGAGCCGCAGGCGGACAGACCGCGTACACGCTGGCCATGGAGGGCGTCAAGGTCCTCATGCTTGAGGCAGGACGCGATTACGATCCCGTCAAAGAGACCGCGATGTTTCAAACGCGTCAGCAAGCGCCCTTGCGCGATGCGTCCACGCCGGAAAAGGCCTTTGGATTCTACGACGCGACCGTAGATGGCGGCTGGAAGGTTCCTCACGAACCCTACACCAACGCTTCCGAAAAATCCGAAGAGCAGTTTTGGTGGTGGCGAGCCCGCATGCTCGGCGGTCGTACCAATCACTGGGGACGCATCTCCCTCCGCAATGGCGATTACGATTTCAACGGCAAGAGCCGCGACGGGGTTGGCATCGACTGGCCGCTCGAATACAAAGACGTCGCTCCGTACTACGACCGAGTCGAATCGCTCATCGGCGTCTACGGCAGTAACGAAGGCCTCGAAAACACCCCCAATTCACCCGAAGGCGTTTTGCAGCCAGCGCCCAAGGCTCGAGCCAGCGAAATCTACACACGTAAACATGCCAAAAAACTCGGCATCCCGGTCATCCCAATTCACCGCGCCGTTCTCAGCAAGCGACTCGATTCGAAAAACATCCCGAAGCGCTTACATCCTAATAACCCCAAAGCTGCCAAAATCCTCTCCCAAGAGATGGATCAGCGACTCGCCTGTTTCTGGGCGACTCCCTGCGGACGCGGTTGCTCGATCAAAGCGAATTACCAGTCGACGACCGTCCACCTGCCGCCTGCTCTCGCAACCGGCAATCTAGACATCATCACCAACGCAATGGCCCGGAAGGTCGAAATCGACGAAACGGGCAAAGCCACTGGCGTCAACTTCGTCGACAAGCTCACTGGCCGTGATTACTCCGTCAAAGGACGCATCATCACCCTCGCTGCCGGTTCTTGCGAATCAGTCCGGATTCTCCTAAACTCGAAAAGCCCGATGCATCCCGACGGCCTCGCCAATTCCTCCGGGAAAGTTGGCAAGTACATTATGGATACGGTCGGAGCCGGTCTCGGCGGCCAAATCCCGGCCTGGGAAAACATGCCACCTCACAACGAAGATGGCGCGGGAGGCGCCCATTCCTACGTACCTTGGTGGCTCTATAAAGAACAGCTCGCCGGCAAGCTCGATTTCCCTCGCGGCTACCACATCGAAATGGGCGGCAGTCGTGGAACGCCAAGAGTCGGAACTTTCAACGGCCTCGAAAAATTTACCGAAGGAAGCTACGGCAAACAGCTAAAGGAAGACGCCCGTCGCTACTACGGTTCATTCATGAGCTACGCCGGACGTGGCGAAATGGTCCCCAACGACGATTGCTTCACTGAGATCGACAATCGAGTTAAGGACAAGTGGGGCATTCCGGTTCTGAAATTTCATTGGAAGTGGAGCGACTACGAAATCCGTCAAGCCGCTCACATGCACAAGACCTTTGCCGAACTCATCACCGAAATGGGTGGCAACGTTACGAGCGAAATCGATACAACCGGCAAGAAAGCCATTCTTCCGGGCGGAATGATCATCCATGAAGTCGGCGGCACCATCATGGGCGAAAGCGCAAAGTCGTCCGTAACCAACCAATACAATCAAACCTGGGACGTGAAAAACCTCTTTATCACCGACGGCGGCCCCTTCTGCTCGAACGCCGACAAAAACCCTACCCTCACCATCATGGCTCTCGCTTGGCGATCCGCCGACTACATGATGGATGCCATGAAGAGAGGAGACCTTTAAAATGAACGATTCCAACCAGCCAAAACGCCTTGATCGCCGCGAAGCCATTAAATGGATACTCGCCGCCTCCGCGACCGTACCCTTTCTCAGCGCGAACAGCTTCGGCCAGTCCGGTCCATCCATCCCCACGCCCAGAGGCTACGGATCCGATCCCAACCTTGTCATCCCCGAAGACGCTCCCTGGGAACGCATCCTGACCCCAGGCCAGTTTAAAACAACCACCACACTCGCCGACATCATTCTACCGGCCAACGGCGAATCGCCTAGCGCTAGCGAGCTGAACGTTCCCGACTTCATCGATGAATGGGTCAGCGCTCCCTATCCAGCGCAAGAGAGTGACCGGAAAACAATTCTCGAAGGCATCGACTGGATCAATGCCGAGTCGCACTACCGTTTCAAAAAGAATTTCGCCGACCTCGAATCCGTGCAGCAAATCGCGATCTGCGACGACATTTGCTATAAGCCCAAAGCGAAATCGGAACACCAGGCCGGAGCCACGTTTTTCGCCACGTTCCGCAACCTCACCATGGGCGGCTACTACACGACTGATCACGGCACCCGCGAAGTCGGCTACGTCGGCAACGTCGCTCTAGCCTCCTTCGATGGCCCGCCACCCGAAGTCCTCAAACACCTCGGAGTCGATAAACATCCTTGGTAGTTGCATTCCAAGTTTGGTAATGATACTTAGGTCTTTAATGTGTTCAATTCCCTCTTGTATCAACCCCAGCTCAAGCCCCCACCATGACTGAAGTATTCTCTGACTTCAATGGCATCGAAACGTTCTATACTATCTGCGCTATCATAGGCGGATTCTTCGTACTGCTTCGATTGATACTTCAATTTTTCGGAGGTGATGCTGACGCTTTCGACGGCG
This sequence comes from Candidatus Pelagisphaera sp., assembly GCA_051275055.1. GTDB lineage: Bacteria > Verrucomicrobiota > Verrucomicrobiia > Opitutales > Opitutaceae > Pelagisphaera. The sequence goes on from JBNMOQ010000135.1 coordinate 5,164, forward strand.
ACGTAGATGTCGACCTCGATGGCGACCACACCAACACCGACGTCGGCTTCAAAATTCTCTCCCTGCATGCCGTCAGTGCGTTCTTCATGATGTTCGGCCTCGTGGGACTCGCTCTATACCGACAAAGCCAAACCGGATTCACGCCCTCTCTATTCGGTGCCATTTTCGCTGGCTTCGTTGCCGTTTGGATAATCGGCAAGCTCTTTAAAATAGCTGGCTCGATGGAATCGAGCGGCACCCTATCGACCGACAAAGCCGTTGGACGCTCGGGAACCGTCTATCAAAACATCCCCGAAGGCGGCACCGGCATTGTAGCCGTCCCCAGCATGTCGCGCGAATGCAGCGCCCGCACCAAAGACGGACAAGCGCTGCCCACCGGGACCACCGTAACCATTTTAGAAGTACATGCAAATGTGCTTATCGTTGAAAAAATAATCTAAGAGGCTATTAAATAGGTCACTTTGGAGACTACAAAGTTATGTTTGAGAATCAAAAATTGGCTTTCGAGCAGAGTAATACCCTCCTGGTATTGCGAAGTGAGGAAATGATTTTCGAACTCGAACAGAACGAGAAGACGAACGAACCGGACTTAATTAATAGTCTCTAACCACCAATCACCAACTCAGTTATGCCATTTAATTTGTGGAGCATCCCAGTCGCAGCATTTCTTGTACTGATCGTCGTTACGATCACCTTTCTCGCCTCGCGATACAAGCGCTGTCCTTCTGATAAAATTCTAGTCGTATACGGAAAAGTAGGGACAGGCCAATCCGCTCGCTGTATCCATGGTGGCGGCAGCTTTATTTGGCCGCTCATCCAAGACTACGCTTATATTAGCCTCACTCCCATGACGATTGGGATTCCCCTGCAAGGAGCGCTCTCCATGCAGAACATTCGTATCAACGTTCCTTGTACGTTTACGATCGGCATCAGTACAGTTCCCGATATCATGACCGCTGCCGCGGAACGTCTTCTGCATCTAAGCCAGAAGCAAATCGAAGAGATGTCCAAAGAGATCCTCTTCGGTCAGCTCCGCCTAACGGTCGCCTCGCTCACCATCGAGCAGATCAACCAAGACCGCGAAAGTTTCCTCGACTCGATCCGTACCAATGTATCGATTGAGCTCAATAAAATCGGCCTCTATCTAATCAACGTTAACATCACCGACATAACGGACGAATCAGGCTACATCGATTCGATCGGTAAGAAAGCCGCTTCCGAAGCGATCAACCAAGCGAAGGTCGACGTCGCCGAACAAGACAAACTCGGTTCGATCGGCGAATCCTACGCCACTCGGGAAATGGATATCAAGGTCGCCCAAAATGTCGCCGAAGCCGAGAAAGGAAAAAAGCAAGCCGAAGCCGACCAACGCATTTATGTCCAAGCTCAGGAAGCGCTCGCAGTCGAAGGTGAAAATACCGCCGAAGCCGACATCGCCAACGCCAACGCCACCCTCGCCGTCAAAGAAGCAGCCGCTCTCCAATTAGGCGAAGTAGCCAAACGCGAAGCGGAGGTCGAAATTCAAAAAGCGCAGTACAAAGCCGAGACAGAACGCTTGAACGCCGCAGAAGTCGCCCGCCAAGAAATCGACAAACGGAAAATCGAAATCGCAGCGGAAGCTCAGGCAGAACGTACCCGCCGCGAAGCCAAGGGCGAAGCCGACGCGATCCTCCTCAAATACGAAGCCGAATCGGAAGGTATCCGCAAGGTACTCGACAGTAAGGCCGCCGGTTATCTAGCGCTCGTCCAAGGTTGTAACGGCGATGCCAAAGCCGCTGCCACTCTATTGATGACCGAAAAGATCGAGCAAATCGTCAACATGCAAGTCGAGGCTATCCGCAATATCAAGATCGACAAGGTCACCGTCTGGGATTCAGGAGGAGAAGGCAGTAATGGAAAAACCAGTACAGCCAATTTTCTATCCGGCATGGTCAAAAGCCTGCCGCCGCTCCACGAAGTCGCCGGCATGGCAGGAATCGAATTGCCCAAATACCTTGGCGAAATCGCCGACAAGCAAGTCGCCGAACAAGCGCCGCAACCAAAGCCAGCTAAGACCGCTGCGGAACCGTCGAAACCACGGAGACCCGATTCGCCCGCAGATTCGCCCGAATCTGCATAAACAATTTAAAAATCAAAAAGAGGACCCAAGCGGTCCTCTTTTTTTTTGGAACAGCTACTCGCTACCCAACGGTATAATGAATCGTATCATCATCCACGGTGAGTCTTAGCTCCAAGCTTCGTTCTTCGAAGGGGTGCCGATCCAGGGCGAAGTGAGCCTTAACCACATCTCCTTTTTTCACGTCGCGCGGCGGAAACATAAAATGCGTTTGCCCCCAATGCGTTGGGACGCAGTCAGGCCCTGTGTCCAAAGTTACCTCGGGTGAAAGATCAGACACGAACCAACCAACGAACCCGTCCATTTTACCGTCTTCTTCGATTACGAATTCGAGATCTCCGCTTCGCCAAGGGTCATCCTTCTGCACTGTTTTCAGATCAAACTCCATCAACGATTCTCCCCGGGACAGTAATGCATCTACGGGTACAACTGATTTTCCTGCGATCGCTTGTTTAAGCTCCATCGCCTCCAAGGGCGAATAGTCGATCCCACGAACCGGAAAACTCCAAAAACCCGGACCGGTCTCTCCGTAGATCCAAGGCACGCTGATCGGAGCCATGAATAGCTCTATACTAGATGGCATCATCGTACCATTCGGTTTCAAATTCCTATCCCGCGCCAGGATCACATCATCGAGCATCATTTCCACGAAGCCAAAGTGCCCCAACCACTCGCTCACCAACAAATCGACCTTCTCGGGAAGTTCCAAATGCTTCGCGTTGCCTTTGGTGATTTCCACCTTGTCCGACAATCCGTTATGTTCGACTAGCTTGGTCGCAAGTGCGGCCACCGATGCTTGGTCGATTCCATAGACCTTCTTCGCCCCTGCCTTAGCCGCCAACATCGCAAGCAATCCTGTGCCCGTACCGACGTCGAGAACGGTGTCCCCTTCCTTCACCACCTCGGCAATCGCATCGGCAAACGCATCCGTCCGCACTTGGTCTGAAACCATTGCTCTCTGAAGCGTCAAATCCCCATAGGAATCGAAATAAAAATCCATCTACCCCGACTGATCGTTCAACCCTGACTGAGCAATCAAAAAACGCTGGTGTGCGATCAACCGGGTCCGATTTAAAGTGGTAGGGCGGCATCGCCCTACCTTTCTCCACCCAAGGGCAACGAACCTCGATTGATGGTAGAACGATGTCACTCGATCAACCTAGGTCTGTAAACCCCTCAGGCGCTTCATCCGTAAAATAGACATCGCGATCCGGACGCGAGCCTGGACAATGCAAGTCGAGCATCACCAAAGGAACCTCGCCCGTCTCGAACCGATGCCGCGTACCAGGCGGCAAACGCAGAAAATCTCCTGCCTCGAGCCGATGCTCTTGATCATCCAGTATCGCCAACCCCGAACCCTCGATCACATAATAACATTCTTCGGCGATCTTGTGATAACTCTCGTTCGTCCTCTGCCCCGGCTCGATACGCACGCGATAAGCAGTAAGCGCCCCCTCCTCCGCTGGCGAAACCAATGATTCGATTTGATACGGACCCAATTTCCGAACTTCCCCACTACCCGACTGCTTACAATGCAGAATCTTCATGAGAATCGTGATACGGTGATCGCATCAGTCACTCAAGGCTCATGTAAGAGACTTCGGAATGAGTAGGTGTAGGAGCGGGTTTATCCCGCGATTGTGTTGATACACATAAGATGGAAATGAGGAATCGCGGGATAAACCCGCTCCTACAGATTAGAGGCAGAGTGATGTTCGACTTCTTCAACGGTCTCTAAGAGACCATAAACCAATTCGCCCCAAAACATCATTATAATAGCGGAAAAGCGCTTAAAATGTGACCAGAGCAGACAAAACTCAGTCTATACAACTGTTCAATCCACACATTATGGTAGGGCCGGAGCTCTTGACTGGGCGTAGCCTGTAAGGCGAAGACTGTTGCGCCGCGCCGCGAAACAAGATCATTCTAATCTATACGCGGCTTGATCCACATTCGACAGACGCGCATCAAAATCCTACTTTCGGTAACACTCTCCCTATGCTACGACCATTCTCCTGCCCCAAAACGCGACGGCTCCTGTCCTTCATCGCCTGCCTATCGCCGGTTTTAACGTACGCCCAAACCAACTCGATCGACGAACTCAAAACCGTTCGGTCCAACCTGTCTCAAGCCCTGGAATACCGAGACCAGGCAGCCAAGGAACAATTCGCCTGGGAGCTGCGCAAAGAAGAGATGGAGAATCTAGTCCTGCTCGCGAGCGAGGAACAGAAAAACCTGGAAGCGGCCGTCGCCTTGGCACGACCAATCCTAGAAGACCTGCAAAACCAAAGCGCCGAGATTACCTCCGATGAAGAAGAATCGAAAGCCCTCGCCGAGTTCCTCAAAACGGGTGGCCCTTCGCTCGCTCGGAAAGTTATCAGCAGCTCGGAAAAATGGCCCGAGCTTCTTCTCCAAGAAGCCCGAGGACCTCTCCAAGAGATCCAAATCAAGCTCGACCAAGATCCCCAATCCCTTTCGAACGATGCGATAGAGGCACTCGTCAAATCGAGCGTTGAAGCCCTGGAAGCCGCTCTCGAATTTCAAAACAAGGTCCATCATTCCGCCCTATTGAAAACGCTGCCCGACGGACGAGAAGCCCTCTTCGATGTCGTCTTTCTTGGACTGGCCAATGGATACTACGTATCGAACGAGCTCCAGCTCGCCGGAAAAATTGTCATGCTAAACGGCGAATGGGAATGGATCCCTCAAGACGACCTCCTCGGCCCAGTCCAATCCTTTATCGACATAAGCAACGAAGCGCTTCCGGCCACCTGGGTCGAATTGCCGGTCGCTACATCCAAAGGAGGGAGCGCCCAATGAGAACGCTCCTCGCCCTACCGCTTTTCGCGCTCGCGACTATCGTTACCGCGCAGAGTCAAACCGAAAATCCATTCTCGAAAACGATCGATTGGTCGAGCCAATCCGTCGACGAAGCTCGCGAAGATCTCCAAAAAGCGCGGACCGAAATAGCCGCCCAACAAAAGCCGCAGCTAGAAGAACTCTCGCGTATCCAGTCCGACGTGACAGCCTTAAAACGCGAACGGGATCAGTTAAAATTCAGCACCGACGGCATGAAGGACCAAGTTGAGAAACGCATGGCCCGTGTTCAAACCATCGCCTCCCAGCAACAGGACGTCCAATACCGCCTGCTTCACATTCGCCGAAAGCTCGAAGAGAACCTCCATTCAATAGAGAACCCGAATTACCGGGAAACGTTTCTCTCCCTCGAACAAATCAAAGCCGACACGCCCGCCGCGCGCCTCGAACGTCTCAAAGCGCTCTTCGCAATCGCCGAAAAAGCCGCCGACCGGATCGACGATCAAATCGGCGGGACCCGCTACCCAGCCAAGATTCTCGCTGAAAGCGTCATGGTTGATGGAACTGCCCTACAAATCGGCCCCTACGCTTTCTTCGCTCCCAATGAAGGCAGTGCCGGACTGGTCGTCACAGGAGAGGACTTGATCACGCGCCTTCGTTCACACATGCCAGAAACTGCGCAAGCAATCGCCGCTAACCTAAACGGACAGGCAGTTTCCTTGCCGTTCGACCCATTGCTCAATCAAGCATTCCTAAACGCCGACGCGGAAACCTCATTTTGGGACCACCTGAAAAGCGGCGGCATTTGGATCATTCCCATCACAATTTTCGGCCTGCTCTCTTCGGTCATTGCCCTGCTGAAATTGCTCCAAATTCGAACGATCCGCATTCCGGAAACCAAATTAGTCGCAAGCCTAGCCAACACTGCCGATCCCGAAGAATTCGAACGCCAGCTTGAGGGAGTCACTCCTCACGCTCGGCCTATATTCGCCGAAGGTTTCGCCTATCGCGATGCACCGGAAAACGCCCGTTCCGCCGCCATGAGCCAAGCGATACTCAGCTTCCGCGATCGACTTGAGTCTCGCCTTTCCCTCCTAGGACTCACCGCCGCGGTTGCTCCGCTTCTCGGCCTACTGGGAACCGTCACGGGCATGATCAAAACCTTCCAGATCATCAGCCTCCATGGAGCAGGCGACGCTCGAACCTTATCCGGAGGCATCTCCGAGGCCCTGGTGACAACCGAGTTCGGTCTCGTCGTTGCGATTCCCGCCTTGCTAGCCCACGCCTGGTTGAATCGACGAGCCAAACGTATCTCCATCCAAACGACGGCACTCGCTGAACGATTCAATCAAACTGTATCAACGAAATGAGCGAATCGATTTCGAAAGGCATTATCAGCATCTGGGAACAAGGGGGCTTTGTAATGCCTCCGCTGATACTACTCTCACTTATCCTCTTCACCGCCTTATTCAGACTGGGCCTGGAGCTCCTTCGAAGCTCGAAAACAGCCCATCCCTCCCTTTCCCGAAAATCGATTTCCAACGACGAACCCGACTCAGCATTCGAGATCGAGACAATGGCTCAAGAACGCAAGGAATGGCGACTCCACTTCGATCGGCGCCTCAAATTCGTCCGCATCATCACCACCGCCGCTCCACTGCTCGGACTCTTAGGCACCGTAGCTGGCATGCTGAAAACCTTCCAAGCTCTCGGAATGAAAGAAGGCATTGAATCGATCGATCTCATCGCCAGTGGAATTTCCGAAGCGCTCGTCACCACTGAAACCGGATTGTCCATTGCGATAGTCGGGCTGATTTTACTGTGGGCACTGAAAGGCTGGCGGCGGCGGCTACTCATCCGCTTCGCATCAAACGAAGCCGCCTGCGCGCTCTCGAACTTTAAAGCGAATCCATCATGCTGAACATCGAATCCTACTCAAACGACGAAAATTCGGACGATGGCATCAACATCTCGCCGCTCATCGATATCGTTTTCATTCTGCTCCTATTCTTCATCGTCACGTCCGTATTCATCGAAGAAACCGGCGTCGAAGTAAACAAGCCCGATTCCAAGCAAACGCAATCGCTTGATCGCCAAAGTATCTACATAGCCATTACAGCCGAAGGGAAAGTACACTACGGCGGCGAAGAAATCGGTCTCTACGGAATCGGCCCAACGCTAAACCGACTCGCCGTAACGCCTGATCACCCAGTTGTCATCCAAGCCGATGGACAAGCCACAACTCAAGTTCTCATCTCCGCCCTGGATGAAGTGAAAGCCGCCGGAGTCGAAAACGTAAACGTCGCCACCTTGAAGAAGTGAATCTCCTGCGTTCCCACAATTCGAATACTTCAAGCGATTGGCTTACGTCGTTCGCAGCAGCGTGCGTTCTCACCCTAGCAATCCTCCTGCTTCTATCCTTCGCCCATCGAGAGCCAACCTTTCTAATGCCCGTCTCGGAAGGCAGTGGCATACGGCTCGAAACCATCGAGGCACAAGACGATTCCAACGCTACGGCTACCCAATCGTCCATACCGAATCGAGCAGCCTCCCTTCCCTCAAGGCCCCCCACGACTATTTCCCCGCTAGCCATCGAAGAGCCGACAGTGGACGTATCCGTAGATCTGTCCCAAATGATCCAATGGCGCTACAGTTACGCGAACATGGGAAGCAGCAGCGCCCAGGCAGGTTCCTTCGGAATCTCCAATTTCTCGGATGTCGACAAGGCCATTCAAAACATCGTCATCCCTCCCAAAACCTTTCCTGATCAACTAATCGATGCCGGCATCCTAACAGGACGTGTCGTCGTAAAGCTAATGGTCGACGAACAAGGCCACGTGAAGGTAATGAATGTCCTTTCTTCGACTCACCCCTTACTCGTTCCGCCCGTAGTCGAAGCGATGAACCGGTCAGTCTACTCCATTCCGATTCGCAACGGCCGGCCGACCAAAGCGATTATCAACCGCACCGTCGTTTTTAACGCTGATCCCGAACACGTCGCCAGACGCCGAGCTTCGAACTCCTTATGAATTCCAATCACCCGTTCACAGTATTTCTCGCCCTCGCGTTAACTCCCTTGGCAAGCCTCTTCGCCCAAGACGACACACTCGACTTCGACCAATGGGTATTCCCCGAGTTCTCTTGGAAAGAAAAAGACTTTCAAAATCGCTTCCTTGGTCGGTACGGAGTGAATGGATACACCGAGCCTCAAATGGACGTTGAAAACTACAA
>JBNMOQ010000136.1:0-13074 GCA_051275055.1 Candidatus Pelagisphaera sp.
ATTATCGGAGTGGTCAATTTTCCAACCATCATACCCAATACCGCATTCGGACTAGCTCCTTCTGGAATCACTGGTGTAATGCCATCAGGCATAACCGCTCCAGTTGCCCATAAACCAATAAGAATACACGGTATCCAAGTAAGCATGATCGCGATCGGATGAGCAATCAAAGTGAGCTTAAACGATTTAGCCGACTTAGCAGTTAAGCAGTTCTGGAATAGATGCGGAAACATCCCCACCGACAATGGAATCAAGCAATAGGAGAAGAATTGAAGCTCCGTGATGTTACCTGATCTTATCGTCTTAGCCGTATCCGCCATTTTGGACGCCACTTCCATGCCACCCAGTTTGGATGAAATCGTCACAAAGGCGATGAATCCCATAATTATGAATACGACCGTCTGAAACGTATTCGCCCAGGCAGCGCTTCGAACACCACCTGCGAATATGTAATAGAGAACAACTCCTGAAATAACCAAAGCAGTCAGCCAGGGCGGAACCGCTCCACCGGTACTGGTAAACAGTTCGGGAAAGGCTCCCCGTGTCACGCCTTGCATGACAGAGCCAGCTCCCATTAATCCGACCAAAAGGTAAGGAATAATCAAACCGACCAGAATAGGAAATAGGAGGTACCCCATTTTACTGCTCTCGAAACGCGAACGGAAGAACTCGATCTGCGTATGAAAACCATTGCGTTTGCCAAGGGCCCACAGCGGAAGGCCGATCATGAAAAAGCACGCCGAATGAATGAGAGCAGACGAAGAAGCAATTTTTCCGTATGTCGCAATACCGACGCGAAACGATTCGCCCGTGCTCCCTACCATAGCAAAGGCAGTCATAGTCGTGCCGAAAATCGACATGAAAAGAACCACCGGTCCGATTGATCGGCTCGCTACGAAAAAGTCATTTGAATTTCCGCGAAAAAGCCGCCCGCTTAAATAGCCGAGTCCAAGCAATAGGACGAGGTATATGATAACGATAATTGTCTGGGTCATGATCCGACACCCTCCTCTTCATCGTCTTCCGGAAAATGAGGCCAGGCGAACCGGACCATAAAACACCAGCCAATAGCGGCCAAAAACGTAAACGCCATATGATAAGCCAGGCTTGCCGGGAGGAATCCCATGACGAGCGTACCGTTATCCTTCAACCAGAAATCCTGGTGAAGCACGAACAGTACAAACATGAATGCGATCGCTAACGACTTCATTTACCACCCTTCTTCATCGCATACAAATGCGTTTGAGTCGCAACGTACAAAACGTCTTTAGCGACAACTGGGCTACTGTAAATCGGCGTGTAGAACTCCATCGTACCGAGCTCTTCTTTTTCCTTAGTAGCGGCAAGCACGACCACTTGGCCATCTTCGTTCGGCAAGTAAACTTTTCCATCGGCAACCAAGGTCGATCCCCAGATACGGCTATCGGTAGCGTGTACCCAATGAACCTTGCCGGTCTCTGCATCCAAACAATGGATATCGCCATCATACTCTGCGATAAAGATCATACCGTTGTAAACGCTTGGCGTCGAAACCGTGCGGCCGATATCCTGGTACGTCCAATCTGGCTTGCCCGTGACCGCGTTAAGCGCGCTCAACATTCCTACGCCGTCGCCGTGTTCCGGATCTTGGCCGATTAACGCGTAAGCTCGATCGCCGTTTACGACTACCGTGCTGATCACTTCACTCGGTCCGGGATAAGTCGCGTACTTTATAGGCTTGTCACCTTTCGAGCGATACTCAGGCGGGTTGCAATCGTAGCGCCAAAGCTCCTTGAGGATTTCGTATCCATCAGGACCGACAACCGGTGTTGGTTCATATGCGTAGCAATAACCGTCTCCGCCACCCCAGATAATTTGATCCTTACCGCCGACATTACCGAAAGCAGGAGAACTCCAACTCGCGTGCAATACGCGCTCGGATACTTGAGATGCTTCTTCGCCGAGCAATGCGCCGGTCGATTTGTCTAGAGCCACGAGAGCTGGTGAAAAAGGAGCAGGAATATTGTTGTGCGACCAATCGACACCATTGGAAGTGGATACGAAAAGCATGTCGCCAACTACAAGTGGTGAACAACTGGATACGTTGTGCGGGAAGATGCCCAGCTCTTCACGCATATCGAACACCCAAAGAATGTCCGCGTGCTGATCGCTAAGTTCTACTGGTTTTCCGTCGGCCGACATGTAGGTCGCTTCATCCTGAAAATCTCCATCGTTGCCATTCGCAAGTCCGTTAGCATCGAGACACATCGCTTCGCCACGATTGGTAACGATGTAAACCTTATCGCCCTCCACTGCGGGGGAAGAGCAAAGTCCAACGTATTCCCAGTCGCTTACCTTACCCGCTCCGAGCTTAGGGATGAGCAACTGCCATTCGAAATCGCCGTTCTCTTCGTTGAACGCCATGAGTACTCCGCGGTCGCCTTGCTGCTTTGGATCGCGAGGCGACTCGTTATTCGTACCGACGTATACACGACCACCCGCGACCGTTACGTTTCCGTATGCCTGAGATCCGGCCTTGGCTACCCAAAGCACGTTCTCCGTAGTGGCTATGTCGATATCGTCGCTGTCTTTAAGACGTTTTCCCGGTTCGACGGTGACCGGCAAGTTCTTGCCTTCGGCCACCATGTTTCGGTTTGGAGAACCACCCCACATGGGCCAATCGGAACCATGGCTTTCGTGATGATTCGCCTGAAGGGTCGCGCTCAGCGCGATTGCGGCAATTGCTGTGCTGATTAGATTTCGATGACTCATGGTTCCTTAGTTATTTGGAGTGATTTTAAGATTGTCTAGATACACGCGTTTCTGAGCTTGCGGCGATAAGGCGTAAATAGCCGGCGCTCCCTTTGGATGTAATTTGTCTACGGGCACTTCGATCGTCCAAGCGTCCGGCTCTGCTTCGCCGCGGAGCCAGGCTTTCGCCATCACCACGCCCGAACCGTCGCCGTTGTCCTTCACTTTGGTCTTCAAGGTGTACCAGGTGTTCGCCTTTACGTTAAATGGAACGCTTTGCTTGAGGCGGTCGTGATTACTCGAAACCTCCAAGATGCGCCAGTTACCAACCAGGGCGATGAGGTAGCGTTGATTGACCAATCCAATGGACGACAGAATGCGACGATTTCCATCCGTCAGCACATCGGCCGTGAACGTGTAGTCGCTCATGTCGTGATGCCCTACGAAATTGGTCGTGCGCTGTTTGATCACAATATCCAGAACGTTCGTGATCACCTTTTCTCCCTCGCGTTCGACTACGCTCCACTTGACTCGAGCGCCGAGCCAGGTCGATGGAGGGAACGCAACGGCTTCGCCGAGATGGTTCTTATTGGTCAGCTCGTAACTTTCGAAATCTTCGCTGTAGCTTGGTCCCGCCACGATGCGTGCGCGAATCGCGGTCGTTAGGCCGTTGGCGGAAGCCTTAATCATTCCTGCAGCATGCTTGGCGTCTTTTGCAACCGTTAGGGAATTGCCTTTCAGGCTCGCTCCTAAATTTCCGGTATCCCAGGACGCGCCAGAGATTTGCTTCACGCGCTGGCCGACTGCATTCAATCCCCAGACCGTAAAATCGACCGACTGACCTTGCATAAGCGCTATTTCCGCGGGCACGACTTGCAGGGCTGCGATCTTCTTGTCCTTCACCTTAGGAGAGTATGACTTCACTCCGACGAACTTGCCCTTCTCGCTGCCGAAACAATGCAAGGCTTCCTTGGTTTGAATATAAACTTTGCCTTCGTAGGCCGATGGAGCCGCCAGGCAAACCGCGCCCATTTCGACTTCGCTGATGATCTCGCCGTGATCATCGTGAGGTTTTACGACGAAAACATTTCCCTCTGCCATCGGCACGTAAAGTTTGCCATCTGCATAAAGCGGCGACGCGTGCAATTGATCCGGCCCGAGCTTCAAGCTCCAAAACGTCTTTCCGGTATCCGCATCCACGCAAAGCAAACTACCTGTCGCAATTGTAGTGTAGATACGACCATCATGCAAAGTCGGAGAACTGCTGAACGACACATGCTCGTCGTTGCGCCATACTTCATCGGCCTCTCCGAGAATAACGGGCTTATCGCCTGTCGGGTATTCGGAAGGCATACGATAGCACACCATACGACCCTTAGAAGTCGAATCGATGTTCTCCTTGCCGTGAACCGCGATGACCTTGTCGTCACCGTAAAGCAGCACCGAAGCATTAACGCCTCCGGTAGATATTGTCGTGCGCCATACCGGTTCTCCCGTGAGCGCATTCGAACAAACGATACTGCCTGAGCCCGTTCCAGCGATGAAAACACGTCGCCCATCTATATTAGTGAAGGTCGGCGAGGAATTCGAGCTGTCAACTGGCTTGATGTCCGGAGCAGACCACCAGGCCAATTCGCCCGTCTGCTTTTCGAAACCATAGAAACGGTCTCCGGGAGGGCCACTCGGACCCCAATTAGCTGTAATTCCACGGAAAATCACGAAATCGCCATCGACCACTGGTCCGCCAGTACGGCCATTCGGAAAGGTTAGGCGCCAGAATTCTTCCAGCATTGAATGCTCCCAAAGCTTGTTGCCGTCACGGTCAAACGCGAGCGCCAAGCCAGAAGTGATCATTACATAGACATTGCCCGTTTCAGGATCCACGCAGGGCGAACCGATACCGTAGCGATTGTAAACATTGTCGCTTAGAAAGTCCCGCGAGCGGTATTCCCAGATTTTCTTGCCCGATTTAGCATCGAGGCAAAGCAGCGTTTCTTCAACCAGCTTGCCCTCATCCTCTTCATAGTAGCCGAAAACGTAAGCGCGCCCGTCTGCGATAACCGGTGCGCCACCGCCTTTGATCGGATAGCTCCAGAGGTGATCCTCGCCATCGAGCTCAAGCGAGTCTGGCAAATTCCTCTCAAGCGATACGCCCGACTGAAGCGGTCCACGCCATGAAAGCCAGCCGTCGACCGACTTGGCCGAAAGGACCGACATAAGCGTCAGACTAGCTGTTGCGAGCACCGCTAACAGCAAAGCCTTGTTTCTACGGAGGTAAGTGTTCGTGGATGTAGACGAAACGCCTATTTTATTTCCATGCATAGCGATCAGGTATTGAAAAATATAACGATTGGATTTCTTCCGAGTTTTCCCTCTTTGGAAATTTAGTAGTGACAGCAATTAAAGCCAAACTAGCAACTCTTACAGAAAGTAGGGGGAGGGTGACAGGCATTGAAGCGATTAGAACGCATTGACTAAGAAAGGCGATTTCAAGCGAAATTAGTACGAACACGTATCATAATGTCAATCCGTTTATAATACCTTTAATAGTTAGATTGAGTGAAACACTGTCTAAACTTCAGAATAGATCAGTTCGCAGTAGACAAGCAGAGGTGAACTTACTATGCATACGTATTAATAGTCCGGAATGAACCGATCATCACACAGTCCCGAAAGCCAGGCCACCCGACCGCAAAAACGCTTCCCGCTCTTGCTGCGTTCCGCTTGGTTTGGCCTGAACCAGAGTTTCCGTATTTATTTGAAGCCATTCGGGCTGACGCCTGACCAATTCACCGTGCTGCGCTGGTTGTATGAAAAGAAAGGCGAGTGCATCCGCCCATCCGATTTAGCGAAATTAATGTCGAGTGATAACAACACCATAACCTCTATCATTAACCGCATGGAAACAAACGGCTGGGTCAAGCGCTCACCCCACATCCACGACCAACGAGCCAAGCAACTCGTCATCCAGGAAGCCGGGGAAGCACTATACTTCAAAGGCCAGGCAGTCGCCCACACACTTGAAGATGAAATCATGAATAGCCTAAGCGAAGCGGAACGCTTGATGTATTTGGAGTTCATGCACAAAGTCTCACGAGCCTGTCTCGATTCCCGCGACGCTAGCCGGACCGCTTAGGAGCCGCAGGGGAAGAGGTAAAAGTAGGTATCACCTTTGAGGAGGGATGCCTTAGCCACTTCGATTTCACTGTTTTGCTTCAGGAAATCGAGCGAATGCCAGTCGAAGCCTACGCTGTAAATTTTTCCAAAAGGATCCGAAGCTCTCTTCACGCTTGCAGATACATTCATCCTAGGAATAGAGCATTTCCAATAAATAAAATTGCCCGCCTGGCTTTAAAACACGGACGAATTGTTCGATGGTCAAAGTCTCCTTCTGGAGACCAAAGTTACAAGTTCATGCGCTTCCCCCTTGCCTCCCCATTCCTTTACAAAGAAAGTCTCCGTCCCCAGTGTTCGAGCAATCTGCTGCAAGAAATTAACGCACCCCTTTCGGAACCTTTCCGCTAGATGTAGTACTGCTTCAACATTCCCCAAAAAACTAAAGTCACTACTATACCCAAATGAACTATTCATTAGACTCATTCACTTCAAACCGGCGTTCGTTTCTCAAAACGGGCGCCCTCGCAGCAGGAGGGCTCGCTCTCCCCAATATCCTGAGAAGCGCTCACCACGAAAACAGCTCCCATAACGGGACCTTGAACATCGCCTGTATCGGCATCGGAGGCAAAGGTTCGTCCGACTCCGCCGCCGCCGCCAAGTATGGCAACATCGTCGCCGTCTGTGACATCGACCTCGAAGGCCGTGCCGCCAAGTCGCTCGGAAATTTCCCCAAAGCCAAGCGCTTCACCGACTATCGAGTCATGTTCGACAAGATGGGCAAGGAGATCGACGCGGTCACAATTTCCGTCCCCGACCACTCCCACTTCCCCGCTGCCATGTACGCCATGGCACTCGGCAAGCACGTCTTCGTACAGAAGCCACTGGCCAACACAATCTGGGAATGCCGTCAGCTCCTTCTCGCCGCCCGCAAATACGGCGTCACCACCCAAATGGGCATCCAAGGCCACACTTTCGAAGGACAGCGCCTTCTTAAAGAATGGACCGAAGCCGGCGTCATCGGCCGCCCCGAGTCCGTACGCTACTGGACAAACCGCCCCATCTGGCCACAAGACGAAAAACTGAAATTCAAGACCGCCAAGAAACCAGACCACATCAACTGGAACGTCTGGAAAGGCACCACCGCCAGAGAGCAGCCCTACAGCCCCTCTCTCCATCCTTTCGCATGGCGTGCCTCCTGGGATTATGGATGTGGAGCGATGGGCGACATTGGCTGTCACCTCATCGATGCCGCATTCTGGGCCTTCGATCTCGATATTCCAAATCGCGTAGAAGCCGAAATGAGCACGCCCTTCAGCGACACGGTCGCGCCGAGCAACGCAGTCATTCGCTACCAGTTCGATTCGGCCAAAGGCAAGAAGCTCAAAAAGCCTTTCGAGTTCCTCTGGTCCGATGGCGGTCTCAAGCCCAAACGCCCAGAGGGCCTTCCAGAAGGCCAAGAGCTCGATCGCCAGTTCGGCCAGCTCATCTACGGCACAAAAGGACAGATTTACTCAGCCGGCGGCTACTGCGAATCCCTCCGACTCTTCCCAGAATCGGAAATGCAACGCGTGCGCGACGCAAGACCTGAAAAGAAATACGCCCGCGTTAAAGGCGGACCCGTCAAGGAATGGATCGATTGCATCCACGCCGGAACTCAGCCCGGAGCGAATTTCGAATACGCCTCGCGCCTCACGGAAGTGGTACTTCTCGGCAACCTGGCCGTCCGTCTTGGTAAACCGATCGAATGGGATTCCAAGAACCTCAAGGTTAAGGGCATCCCGGAAGCCGATGCCATGATCAAGCGCGAGTACCGCAAGGGCTGGGAGTTCGAAGAAATCAAAGCCTAATCGACAAACACAATGTAGGGCCTTCGCTTGCGAAGCGCCGCGTATGTAACAATTTATAATTCAAAGCAGCTTTATTTTGATAGAGCTGCTTTTTCGTTACTTTAGATAATACAATTCCTTCCCTTTCCACGAAATGAAACGCTTCCAAACCGCTCTCGCCGCATTCGCCCTCTTCCTTGCTCCATTTGTATCCGCAAAACCTGACAAACCCAATTTCGTTGTCTTTCTCGTCGACGACATGGGCTGGGGAGATGTCGCCGCCTACGACAGCGTCTACCACGAAACCCCAAACATCGATCAACTTGCCTCCGAAGGCATGAAGTTCAACCAAGCCTACGCTGCTTGCGCCGTATGCTCGCCAAGTCGCGCTGCAATATTAACCGGCCAATACCCAGCCCGACTCAAACTGACCGACTGGATACCAGGACACAAAAACCCACATGCTAAACTCAACGTCCCCGACTGGACCATGCGTATCGAACATGAAAGAGTCACTCTCGCCGAAGCCTTAGACGAAGCCGGCTACCAAACCCAATTCATCGGCAAATGGCACCTCCTTCCCGTTCCTGAACCCGACGATTGGGTCAACCACTACCCCACCAAACATGGCTTCGACAGCAACATCGGCGGTCGTGAATGGGGTCAGCCCAAAGGCCCTGGAAAGTACTTTCATCCATTCGGCATGCCCAACCTCGAAGGTAAGGAAGGCGACTACCTCACCGACGCTCTAACTGACGCCGCAGTCGATTTCATACAAAACGCCGACAAGGAAGACCCCTTTCTACTCTACTTCGCCTATTACACCGTACACGGACCCATCATCGCCAAAGATGACCTGACAGCGAAGTACGCCGCGAAAAAGCAATTCAACGAAAACGACAAGACCGACTATCCAGCGGCAGACAAATACGCCGCCATGGTGCAGTCGCTAGATGAAAGCGTCGGCCGTGTCACCGCCGCCCTCGAGGCCCAAGGCCTCGATAAAGACACAATCATTGTATTCACCTCCGACAACGGCGGTGTAAACGCGCGTGGCAACAACGGACCATTCCGCGACGGCAAAGCCACTCCATACGAAGGCGGCATCCGCGAACCGCTCATCATCAAATGGCCCGGAAACACCAAAGCTGGTTCCGAAAATGAAACGCCCGTCATCGGCACTGACATCTACCCGACCTTACTCGACATCGCCGGACTCCCTCTCAAGCCCAAAGAACACCGCGACGGCCTAAGCCTCGTCCCCCTACTCACTGAAAAAGGCGACCTCGATCGCGACGCCCTATACTGGCACTACCCCCACTACCACAAAGCCAACCCCTACAGCGCTATGCGCAACGGCGACCTAAAGCTCATCGAATACTTCGAAGACGGAAGCCTCGAGCTCTACAATCTCGCGAACGATCCAACCGAATCGCACGACTTAGCCAAAGAGCGCCCAGAACTAGCCAAGCGTCTCCAAAAAAAACTGACACGATGGCGCAAAAGCATTGGAGCTCAAATGATGTCGCCAAACCCTGACTACGACCCCGACGCCCCCTGGCGCCGTCCCCAGGGATAAGCGAAACCAGGCGCTCATCACCTCTTCCAGGTACGCCGAGAACTTGGCGTAATACGTATTCCAAAATTGCGGAATACGCCCATCACCTTAAAGCTTCCCTTAAGGTACGCCATCTAAGGAGAAATCTTATTGAGCTCACAAGATAGGATTCTCCCGGAATCCCTCATTCGCATCCGTATGGAATACTTTCTATAAGGTTGAAATGATGGGATTGGGATTTTCTAAAAACACAAAGTATTCGAAGTTGAAAGTTCGATTTTTTGTCGCAGTAAACGTGCTTGTTTCGATCCTCTGGATCGGTTGCGCTGCTATTCCAATACATGAACAAGGGTTGGCGTCGAAAACCAATATGAGATTCGACGACACGACTGGCAGTTAACTAGAAAGCACCGTCATTTCGCAAATCGAACCAGGCACGGGAATTGGAACAAGAAGCCAGGCGGCTGGATGCGTAGCATGTCGGTAAGCGTTTTCAATTCCGTGAGATCCGCAATGCTCGCCCTGAGTGCCATTCTGGTGGGAACGCTAGCCGGTACCGAATCAAAACACTCGGATATTGGAGAAGGCATTCGAACTCTTCAAGTTTGGCAAAAGGATGATCAAATCAACGCAATCAATGAAAGCCAAATTCTCGTTCTAGATTTCTTTGCCCATTGGTGCATCTCTTGCCGATCTGTATCCACGAAACTCGTGCAGTTCGAAGAGTCTAATCGAAACAAACAGATTCGTGTCATACCAATAAACGTCGAAGCACTAAACCCTGAAAAGACCGCTCAATTCATGAAGCGAACCGGATTGTCCAAAACATACTTCGATTCAGATGGACTACTAGAAAGTCCCATCCACAGCATGAAACCATTCAATTTTAAATCCAAAATCTGCCGCGTCGAGAGCGCGATGGACCCGCATGGAGTTCCTGTACCCGACTACGTTTCCAAACCTCTACGAGAGGCAGGGATAAAACGCCTAATTATCTGGATAAATGGATACGAGTTGAAACATGGACTCCAAGGAAGCGTCGAATTCGGAAGTCACCTTGTGGTTAGACTCTCGCTTTTGAAAGAGGCCGGCGTTGCATTGGATGACGAGATTTCCGTCACCATTGAAGCTGACCCCGAGCCCAACGCGATCGATGTTTGCGATGAATTCCTCATCGCCCTGGAACAAGACCCCGATGCGATGACGCGCTGGGCAGAACTAACTCCAGGCAAGCAACGAAGCATCGCCCACCATGTTTCATCCGCCAAACCCGAAGAGACGAGAATCAAGCGGGCAATCGATTTAGCAATGAAACTCAGAACGCGAACCTTGCACGGAGACTGAACTGATTTCCCTGGATCTCGTAAACTGAAGACCGTGCCTTGACGGTCAAAGTCGGACCTCCTAGGTTCCGCGGCGTGAGAGAACCCGACAATTCGACTACACCATCCGAACAGCCACAAGGCGCCGCGTCCGAAGAACTCCCTTTAGCCAAGCCTATTTCAAAAGCTCGCTGGTGGACGCATCTAGTACTCCTCGCCAGCTATCCTCTGGCAATTGGGTTGATGAGTTTTTACGCTGCGGATACGGTGGACGTTTCCGAGGCCGCGTTGTCCGCCGATCCTCTAGTTCTCTTGGTTCAAATCGCAGAACAGTTGGGCTTCTTTTTCGTATTGTTCGGGCTCGCCTGGCTAGCGTCTCGGGCAACAGGAAAACAACTGCTTCTCGGGTGGAAAGGCGGGATTGGGCCGATTTGGCGAGGACTAGCCTATTCGGTTGGCTTACGTCTAGCGATTGGGATCCTAGCAGTCTGTGCCGTTGTCGTTGGAATGATGCTAGGCGGGCTCGACGAAGAGACAATCCAAGAACTTCGCCCGAAAGTGGAGCATACCATCGATATCGAAGCGATCGGGACAAGCCCCCTCTATTTATTCATCAATATCACCTTGGTCAGTTTTGTATTCGCTGGATTGAGAGAAGAACTTTGGCGAGCCGGCGTTTTGGCAGGCTTGGCAGCCTTATTCCCACGGCTCTTCGAATCCGTAAAAGGCAAGCTCGGCGCCGTAGGCATCGTCGCCATCATCTTCGGACTCGGACACTTCTCCCAAGGTTGGGGCGGTGTCGCATTGACGACCGGGCTTGGTGTCGGACTGGGCGCGATCATGGTCTTCCACAAATCGATTTGGGACGCCGTCCTTGCCCATGGGTTCTTCAACGCATCATCATTTATCCTGATGCATCTGCTAGTGAAGTTCTTCCCAGAATATAGCCCGTTTTAGATAGCAAAAAGACCCGCCTTTAGACGGGTCTTTTTTTGAAAACTGAAAACGAGGGCACTACTGGCTCCATGGTGGAACCACGCCACTTGAACGCGCATAAGCGATCAACTGGCCCAAGTGCTCATATGCATGACCGCCGATAACCAACACCGCGCCCATGCGGTTGGAGTCATTGCCGAATAGCTTGATTGGCTCGGCCAAGGCAGCTTCATCGAGAGCGCCGACCGCGTCTTTTACGAACTGAATTGAATCCTTGAGAACCGCAATCGCTTCTTCTCTGGTTTTGATCGTCTTGCCTAAATCACGCGGATTAAGGCCTTCCGGCAACGCCTTCCCAAGGAATCGGCTTCCGATCCCGTAATTAGCGGTAGTCACGTGCAAAACCGCTTCGTGCACCGATCGAATTCCCTCCGCCGGTCGCCATTCGAAACCTTTTTCAGAGAATTCCTCCACCAAACTCACCAGCTTATCAGTTTCGCTACCGTAAGATCCAAGGAATGTCGTCTGAAAAACCGACTGCTCCCCTTTCTCATGATGGTCTGCGATTGCCGATCCGATCAGCCCCCAAGCTAGGAAAACTGCTATCAATACTTTAATTGTCTTCATAATGATTTTTTTTGAGAATAACTAGATAACGCGTCATAATGATTAAACGCTGCGCCTCAAAGCCTGTCAATCCAGTCCCCATAAAGTTAAAGACCAACCACCCCATGAATCCACTTTTCAGCGCCCTTCCCTTACTCGCCATAGTACATTGTCTTGGCAATGAATCCGCCCTCGTTTCTGAACAATCCTGGCCTCGACATATCATCGACAACAGCTCGAAGGGCGCCGATGGCGTAAAGCTTGGAGACCTGAACAATGACGGACTCCCGGACATCGTGACAGGCTGGGAGGAAGGTTTTAGCACGCGTATCTACCTCCATCCTGGAAAAACGAAGGTAACTCAAAAATGGCCGTCCGCCAACATCGGCATGACCCCTTCCGCCGAAGATGCCGTATTCGTCGATCTCAACGGCGATGATTACCTCGACGTCGTTGTAAGCTGCGAAGGCAAGGACCAAGCCATGTATCTGATCTTCGCCCCTAAAAATGGTGAACTCCTCGATTCGAAACAATGGACGCAAATGCTCCTCCCTGGCTCAAAAAATATGACCAGGTGGATGTTCGCCGAACCCGCCGAACTGTCCTTCGGATCAAAAACTGTCCGCTTAATCTTCGCCGCTAGCAAAAATCCAAACGGAACGATCGGCTACTGGGAACTACCTCCCAATCCGGAGAAACACAAAGCCAACTGGAAGTGGCGGGCTCTTTCGGAGACTGGCTGGGTTATGTCGGTCATCGTCGAAGACATGGACGGCGACAACGATCTCGACTTGTTCTACGTCGACCGAAAAGGGGATACACGCGGCGCCTACTGGATAGAAAATCCCGGCACGCTCAACGCTCCTTGGCCTAAGCACCTAATTGGGGGAGCTGACATTGAACAGCTCTTCGGCAAAATAGCGGACCTCGATCAGGACGGGCTCAAAGACGTGCTCCTCGTAGCCAAGGACCGACAAGT
>JBNMOQ010000137.1:0-13061 GCA_051275055.1 Candidatus Pelagisphaera sp.
CGTCCTCCGGCGGCTTCGACAATTGTTGGATATAGGTCGCAGAGATTGACGAATTCGTTGCGGATTTGTCCGCCACGAACCAGAGAGTTCGGTCCGCTGATTATGAAAGGAATGTCTATGGATTCTTGATACAGGTTTTGAGGGAAGCTTCCATTGCCTTTGCCATAGAGTCCGTATTGTCCGGTTAGGTGACCATGGTCGGCAGTGAAGATGATGAGTGTATTCTCAAGGAGATCACGGCCTTCAAGCGCATCGCTGATACGGCCAATTTGTTCGTCTACTAGAGTAATGGCCGCCAAGTATTGTGCGACTTGTTCCTCATGCTCGGCAACGATTTCGGTTTTGAAATTGGAGCGATGGAGTGTGGAGCTTCCTCCTGCGGCCACGATATCACGGGCGATTGGGCGGTATCGCTCGACGAGACGTTCCGGTAGACCGTCAAAGGGAAAGTGAGGTTCTATGAAATTGAGGAAAATGGCAAAGGGTTGGTCTTCTTTTTCATCAATGAAACGGACTGCCTCTTCTGTTAGGAAACGCGATTGAACACCAGTATGGGTTTCATGGATTCCATCTCTCGAGAAATGTACAGTTCCACTGTGCTGATATTGATTGAGCCAGTTGGATTGGCGTATGTCGTAACTCAGCCATCGGTCGAAGCCTTTTGCGGGTTTCCAGCTTTCCGAGCTGGCATGCCACTTCCCGAAAAGCCCAACTCTGTATCCAAGGTCTTGTAGCTCCTCTGAAAGCAAATGTTCAGCTGCCAACCAATCTTTAACGAGTCCATCGGAGTCAGATAAAAAGTCGTGCACGCCATGTTGAGAGGGGATTCGACCGGTCATTAGACTGGCTCGCGCTGCGGAGCATACGGGCACCGGAGAAATCGCCTGATCAAAGCGAACGCCGTGTTTTGCCAAGTGATCAATGTTGGGAGTTTGAATGCGTTTGTCGTACTCGCCTAAGGCCCAGCGACCGTGGTCGTCCGTCATGATAAGGAGGA
Organism: Candidatus Pelagisphaera sp.; assembly: GCA_051275055.1. Classification (GTDB taxonomy): domain Bacteria; phylum Verrucomicrobiota; class Verrucomicrobiia; order Opitutales; family Opitutaceae; genus Pelagisphaera. The sequence goes on from JBNMOQ010000137.1 coordinate 998, forward strand.
TGTTTGGCTTCGGCGAGTTCGCTGTCGCTGGATTTTCAGCGGCTAGTAGTAGGGGGGCGATTAGCAGGCTGATTGTAAAGGTAAAGGTCTTCATAATCATCTTGCTGTTTTGGCCATAGCTTCACGCTAGGTCGAGCCCTATTAAGAACCCTTTCCAACTCATTTCCTCAAAACTTCATTTTGTCTCCAAAATAACCTCCACGTTTGGGAAGATGGCGTTTCTGCCTTGTGGCATGACTGTTTGTCGTGTTTAAGGATTGGTAAGCGACCATAATAAACAAGCTGCTGTCCGATGCATTGGAGTTATCGCAGACGTTGTCGTTCAGTATTGAAAAATGGGAAATGAAATTCTAGTTATCGGAAGCGCCAACGTCGATTTAGTTGTAAAGCTCGATAAGATTCCCAATCCTGGAGAAACTATCGGCGATGGTCGGTTTTATCAATTTTGCGGAGGTAAGGGAGCGAATCAGGCGGTAGCAGCAGCAAAGTCGGGTCAAGAGGTCGTGTTTGTCGGTTTGGTTGGGGATGACGCTTATGGAGACGCTGTCATCGAAAACCTGAAAACCGAATCAATTGATACGCAGTATCTCTGTAAGGATCAGTTCTCTCATACTGGCATTGCGCTAATTTCGGTTAATCGTAGCGGTGAAAACGCGATATCCATTGCTCCTGGCGCTAACAAGAAGCTCGGAGCTGATCGTATTGACCAATTGGAGTCAGTCATTGCTTCGGCTTCCATAGTGCTTTTGCAGTTGGAGATTCCATTTGAGACCTGCGCTCGCGTAATCGAACTATCGGGCCAGCATGGAACTCGAGTTATGCTAAATCCTGCTCCTTCGGATCGAAGGGCGACGGAGTTGATTGGGTCTACTGAATTACTGGTAGTGAATGAACACGAAGCTTATGATATTTCCGGTCTGCCGACCGAGTCGGACGCTGAGATAACGTTGGCTGCCGAATGGCTTTTTGATAGAGGTGCCAAACACGTTATCGTAACGCTTGGGAGTAGGGGAGTTTTTCTTAAAGACGAAATACGTAGTGAATTTCTGCCCGCATTTAAGGTAGATGCGGTGGATACAACCGGAGCGGGGGATGCGTTTTGTGGAACCTTGGCTTCGGAGTTTTCCAGAACCAATTCTATCGAAGAGGGGCTCAAATACGCGTTGGCCGCCTCCGCTATAAGCGTGACTCGTTTAGGAGCGCAGGAAGCGCTACCTAATCGAAAAGAAGTGGAAGCCTTTTTAGCCGAGTATTCACGTTAGCGCACGACAAACTATAAGGACACTGCACGCATATGGATTATTTAAGAGGACTCGCTGGAGTTGGAGTGCTGATTGGGATTGCGTGGTTGTTTTCCCAGAATCGAAAGGGCGTTAATTGGCGGTTGGTGGGAGGTGGGCTAATTGTCCATTTGATGCTTGGCGTGATGATCATTAGGGTCGAATTTGTTAACACCATATTTGCGTGGCTAAGCGGAACGTTTGTAAAGGTTTTAAGCTTTTCTGAAGTCGGCACTGATTTTATTTTGGGAAAGCTTGGGCACAATCCAGATTTGGGATTCGTATTCGCGTTTCACGTACTTCCGTCGATTGTCTTTTTTGCAGCGCTATCCGCCCTCCTGTATCATATGGGGGTTTTGCAATTTGCGGTGGGTTTAATCGCGCGGTGTTTTTCGAAAGCGATGCAGCTATCGGGCGCAGAGTCCTTTTCCATGGCGGGAAACATTTTCCTTGGTCAGACGGAAGCTCCGCTTTTGGTGAAGCCCTTCATCGGAAAAATGACCAAGTCGGAGCTGATGTGTTTGATGACCGGTGGGATGGCCACTATTTCCGGCGGCGTATTGGCTGGATACGTAGCGTTTTTGGGTGGCGATGATATTGCTGAAAGAACACGGTTCGCAACCTACTTGCTGAGTGCCTCGTTTATGAACGCTCCGGCTGCCATTATCATGGCCAAAATTCTGATACCGGAATCCGAAGGTCAACTCGTTGAAAAGAAATTCGATGTAGTCGATGAACATCGGGCTGCCAATTTCATTGACGCACTTGCCCGCGGGACGGGTGACGGAATCAATATGGTGATAAAAATCGCGGGTATGATCATTGTATTCATTTCTTTGATCGCGATGCTGAATTACTTTCTGGAATTCGTTGGTGGATTTACCGGTTTGAATGAGATGGTTAATTCGCTGACTGGTGGCGTTTACGAGAAGCTTTCTATGGAGTTCATGCTGGGTCAGTGCTTCAGAATCGTGGCTTTTGTGATTGGAATTAGTTGGGCGGACTCGCTTCAGGTTGGTAGTCTGTTGGGGCAAAAACTGGTATTGAACGAATTCATTGCCTATGTGAGCTTGGCTGAAATGAAGGAGAGTCTATCGGTCAGCGAGCGCTCTATTATAATCTCGACTTACGCATTGTGCGGTTTTGCGAATTTCGGATCAATCGCGATTCAAATAGGAGGAATCGGAAGTCTCGTTCCTGAGCAGCAAGCGAATCTTTCCAAGCTAGGTTTTAAAGCTCTCATTGCTGCGACGCTCGCTACCTTGGTTACCGCAAATACAGCGGGTGTCCTACTGAATTGATCCATGAAAGTCATAATTGATACAGATCCGGGAAACGATGATGCCATAGCGATTTTGCTAGCTATTGCATCGCCGGAAATTGAGCTGCTAGGTATAGCAGCGGTTGCTGGGAATGTTCCGGTCGCGATTACTTCGAGAAACGCTCGAATGATCTGCGAGATGGCTAGTCGAGATTACATTCCCGTTTACAATGGAGAAGACAAACCGCTTAAGAAGCAGCAGGTAACCGGGGAGGATGCACATGGTCGTTCAGGACTTGAGGGAGTTGAGATTGTTGAGCCGAAGTTTCCGCCTGAACCCAAACATGCTGTTGATTGGATAATCGAGTCGGTGCTTTCGAATGAAGGTGAAGTTTCTATTTGCGCGATGGGTCCCTTGACGAACATTGCTCGCGCTTTCGAACGAGAACCAAGATTGCCGAAGTTGATTAAGGAATTGGTGATAATGGGTGGCAGCAAATTTCAGGGAGGTAACATCACTCCCATGGCGGAATTTAATTTTTACGTGGATCCGCACGCAGCCGATATCGTTTTTCGAAGTGGCGCAAATATTACCCTGGCTCCGTTAGACGTTACATTTCAGGCACGCATGGAAGAAGACTGGATTAATCGATTTTCGAATACAGGTGATGTCGGGAAGTTTGCCCGCAATATCCTAATGCCTTCCTATCGATTTAATAGTGAACGATATGGAGGTGAATTTGCACCTCTGCACGACCCTTTCACAGTTGCTTATCTGGTCGATCCGTCGCTCTTCAAAAAAAGACGCGTAAGTGTGTCGATAGAAACGGAATCGCCCTTGTGCATGGGCGCGTCCTCGATTGATTGGTGGAGTGTGACTGGTGATGAGTCCAATTGTAACGTACTATCCGAGGTTGATTCGAATGGGTATTTCGAACTGATTTATCAGCGTGTTAAACGTTTGGAGAGCAAATAAGGAGGGTGTTCGGTGTCTGTGCATTCATATTGGCTTAGGGTTTTGATGTTTCATGGAAATGTATAATATTATGAATACACTATTAAGGTGCAGTAGGTTTAGAGCTGTCTTGTTTGCATTCTCCTTTTTGGTCTTAAGTTTAGGACTAGTGAGAGCAGCTGATTCCGAGCAAACGGTTACGCTTCTTTTCACTAACGACGTAGAAAGCGTTTACGATCCTATCGAGGCATTTTGGTTGGATGATATGGAAATGATTGGCGGTATCGCTGAAATGACTACGCTCATCAATGAACTCCGTCAAACGAAGCCAAATGTTTTTCTATTCGATTCTGGAGACATCTTTACAGGGGCGTTGGCGAAGCTAACCCAGGGCGAGTTGGCTTTTGAATTAATGATAACGATGGGCTACGATGCGATGGCGATCGGCAATCACGAGTTTGAATATGGGCACGAGATATTCGCCTGGCAAAAAAACCGTGCTCCATTTCCCGTTTTGGGGGCTAACTTTTTCTACAAAGATACCAACATACCTTACGCTCAAGCGCATGCGGTCATTGAGAGGAACGGTATTCGAATAGGCGTAATTGGAATTATGGGACAGGATGCGGTTACGGCTATTAATCCGACCTTTATCGCTCCTTTAGACGTTACCGATCCCGTTGTCGCGGTACAGAAATCGATCGATGAACTACGGGATGAGGTCGATCTGATTGTGTTGCTTACCCATCAAGGTAAAACGGCGCCTATGCAGACAGATGCGGAAAGCGATCCGCGATTGCAGAGAGATATCGATGCCGATATTTTTCTAGCCGGAGCCGTGCGAGGAGCTGATGTTTTGTTTGCGGGTCATGCGGATGCGGGAACCCCCAGTGCCGTTGTTCACCCGAAGACTGGAACGTTGATAATGCAAACCTATGGGCAAGGGACCCATTTAGGGTACTTGCAATTGACTCTTGATGAGGAAACCAAAGCGATTAAATCGCACGATAGTAAGTTGATCCCCGTAGACCCGATCAAGTGGGGTCCCGACCAGAAAGTTGCGACGAAGTTAGAGCAATACCGATCAAAATATCCGGAGCTGTTTAAGATTGTTGGTAATACTGAAGCGGTATTATCGCGTCGCTATATTGAAGAGTCGGATGTGGGAAATCTGTTTACCGATGCATTCGTTGAGTTGACGGGCGCAGACATGGCATTTATTCACTCTGGCGGTTTAAGAAAAGACATTCCTCGGGGCGAAGTCAGACGGGTTGATATTCTCGATGTTCATCCGTTTGTAAGTTCTGTGGTCGTAAAGAGTATGAGCGGTGATCAGATTCGGAGGGCACTCGAGCAATCGCTTACTCTTGAAAGAGGACTTCTTCAAGTATCCGGTCTTAAAATACGATACGATCTTTCAAAGCCTATCGGAAATCGCCTCGTTTCGCTCGAACTTAAAGGACAGGCGATTTCTTCGAGAAAAATGTATTCGGTCGCAGCCCCCTCTTTTTTAGCCAGAGGAGGGGATTTGTACAATTCGTTTGCCGAATCGAAACCTGTCGAAACATTTGGTCAAGTAACGGATATCATGATCGACTATCTGGGTCAGCGAGAAACCGTTTCTATTCCAACGCGTGGGCGGCAGATTGACTTGTCGAGGTGATCTTTCGGCTTCTTACAAATGGCCTTTGATGATTTCGTAGAGTTCTGGTCGTTCTTGTTCGATCTCTGCAGGCGTTAAGCCTTCGAGGGAATGGGGGTACTTTAACCATGCATTGGTTTCATGGATGAAATAATCAGGAACCCGATCCGTTTGGTTGCGAGCTGGTTTGTAGTAAGGCACCGCAATTCGGATGTCGTGAGGTGTGTTTAGCCGGGCGCAGCGTTGCAGTTCGTGGATAATGGCTTCAATGGAGCGACCGCTGTCGAAGACATCATCCACGATCAATAAGCTGTCGTGCTGCTGAACGTTCTTGATCAGATAATTTAGACCGTGAACTTTGACTTCACGATGTTGCTGATCAATGCCAGAGGAATAGGCAGATGTTCTGATTGCTATATTGTCCGTTTCAATACCGTGAAAGCTGAGATACTCTTGTACGGCGATGCCGATTGGCGCCCCGCCTCGCCAGACGGCGATCATAAACGTAGGTTTAAAGCCGCTATCCAATACTTTTGCCGCGAGCTTCCAGGAATCCTCCAGCAAGCCGTCAGCTGATAAGTAGATTTTTGCACTCATGTTTTTGAGATGATCGATAGTGAAAAATCGAGTGGAGTAATGCTCGATTTATTGATTCACTTTGGGACTTATGAAAAAGAATTTCCTAGACGAGGCAACGATCATTATGGATTCATTCCGCATCGGCGTTCAGGTATTTGAAAGTGGCTTTAGACCAACCTTCATCGTTGGGTTGTGGCGCGGCGGAAGCGCTGTAGGGATTTATGTTCAGGAATGCCTTCAGGCGCTGGGAGTTGAGACCAATCATATTTCCGTACGAACTTCTTATCGAGGTCAACCGGAGTATCGAAATATGATCGAAGCTCCTAAGGGAATCCGGGTTCATGGTATTCAGTATCTAATCGAAAATTTGAATGCAGACGATAGTTTGTTGATCGTAGATGACGTTTGCAGTTCGGGTTACAGTATTCAGGCAGTGCAGAAACGGTTGAAGGAAACGCTAAAACTCAATTACCCTCGACAGGTCAAATCCGCCGTTTTGTGGCATCGCCCCAAATTCAGGAAAACCGATGGACAACCGGATTATTGTTTGCATACAACGGACGAATGGCTGGTGTTCCCTTACGAACTCAAAGGTTTGAGTCTCGAGGAGATTCAGCAAAACAAACCCTTGGTGGCACCGTTGCTGCGTAAAGCCTGAATAAGACAGGTTATTCAGCCGTTTTTATTCGAAGCAATTTGTTTAGCAGTTCTGGCGCACTGGTCCTTCCTAGGGGGAATCCTCCGTTGGCCATGAATATCACTCCGATTTCGGCTTCTTTGGCAAACGCGAAGTACGAGGCGTAACCATCGATTCTTCCGTTGTGGCCGATAATTGTATGATCACTTTCGTATCCGATATCTATGGACACTCCCATTGCGTGTTTCTCTTCCGCTAGATAAACCGAAGTTAATTCTTGGATTACTTCGGACTTGATAGGAAGTGACGCTTCCCCCCCGCTAAGGGCTTTCTGGAAAAGGCTCATTAATTTGGCCATGTCCGGTCCGGTCGAATACATGCCTCCGACCGGCGCGTATCCTTGAAGGTCGGGATCGGTAGCCTGTTTGAAATTTGGGAAGTATCCCGTTGTTCTTAGGGATTCGTCGATCTGGCTTGTGTGAAAATAGGTGTGGTTCATTCCGAGGGGATCCAGGATCTCGTTCTGCACGAATGTTTCGTAAGGTTGAGGCTGAACTCTACTCACGACTTCCGCCAATAGTAACACGCCTACATTGGAGTAAGAGAATTGGTTTGTCTTGGACGGGTCAGGAATTAGTTCCAATACGCTGCCTATGATTTCCGCCATCGTGGAATTGATGACTTCCGGATCCCTTTCCCGCAGCCCTGGTTCGTGTAGAGGAGGCAGTCCTCCGGAATGCGTGAAGAGTTGCTTTAATGAAATGTCTCCGGATTCGGTGTACAAGAATTCGTTTAGATATTTGGATATTGGATTATCGTAATTTACGAGCCCTCGGTTTTTGCATATGGCCAAGGATAGCCCAACGAACATTTTGCTGGTGGATCCGAGTCGGAATAGTGAGTTCTCTTTGACCGGGGTGCCCGAAGCCGGGTCAAGTTGAGCCGCCGATTTTTCAGTCAGGTCTTCGATGTTGTATGCTCTGCTGTATCCAAAAGGGCGATAATATTTCACGTCTCCCTCGATTACCAAACAGATGATGCCGCCTGGAGCAAAGTAGGTGTCAGGGGTGAATGATTCTTTGTCCCCTTGCATCAATTTCAAATCGGAAAGGAAGTTTTCGGTTGTCGAAATCCAGGATTCTTTACTTTTCTGGCCGAAGCTAAATTCTGCAGAAAATATCGTAGAAATGAATAGGACAATCCAGAGAGGTTTTATGATAATAAATTTCCCACGAAGTACACTAAGTTCACGAAGAGATTGATGGATCCAGTTGGAATCCTTATTCGTGAACTTAGTGTACTTCGTGGGCGAAATCATTGTTCCTTGGGTTAGAAATCGAATTTTGCAGCTTCGTAGATACGTGTTGCTCGCTCCCATACCTCGCCCACTTGACCATTTCCGACGGGTTGTCCGTCCATTTCAACTACGGGAGCAATTTGCTTGGAGGAGTTTGTGATCCATATTTCATCTGCCTGGCGGGCTTCATTGATTGTCACCACGCGTTCTTCCACGGATAGGCTACCCTCGGCACGCAGCGCTTCGAGGCAAATATGCCGAGATATTCCTGGGAGTTTTTGATTGTCGAGGGGTGGCGTGACGATGGTGCCCTCAATCACGACGAATACGTTACTAGAGCTTGCTTCTGTCAATTCGCCTGCGCTGTTGTAGAGAATGGTCTCATCCAATCCACTACTATGGCTCTCCTGGAAATGTAATACGTTGCCCAGTAGTGCAGTTGATTTTATATGACAAAGGTTCCAGCGAAGATCTTCGGTTGATTTGACGCGCAAACCTTTCTGGGTGTTTCGGTCGGGAGTCGGTGGATGTGGGGCAATCTCCAATACCATTCCGAATACCGTTGGCGTTACGCCCTTGGGGAAACCGTGAAAACGTCGCCCCTCGTTTCCTCGGCTTACGTGGAAATAGATGCCGAGGTTGCCGCGACCATTGCGTTCGCTTAACTCCTGTGCTACATCTTTCCAGTCCTTATCTGTCAATGGATTCTCTATACCGATGGCGGCGAGGCCATTTTTCATTCGATCGATATGAAGTTGCAGCGCCACGGTGCGGCCACCGTATGAAGGAATCGCTTCGTAGATGCCGTCGCCAAAAAGGAATCCTCGATCAAGGGGAGATATCTTGGCGTCTTCGACTGGTAGGTACTCTCCGTTCAAGTAGGCGATCATGGGGGCTCTTTGCTTCTCTTGGTTGTTAAGGTTTCGAGAGTAGTTATGGGAGCAGTATATGCCAGTGAAAACTCTTGTGGTGATTTCGATGGATTGGTGCCTGTTGAAATTGATCTTCGAGCTCGTTCGGCGAGAAAGAATGCGATCGATGACTTGTCATGAGCAGGCAGAAATCCCCTTGAAATAAAGGCGTTTCTACCTGTAGTCTAGCGATTCTCCTTTTTGTCTCTAACTTGGAAGCTCGGAGTCTGTTCGAGTTTAAAATTTCAGCTGATGATTTTGAAAATGAATAAGTATCTGAAGTATCTTACCAAAGCCGTTTTAATCGTGTGTTTTAGTTTTTCGTCGGGGCTTTCGGGGCAAGAAAAGCCTAGTGGTTACATGTTTCAAGGATTGAGCATTAGCGCTCGGTCTGGAAAGACTTATTTCCCGGTAGTTACTATCGATAAAAGAAAAATTCACATAGACGCCGGCGATAGGATGAAAAAGCTGAGCTTGGAGACATTTTGTCTTGGCCAAAAAAACATGAGCGTTTCGGGCCAGCTCCTGGAAGTGCTAGAATTGGATGTCGTTACGACTTCTACGACGAACCTACATCGGGAATCTGATATTGTGTCGGATATGCATCGAGCTGAGGGGCAGAGTGAGACGGAGGCTGCGATTATGTCGGTAAAAGGGGCTGGAAGGGGCGCGATCCAGGCGGTTAAAGAGGCTAATGCTGAAGTGCAATCAAGCATGCGAGAGGGATTGGAGAGTAAGATGTTCGAAGGTAGTGGGCATGCGGATATCGTATACGTAGATCTGGAATTTTTGCCAAACGGGGATATTGAAGGCGCTTATTGCGTTTTTGCGCTTAACTATGTTGCGGTAAATGTGGATACGGGGAAACCGATCGGAAGACGATTGGTAGCACGTGTTAAGTATTTGGGCGATTTGCGAAAAGATAAACTTTTCAAAATGAAAAAACGTTTTGCCATGAACGAATTTTCACTGGGCAATTCGGAATATTCTTTGCATGTATTCTCCGGCGAAGGGAAAGAAATTGCGATGAGCAATTCGCGCGGACTAAAGGAATTGTCAGAAGCGGATATGGATAAAATTCGTGCCGCGATGCGAGAAGGTGGAAGCCCCGGATGAATTTAGGTGGAAAACGATTCCTGAAAAGAAATCCTATTGTTCCGGTCTCGTTCGTTCTGCTGGGTGAGCTACGATCTATTGTTTGCGACTCGACTTTAAGCTTCATGTTTTGAGAGTCTATCGTTCATGAGTAGGTTCGTGTCTTTATTCCCCCTTCTTCTTGCCCTGGTCGTTTCAGGCTGCGCGGAGAAAACGCTGAAAGTACTGATTGTCGACGGTCAGAATAATCACACCGTTTGGCCGCAGTCGACGCATGTGATGAAGCGCTATTTGGAGGAAACCGGGCGATTTGAGGTGGATATGCAGAGGACCGCCTTTACTTGGAGGGGGACGACGCTTTTGAGCAAGTTTCCCGTGGGTACCGGAAAGAATAAGGATTTAGAGGAACCTATGACGGATCCTGATTTCCACCCAAACTTTTCCGATTACGACGTAGTGGTTTCCAATTTCGGTTGGAAAGCGGCGGATTGGCCGGAGCAGACCCGTAAGGACTTTGAAGCTTACGTAGCAAATGGCGGCGGCTTGGTCGTCGTGCATGCGGCGAATAATTCATTCGGCGAATGGGAGGCCTATAACAAAATGATCGGTCTCGGCGGCTGGGGCGGACGAAACGAGTCGAGCGGTCCTTATGTTTTCATTGATAAGGAAGGCCAAGAGGTTCGCGATGCCTCCGCTGGAAAGGGGGGAGGCCATGGGCCACGCCATTCATATACGCTTACTGTGCGCGAAAAAGAGCATCCGATTACAAAGGGAATGCCTGACGCATGGTTGCATACGGAAGATGAGCTTTACCATAAATTGCGAGGTCCTGCTGAGAATCTGACGATCCTGGCGACGGCGTATTCGTCACCAGAATACAAGGGGACTGATCGCCACGAGCCTGCTTTAATGGTTTTGAACTATGAGAAAGGTCGCGTTTTTCATACAATCTTGGGGCACGATATGACTTCAGTCTCATGCGTCGGTTTTATTTCCAGCTTTTGCCGCGGCACCGAATGGGCGGCTTCTGGAAAAGTCACGCAAGCGATCCCCGCCGATTTTCCAACTTCCGAAAAGATATCCTCACGTGAGGCAGTTGAAGTAGCGCTTGCGGAGTAGGGTTGGGCGAAGAGATCGTTTTGTAGATTCTAGCGTCCTTTGACAGCAACGGCTTCCTTGAATTCTTCGCGTCGTTGATTTATGGCTACGGAGTTCGTTGCAGTTTTGGCTCTAAGGTCGGCTAGGATTTGGCTCGCGGCCATTGGTTCGATGAGGTTGCGCATCTCTTTGGGGTCGGCGCCTAGGTCGAAGAGCATCTCGAAGTCGGGTTCTCGGCCTCCGAAATCTACGTCGCTTTCGGCGTATTTCTTTACGCCGTCATACATGCGAATGTATTTCCATTTACCCTGACGCATGCCTTCTTGAAATGGATTGTCTCGTCCTGTGTAGAGGCTTTCTAGGAATAGCTCTTCGCGCCATTCGGTGGGCTCTTCGACGATTAAGGGACGAAGGCTGGCTCCTTCCATGAATTCGATGGGTTCGACTCCTGCGTAGTCGAGAATGGTACGCGTGATATCCAGGCTGGAAACAAGCTGGTCGAGTTGTCGTCCACGTTGTTGTTTTGGTAGGTTTGAATCGAATACGAAGCAAGGGATCTTGGAGGTGAGATCGTAGAGGAGCGATTTTCCGCCCATGCCGTAGTCACCCATTAGCAGTCCATGATCGCTGCCGTAGATGATAACCGTATTGTCCATTAGGTCGCGTCTTTCGAGATCCGCGAGCAATTCGCCGATGACTTTGTCTAGGCCCGAGATCGTTTGGTAATAGCGGATATGATGTTCGGTGTTCGTGGCTCGTGTGTAGTTGTATTGATAGGTCTGGGTTTTGCGGCCTTTTTCTTGGTCCATGATGGACTGAGGAATAAAGCGATAGGGGTCAGTGGCAGTTTCGGCTGGAATTTCTATGTCGAGATCGCGATAGAGGGCATCGTAGAATTCGGTTCCCTGTAGTTCTGGGTTTTCGTTGGCGGGTAGCGCCATTTTTTTCCAGTCGTCATAATCTTCATACATACTGGTGGTTTGGGAACCGTGAGGAACATTGAGGCTGACCGATAGGCAAAATGGTTTGTCTGTTGGGGTGTGATCTAGGAAGTCGCTCATCGCTTCACCCATGATCGAAGTGATTACGTTGTTCTTCGCTTTGTTTTGTAAACGCGTCCGGAGGCCACGTTCCACCAGGATTTTTGAGGGGTGGAACTCGGCTTCCGGACGGGCCTTTTTTGGACGTTCTTACCCTACCTATTGGTCATGTTGATAAAATGGCCTTGTTTTTCGTAGTCGGGGTAGTCGCCGTCTTCGTAGCTGTGGCGAGCGGATTGGAGCCAGTTTAGGAGTTCTTTTTTGAGTTC
>JBNMOQ010000138.1:0-13019 GCA_051275055.1 Candidatus Pelagisphaera sp.
AGCTCGATGGCGACGAAGCGATGCGGCGGCGCCCCATCCAAAAACTCGCCGACACACTAATCGCTTTCGGATGCGAAATCGAAACGACCAACGGCTTCTTCCCCATTCGAATTCGCCCCCACGGACTTTCCGGTAGTTCCGCTACTGTCGACGCCACCGAAAGCAGTCAATTCGTCTCGGCCCTCCTCATGGCTGCGCCGCTCGCCCAAAACGATATCGAAATTCGCCTGAGCAACCCGACCATTCGTCGCGGATACATCGATCTCACGCTAAAGATGATGCATAGCTTCGGCATCCCGTCCGACAAGCTCACGACAAACGAATCGAGCTACAACATCGGAACCAGTCCCTACAAAGCGCCAAGCACCAACTACGCAATCGAAAGCGACGCCTCCGCAGCGAGCTATTTCATCGCCCTACCGCTCGCAGTTGGCGGAACCATCGAAATCGATGGTGTCACCAAAACTTCGATGCAAGGCGACATTGCCTTCGCCAATATAGCCAAATCCGCAGGAGCAACCCTCGAATGGACATCGAGTTCGCTCGTCGTAAAATTCGATCGAACGAAAAAACGCCTCGGTTCGCTCGGCGCAAACTACTACGCATTCAGTGACACCTTCATGACCGGAGCCGCAATCGCTCCCCTGGCCAACGACGCAACGCTTATCGAACGCATCGAGCATACCCGCCACCAAGAATGCGATCGTATCGCGGCCATGGTCGACGGACTCAAACGCCTCGGTCAACACACCCTCGACAAACGCGCTTCGCTCGAAATCGCGCCCGCCCCACTTCGGCCCGCCACAATCGACACTTTCGAAGATCACCGGATTGCCATGAGCTTCGCCATCCTCGGCAGTCACGACACGCTAAGAAATGGCAAACCATGGATACAAATCGCCGACCCGCTTTGCTGCCGTAAAACCTTCCCTAACTACTTCGAAGTCCTCGAATCCGCCAGAGAGCAAAGCCTATCAGTTTCAAGTTCCACCCACCAATAGGGCAAACCACTTCCTCAACCTTCGCCGTACACCTGTTTGATTCATGCAAATTCGAACGATTCGTGGGCAGTCAAAATCTAAAAATAATTCCGTGACCCAATCCAAATTCATCATCATCGCCATCGACGGCGGAGCCGCGGCCGGGAAATCCTCCACCTCCCGAGGCCTAAGCGCCCGCTACCGCCTCATGCACGTCGATACCGGCTCCTTCTACCGAGCCACAACGCTCAAGCTCATGGAAGCCGCTATCAAGCCATCCAATGACTCTGCGCTTACCGACGGACTAAGCTCATTAAAGCTAGGCACCACACTTTCAGGCAATACCGCTTCAATCACCATCAATGATTGGGTACCCGATCAATCGATACGCAGCCAAGCGATCAACGATAACGTATCCCACTACGCCGCCTTGCCGGAATTGCGCTCATTCCTCCTAGACTATCAACGCTCTCTCGCCGATGTCGCCCGCGAAAAAGGATTCGATGGATTAGTCATGGAAGGTCGCGACATTGGTTCAGTCATTTTTCCCGACGCCGACCTACGTCTCTATCTCTATGCCGATCCCGCAAAACGCGCTCAGCGTCGAGCCAAAGAAGGCATCGCCGATAGCATCGAAAAACGCGACCAGATGGACTCCTCACGCAAAGCCGCGCCTCTCCAAGTTCCCGAAGGCGCCACCCTTATCGATTCGTCCGAACTAACGCTCGATCAAGTCATCGACAAGGTTTCCTCCATTATCGATTCCATCCGTTCTTCATGAAATTCGATAAAAAGATCTACTGGATCAGCTTTTGGATTATCCGAGCCTTTTATCGGACAATCCTAAAAGGCGATGTTCAAGGACTCAACAACGTCCCTACAAGCGGCCCCATCATCCTCGCCTCCAATCACGCTAGCCACCTCGACCCACCACTGCTCGGCTGCAGCGTCTTTCGTATCGTAACCTACTTCGCCCGCAAAACGCTCTGGAAACCAGGTCTCGGCGCTACATGGATGACCGCTGTAGGAGCCATCCCCATCGATCGCGACGGTGCGTCCGACATCAAAGCCATGAAGATCACTTTAAGAGCTCTCAAAAACGGCGGCGTCCTCACTCTTTTCCCCGAAGGCACCCGCAGCCCGGACGGCAGCCTACAGACCGCAAAACCCGGCATCGGCCTCATCGCCGCCAAATCGCAAGCCGCCGTCGTACCCTGCCGCATTTTCAATGCCCATAAAGCTCTCTCCAAAGCCTCCAAGCTACCCAACTTCGACATCGCCATCCACATCGTATACGGAAAACCCCTACACCCCGAAGACTACGACCCCGGCAAAGCCGCCGGTAAAGCGCGCTACCAACAAATCGCCGACAACATAATGACCGCGATAAGCGAAATCAAACGCCCCCAAGTTCACGCGATCTAAGATTACCGACTCAATCGACGTTCGACTGAACCGTATTACTTTTACAACTACAGAGGGTCTAGAGCATCCCGCATTTGCGGAACGTTGCCAAAGAATCACTAACCGCCCACCCGCAAAGCGGGTTCAAGTTCGCTAAGCAAGAAGCAATTCCTCCGAGTGCGATAATAAGCGCGAGTAATTTCTTCATAAGTGCTTTCTCTAAATTGATGTTGAACACGTTGTTCTTCACGAGCCGAGCCCCTCACCCCATCTATCTATTTACTAAGGTGGATCGAGGCCTCTGGACTCGAAATTTTGTTTTCCCTTCGATAATGCCAACTCGACCCAGCCGAAAGCGGTTACACAGAACCGTCACATCATTTTTCGTCAATCGACTTATACGCGTTCTCGCTTGGCAAATCAAGTTGGTCGGTTTTACTCATCCACATGATTAAATTTCTCCATACCCGAATTCGCGTAAGCAACCTAGAAGCCTCCATCGATTGGTACTGCAAAAACTGCGGATTCACTCTTCTCAAGCGTAACGACAAGAGCCCTGCGGGCAATCAGGTCGTCCACCTAGAATTGCCCGGAAACGCTCACACTCTTGAGCTTACCTACTCGCCCGACTTCAAGGTCGAGTTCCCCGAGGACCTCATGCATACTTGTCTCGGAGTCGACGACATCGTCGAGTATTGCCAAATGCTCGAAGACAACGGCGCAGACCTTTGGCCCAGCGATTGGAAAGCGAAGTTTACGTCTGGCGGATTAAAAATGGCTTTTATCACCGATCCCGACGGCTACGAAGTCGAGATTCTTGAAAATTGAAGAGTATCTGAAAACAGATTGCTCGGATCGTCGCGGATGCTCATGGCATCGAAACCGAGTCCAGAGGCCTCGATCCACCTTGGGTGGTACGAGGCGTCCCGACTCACGTTTCTCGCCAGCATGATCAACCTATTCAGATCACCCGTGAAATCTGAGCAATCTGTGGGCAGTAAATCCAATCAACGCACTATTTACAGCAAGCTATCTTCGGCTGCTACGGCCTAACCAACCTACCCTAAAGCGTTTTTGACGGCAGCCGAAGCGATGCGCATGTCCAAAGCGGAACCATGCTCTTTCTTCAAAGTCGCCATAACCAAACCCATCTCTTTCATCGACGATGCGCCCGTTGATTCAATCGCATTAGCGACGAGCTTCGGGTAAGCTGCTTCATCGAGTTTGGACGGCAATAGTGAGACCAACAAATCCATACAAGCCGCCAACTCAGTAGCTTGCTCATCCCGACCAGCCTTTGCGAAAGCTTCGGCCGATTCCTTGAATTTGCCTGCTTCCTTCTCGACTACTGACAACATTTTCGCTTCGTCGAAATCCTGGTTTGCCCGGACTTCCCCCTCCTGGATTGCAGCCAATGCGGCTCCATAGGCCTGAGTGGAATTCGCATCGCGGGCGAGGCGGGCTTTTTGGTGAAGTTGCTTAAGCTGATCTTTCATCAAGCTCGCATATTCACCTTCGATCCCAAGAAGGCAATAAGGGAATTCCGTGGAAAAAAGAGAGTCGAGATGTCTATTGCCCAGAGATTACTCAGATGTTCACTGATGATTTTGAGGGCGAGAAACGTGAGTCGGGACGTCTCGAACCACCTATCTACCACCTAAGGTGGCTCGAGGCCTTCGGACTCGATGACGATTCATCAGAATCTACGTAAATCTGAGCAATCTGTGGACGAATTCAATTCACTCTCAACGCACTGATACCACGTCCGAACCAGGGAAGTCGCTTGGGATTGTTTGCGTCACTGCTCCAGTCGCTGCCCATTCCGTGCCGCGTTGCAGCGTTACGATAAATCCAACGCAATTGAGGGCTTTCACGCTTAGATCGTCGCTCTTATTGCAATGACCCAAAGTCGTGTGAAAAACGCGTCCTTTGCCATAACGGATATCCATCAACATCGGCTCGTTGTTCCCGGTTCCACTAGCGACTACATCGGGATCAGCATTTGCTGTCGCCAGGATTGTCACATTTTTGGCCGGCCCGCGCAGGCGGCTGTAAATCTCATCGTTAGCGTGCAACCAACTCTCTGGAAGCCCTTTCATGATCGGATGATCAGGCGCACGAGTCACGACCTGGAAGTCATGTTTCGCCGGGTGCGTCGCCGAACCAGGAGTTCGCAACAATTCCATGCCACCTTCGAACCAGTGGATCTTCGGGCCGAAATCATCGGTTCGCCCGCCCCAACCTCCGACGCCAATCATCTCGTTGAATCCAGGCCAATCGCCAAACGCATTATCGGTTGCATGTACCGAAACCAATCCGCCTCCATTTCCAACAAATGCCTCCAATGCGCTTTTGGTCGCCTCCGGCCACGCATCGCCTTCGTAGTCCAAAACCACCACATCATACCCATCAAAGTCCGGCTTGAAACTCGACATATCCTCGCCCTGCGCAGGCGAGACTACTTTCGAAACTTCGAATTGGCTTACTGCAGACAGGTATTTCTCTATCAATACACCACTAAGCTCCCAGTTGTGATACTTGTTGCTCTGCCCGGTAAGGAGCATCACTTTGACTTTCGAGTCACTTGAGTTCGATGCGCAAGAGCACAACATTACAGCCGACAAAATTGCAGCGGCAGACCAACGAGCCGCTTTCAGAATAGAGGAAGTTTTTTTCATAATACGAATGAGATAACAATAAGAACTTTCGCAAAGCCTCGCTCAAAAGCAATCCGAGAATATGCGAACGTTGCATGCGCCCGATCGAGTCCCTCTCCAAGCGTCCACCATGTCTCCGAACATGTGTCCACTATCTCACGAATCCTTACAGTCCCAACGAACCGTAGATTTGAAATAGACTGTGTGCGGCTGCTTAGAGACAAAGCCCTACCATGTAAAATGATAGCCACCCTTTTTACCTCCACTAAGCGGATGCATCCTAGCGACTGCCAAGGAGCGATGGCGAAACATCTAAAACGGCACTTTCGATTTCGCGGAAAAGCTAAACGACTTTCCACCAATCGAATACGTCACTTCAGTATCTATACAATGGAGACATAGCCGTTTAATTCCACGAGAATTCGCGATCGACTTGTTCTTCTGAAAATCGCCATAAGTTCGGTCGCCCACAATCGGCGTCCCTCGCTTCGCGGTTTGGATTCGCAATTGATGCGTCCGCCCGGTTAACGGCATCAAGGTCAACAAACTCATCGCCGGAATCCCCTGAATCGACTTTGAAGTTACCAAACGGGTTTCCGCACTCAATCCTCCGCCATCCGAAGCCCTCAACCCCCCTTGCGCTTTCTTAATCATCAATCGATCTTTCCAAATCGGCAGCCCCTTGCGAGTGAAACCAAATACCAAAGCAGCGTAAAGCTTCCGAACCTGCTTCTTTTCAAAAGCCCGCAAAACTTCCGTTCGAACTTTCGGATTCGTCGTTAACAAAACCAATCCAGAAGTCGCCGAGTCTAGCCGATTCAACAAATACACCAAACGTAACTCGCCGTCGTCGGTTTCAACTCGATAAGCCTCTTTCTCCTCGTCGTAAGTCGCCGCGAGCAATGCCCTTCCGAAATCGCTCTTCCGATTTGGGTGTGACAATACGCCGGCCGACTTTTCCACCGCCATCAAGCCATTTTCGTCGCAAGCGACCAGACGGACGTCTTTGGTCCACGGCAATTTCTGCGCTATCGATAATTCACTCACTCGCAAAAACCCAAGCCCATTAACCTCTCACTGACAATCCGTTTCGAAAGCAAACAGCCCTCCAAACAATGATGAGAAAATTATTGGCCGCAAAAAGGCAAAAAAGCGCAAAACCAATACCACTGTCTCAGAATGGCTAAGACCTCATTACAAAAGCTAACGTTTTTTAATTATCATTACTTACCCTCCATCCAAATCTTGTGCTTTTTGCGCCTTTTTACGGCAATTTCCGATTTTAATGCCTACATCATACGAACGAACTATTCAAAGATCATGTATCATCAAAGATAACACCGAATTACCAAAATCCTAGCTTGGCTAACGCAAAAGCTTCTCTAAATTACAAACCATGGAATCACCTAGGGAGCTTTCCGAAACGCTTCAATCAATCGGTCGAAAAATACTGAACGTCGACTTAAGCGATGATGAGGCTACGCTCGAGAATCTATCGGTTTCCGATCTCCGCCGGGCCCTCCAAGCTGCCCACGACAATGGCCATCAAGGAGAACAAAGAAATGGTATCGAATCGAACCTCCTTTTCTGGCAACTGATGGAATCGCTGCCGGACCATGTTTTCTTCAAGGACCGTCAAAGCAAGTTTACCTGCATCAATCATTCCCTCGCCCAATTTTTCGGTTTCAATCACCCAGGTGAAGCCATTGGAAAATCTGATTTCGACCAATTTCAAAACGAATACGCCTCCGCCAAATTCAAAGCCGAACAGGAGATCATCCGCACCGGAAAAGGCTGGTATTTCAAAGAGGAACGCGACGTGCAAAGCGATGGCAGCGAAAAATGGGTCCTTACCACCAAATTGCCCTTGCACGACTCTAAAGGTAAAATCTGCGGAACGTTCGGACTTTCACGCGACATCACCAATCAAAAACGAGCCGAGCTCGAACTCGACCGGCAACACCATCTCCTGGACGCAATCATCAAGATCATGCCTTGTCGCATATTCGTGCGCGACCTCGAAGACCGCTTCGTCATGATTAACGAAGAGTATCGCAAAGCATTCGATTTAAAAACGCGCGAAGAAGTCGTCGGCAAGAAGATTTCTGACATTCGCGACAACGATCAAGCTCGTCGTATCGAAGCCATGGACGCTGAGATAATCAGGACAGGCGAGCCCGTTATAAACGAACTCGAGTTTAATCAAAGCCTTCTCGGCAAGCAGCGCTGGGTCCTCAATTCAAAAGTCCCCCTAATCGGTCCCGACGGCACGCCAGAAGGCATCGTCGGCATGACTCACGATATCACCGAGCAGAAACTCGCTGAAGAACGTGCCCACGCCACCGGTGAAGCGCTCGCCAAAAAGAACCAACAATTCGAGACTGAACTATTCGTCGCTCGCCAGCTCCAAGAGCAACTCATGTCCATGGGATTCGACGATCGTCCCATGTACACCCGAAGCGGCATCCATTGGAATCTCGAGGCCAGCTATCTCTACACGCCCAGTCATCACTTAGCGGGCGATTTCTTTTACCTCATCCCTATCTCCGACAACCAACTCGGCATTCTCGTTTGCGATGTTATGGGCCACGGCATCAAAGCCGCTCTCGTCACCATGCTCATTCGAGGACTCATGCTTGAGACACCCGTTTTACTCGGCGAACCCGACAAAGTTCTCCAACACCTTAACGAAGCCCTAACCACCCTAGCGGAAGACGATGAATTTCCGCGGTTCGTAACTGCTCTCTACACCGTCATAGATCTAGACAAAGGCGAAGTCCGTATCGCAAACGCTGGACACCCCGCCCCCATTTGGCGTGTGCAAGACAGCTCCGGCACACATTTCGAGCCCTGCCCCGTCGAGAAAATCGGCCCAGCTCTCGGACTCATTCCAGAGGAGATTTTCAACTCTAACCAGTTCCCTCTCTCCGACATGACGGAGATCCTCTTTTTCACGGACGGCATCATCGAGCAGAAAACTAAAAGCGGCGAAGAATGGGGAGTTGAGAATCTCGAAGAAACTGTGCTCGATCATGAGAGCGACGAACTTCCCGAACAACTACGAGCAATCGCCGAAGAACTCAAAGAAGTCGCCGGCGCGAAGGAACTTGAAGACGATGTATGTATCATTGCCGTCCGCCTTTCTCCCTCTGAACAATCCAGCTAGACCACTTCCACCCAAACCACTTTATGCTCATAGTCATCTCTCCTGCCAAAACACTCGACTTCGAATCTCCCAGCGCTTGTTCCGAGTTCACTCGACCAAAATTCCTGTCACAGTCTCGTAAACTTATCCAAATACTGGGTACGAAAACAAACGAAGAGATAAAAGCCCTAATGTCGCTCAGCGATGCACTGGCCGAACTCAACGTCAATCGCTATCGCAAATGGAAGGCTCCAGCCAAGCTCGGCACAGCTGCTCGGCAAGCGATCTATGCCTTCATGGGCGATGTTTATCAAGGGCTTGATTTCACGTCATTGAAAACCAGTGACAGAACCTTCGCTCAAAAAAACCTCCGCATACTTTCCGGACTCTACGGAATCCTCAAACCGCTCGATCTAATAGCCCCTCATCGCCTAGAGATGGGAACCTCGCTTCAAAACGAACAAGGCCGTTCGCTCTATGCATTCTGGGGCGACATCCAAACACGCTTCATCAATCGCGAGATCAAAAGCCACGACAACTCTACCCTGCTCAACCTCGCCTCCGACGAATACTTTAAATCCATCAAACCAAAATCGCTCAAAGCGACAATAGTCACCCCGCGCTTCCTAGATTCAAACGACGGAAAGACCTATAAGGTCATGAGCTTTTACGCCAAACGCGCCCGTGGAGCAATGACCCGATGGGTCATCGAAAACCGAATCGACAACCCGGATCAAATCACAGAATTCAAAGCCGACCGCTACCGCTTCGACCCCAAGCGCTCGGAAGAAAACCAACCCGTATTCACACGCTCGCACGCGTAAAAGCGATATGGTAGGGCTGTTTGTCCCAAACAGCCGAACACAACCTAACTCAACTCCACGGTTCGTTGTAAAAACGAACCCTACCAACTCTCGACGCGATTGCACCATGCCGCACAACCCAATCAAAGTGGAACGACGCGCCCATACGCGTTTTCGAACCCTCTCCCAATCAACCCCCTAATCCGGAGTTCCAATCGCAGCTTCCGCGCAACGCAACCCATCTAAAGCCGCCGATACGATTCCGCCAGCGAAACCAGCGCCCTCGCCACATGGATACAGGCCTTCCAATTCTGGATGCTCCAACGTATCCGGATCCCGTGGCACCCGGACAGGTGAACTTGTTCGCGTTTCAAAACCGACCAAGATCGCGTCCTGAGTTACAAACCCATTCATAGGTTTTCCGAACTCCCTCAAGCCTCCTTGAATTCGAATAGCAATCTCCCTCGGGAGAAGTTCGTGTATCGGCGCAGGCGTCAGTCCGGGAACGTAACTCGTTTCCGGCAAATCCTGTGAATCGCGATTTTTTAAGAAATCCCGCATTCTCTGAGCAGGAGCCTTTTGCTTGCCGCCGCCAGCCTGAGAGCCTATTTGCTCCAATTGCTTTTGATAAGCCATTCCCGCCAATACGCCATGCTCTTCCTGGAAGTATTCGGTATCCTCCGGTTCAACCGTCACCACGAATCCGCTATTAGCGAATGGCGAATCACGACGAGCCAGGGACATGCCATTGACAACCACTTCATCATTCTCCGTTGCAGACGGTACGATAAACCCGCCCGGGCACATGCAAAATGAATGGACTCCGCGATCGTGAATCGTCGTCGCCAAGCTATAGCTTGCAGCAGGAAGCATCGCATGACGCGTCGCTACTCGCTTAATTGAATACTGGATACTATCTATCAAAGCCTGTTGATGCTCGAGCCGGACGCCCATCGCAAATGGCTTTTGCTCGAGTCGCACACCCTCTTTGACGAGTAACCGATAAATATCTCTCGCGCTATGGCCCGTCGCCAAAATTACCGCGTCACCTACGAACTCTCGTCCGTCCTGAGTGGTTACGCCCCGCAAGCGCTTTCCCTCTGCATCGCGAATCAAACCTTCCACGCGAGCCTCGAAATGAACCTCGCCACCACTCCTCAAGATTGTCTCGCGCATTGAACGCACGACATTCGGCAGTAGATTCGACCCGATATGCGGATGCGCATCAGTCAAGATCCGAGCCGGAGCTCCATGCTCCACAAATGCCTCGTACACATTGCGAACCGGTCCTCGCTTAGTAGCGCGAGTATAGAGCTTTCCATCTGAAAACGTACCCGCTCCCCCTTCGCCGAAACAATAGTTAGAATCTTCGCCAACCTGTCCCTCTTGTAAGATGGGAGCCAAATCGAAACGTCGGGCAATCGCATCTTTTCCACGTTCGAGCAAAACCGGCTTCCAGCCCAACTCGATCGCCTTTAACGCGGCAAACATGCCAGCAGGACCCATTCCCACGATCACAAGCCGCTTGGCTTCGCTACTCACATTCGGATAGTCCGGCGCATATTCCTTTTCCGGAGGCAAAGGGCCGCCAATCGCAATATCCAGTCGAAGCTGAACCTTGATACGCGCTCGGCGAGCGTCGATCGAATGCTTTTTCAAACGAATCTCGCTAATATCGGCAACATCGATCTCTAACTGCTTCGCAGCTTCTACCCGCCAAAGCGATTCGTCATCCGACTGTTCAAGCGGAAGCGTTAGACTAATTGTGTGGAAAATCGGTTCATTCATGGCTCAACCGCAACAACTGATACATGCCACACTCCCCGTCCAGCCCAAAGCGAAGGTATAAGCCGCACGGAATCCGATTAAAAGAGTCACTTGGTAGGGCTGCTTGTCCCAAGCAGCCGTGGAAGCTACATCAAACACTGCGGTTCATTGGGAGAATGAACCCTACCACCTTGCCCTTGTAAATTGATAGGTCCCTGAATAACGAATCAGCCGCGTCCCTCACCGAAAGCCCCCTTCGCTTGCCATAGCCAAACCTTCCCTCCAATCTATCCGCCAAATTCCAAGTATGGATACCTTACTCAGCAATTTCCTCACCGTTTTCGAAGCCGTCGCCCAGATTGGCATCGTCATTCTATTTGCAGGCTGGCTCGTTCGACGGGGAATAATCCCTGCTGCTGGGGTAAAAATCATCTCCGACGCGGTCATCACGGTCTTTCTCCCGTGTCTCATTTTCTCTAATATCGTCGTTCGCTTTCAACCCTCGGAATTCCCAGGCTGGTGGCTCCTCCCTCTTTCGGCTTCGCTACTTCTATTAATAGGTTGGTCCATCGCTCAAGTCCTCTTCCTTAAAGCGGGTGAAGCCCGTCGTGAACTGATTCCCTTAGCTTTTCTCCAAAACGCCGGTTACCTCGTCCTTCCGATAGGCAAGATAATCCTCAAAGAGGACTTCGATCAATTCGCCCTCTATTGCTTCCTTATCATTCTCGCCAACAACCCCTTGCTGTGGCTCATCGGCAAACACTACCTCCGCCGCCGCGAAGCCGACGAACCTTTCAATTTTAGAAAGCTGCTCAGTCCGCCAATTTACGCTAACATAATAGCCCTCACTCTCGTAATAACCGGTCTTCGCAACTACGTCCCAAGCGTCATCACCGATACAACGTCCTTCCTTGGCGAAGGAGCTATCCCCCTCGCAACATTCGCACTCGGAGCAACGCTGGGCGGTCTCAAACTCAATTTTCACCGCTACCTAAAACAAGGCAGCCTAGTCATCCTCCAAAAGCTATTTATCATCCCAGCTGTAATTCTCGGCATAATGGCATTCGTCCCATGGCTCCGCTCCGACCCCATCCTTCTCCTCCTTTTCACCCTTCAAGCCGCCTCCGCCCCCGCAACATCGCTCATCCTGCAAAGCAAAAGCTACAGCGACAACTCCGAACGCGTCGGCACAATAATCGTCATGTGCTACATCGTATGCATTATTTCGATACCCCTATGGGTAGCGATCGCCCAAGCCCTCTACGGATAAAAAACAGCAAGCTCACCAATACTCCCTTTTG
Source organism: Candidatus Pelagisphaera sp. (assembly GCA_051275055.1). GTDB lineage: Bacteria > Verrucomicrobiota > Verrucomicrobiia > Opitutales > Opitutaceae > Pelagisphaera. The sequence continues at coordinate 12,058 of JBNMOQ010000138.1, forward strand.
AATTACAACGTTGTAATTTAAACGGTCAGTGTAACCGAAACGCAAATTCGGCCTTCTGCAGTTCGTATCTAGTCCAAAAAACAATGATGCGCAATTCAACCACTAGATTTTCAAATCGAGTTAATGATTACGTCAAGTACAGGCCTTCGTACCCGAATGAGATCCTTAATCTTTTGCAATCCGAATGCGATCTTTCTACAATTCCCAGAAATTCGACTTCGAAGGACTAAAAGGAAGGTGTTTATCGTCTTCGTATATTCCCGACGAAAACTCGCAAGGTTACGACGCGATGATTTCAGAGCTAAGTCGGATTTTCGAGAAGAACCAGGAGAACGGTATCGTCACATTCGAATACCAAACAAAAGTTCACTGGGGGCAATTAACGGATTGACTCAACAAATACAATCCAAGTCCAAAGGCCTCGAACCACCTTATCAAACTCCTAGGTGGGCCGAGGCCTTCGGACTCTCACTCGTTTCAAATTAAGTCCATAACCCATACTGCCCCAAGCTTGCTTATTCCAATCGAATCTTATCTTTCCATTCATGCCATCCCGCGGACGACATCAAAGCACTTCAAAAGAATGCCTTCAAACAATGAAAAAGATCGAAGCGATGAAGGGTGTTATCGGCGTTATTATCGGTCGCTCTTACGGAGGGAAATCTTTGGGAAAAACCGGCCGCACGGGAGCCGTTAAGATTCAACGAAAACAATCCGGCGGACTCAAGGCAGTGACGCAATCGGCGAAAGGCCTCCAAGAGTTATTCATCCGAATCGAGGCAGGCGCCGAGGATTCCGTAATCGAAGCAATCGGACAACTGCATTGAACTGTCATTTTTCTATCCATCGACGCGTATTCAAATCATAGAAGCAACAACATGAGTCATCATCACCATCATGAACACGCGCCCGAAGAAGTTTCCGACCGAGGTCTTCTCTGGGCAGTCATAATTAATCTCGGC
>JBNMOQ010000139.1:0-12921 GCA_051275055.1 Candidatus Pelagisphaera sp.
CGAGGAGATCGTCGAACACCAATCGAGCGGCTACGAACGAGTACGATACCCCGACGGGAGTATCCGAGAGGTAGAGGCTCCAGTTCGAATCAGTTACAGCCGAGTCTATAAAGTCACAATTATTGCCAATTCTGTATTTCTCGATTGGGACAACGTTTGGACGGGCGAAGCGAACGTAACGAAGTGACCCTAGCTATCGCTTGATATGCAGTAGAGGTGCGTGTGGGTTCGGATGAATAGTTCGTTGCCGACTATCACTGGCGAAGCGTCTATCGGCGCATCGAGTTGATTTGTGGATACGATTTCGAATTTTTCCGAATCCTTAACCACGAGAGATACACCTTCTTTGCCCAGAATGTAGAGATGCCCGTTTGCGGCTATAGGCGATGCGTATATACCGCGTATTCCTTCGAGGGTTTCGTCTTGAAAGTAGACTTCACCTGTTTGGGCATTGAAGCAGGTCAGGTAAGCATCGTTGCCTTTATTCATGAAGAGGCGATTACCGGAAAGGACAGGGGAGGCCACGTATGGAGCACTGTGCGGAGCGCTCCAAGCAATGCTGGCCGAGTCGGAAACATCGCCTTTGGACTTGAGATTGATTGCCTGAACCGATCGACCCTTGTATCCACTGACTACATATACGAACTCGTCGTTGATGACAGGTGTTGGTATAATGTTGTAAGTTAGGCCGCTAGCTTCCCAAATCAGCTCTCCGTTAGCTGTGTTGTAGCTACGTGTTTTATTGGATCCAGCGACGATCGCCTGCATGATACCATCAACTTCAACGATTACGGGAGTGGTCCAGGATGTGGGTTCGTCGCGTTCGGTTCTCCATAATTCCTTACCGGTCTTTTTGTCCAGCGCGACCAGATAGGACTGACTCTCTTGGTCCCATAATACCAAGAGCGCATTTCCTGCAAGCACTGGAGAAGCGCCTTCGCCGAATCCATTGCGCGTACTTAGGTTGCCAAGGTCGGACTCCCAAATAACTGCTCCATCAAGATCGTAGCAGAATATCCCCCGCGACCCGAAGGATACCCAAAGGTTCTGACCATCGGTGACCGGAGAGCCTGATGCGAAGCCGTGAGTTGGGTGATGCCCCTCGTGAGGAGTTTCTTTGCGAGCGGTTTCGCTCCAGATAACTTCGCCTGAATTACGGTCTAAGGCGAGAATTTGAAAAGCATGCTCTTCCTGTGGGCCGGGGGCGCTTCGGCCCCTGGGACCGCCTCTACCACCAGGTCCACCTCGGTTGGGACGACGACCATTGCCTGCTGGCGAGGCACCTTCGCCTCCAGGTCTGGGACGTTCGACTACCGGAGGAGGTTTGGGAGCGTTGGCTGGGGGTGGCTTAGTGGAAACCTGCTTTATGGCGCTTAAAAGAAAAATACGGTCTTTCCAGACGATCGGAGTCGCTAGTCCCGATCCGGGAATCTCCATTTTCCACTTTATGTTTTTGTCCTCACTCCACTCGATGGGAGGCTTCGCGCCGGGGACGGTTCCATTTTGAGTTGGTCCTCGCCAATTAGGCCAGGAATCGCCGGCGAAGACGAAGTTGGGCGCGTAGGCAAGCGCGATGATTGCGACGGGAAGAATCGTGCGTTTAAAAGATAATTTCATAGGTGCAAGGGCAGAGTGTGTTTCGGAAGGGATTCTATTGTACTAGACGTTCGAAGGACCTGCTATGGTTTCAGCGAATTTGGATCGAGTGATTTTTCCTATAAGCTAGCGGCAAGCATCCCATGTTTCGTTTGAAATAGCGGGTGAACGAACTGTGGTCGTAAAAACCACAATCAAGCGCGATTTGAGTGATTGTCTTGCGGCTTTGGCTGATCTGATCGGCGGCGATTAGAATTCGGAGCCGGATAATGTATTCCCGGGGACTGACTCGAAATCGTTTTTTAAACAGACGCTCTAGTTGCCGTTGCGATAGACCAGCTTGTTTGGAGAGTTCGGGGATCGAGAGACTCGAGGCATAGTTTTGCTTGATGAGTCGCACCGTCCTTATGACTGGATCGTCACTGTCTTCGTTGGCTTGCTCGTAGTTTTGAACGATTCCACAAACGCCTTCAACGTCTCCGTTTCTGTGAAAAAGCGGGTATTTGTGGGTTACAAACCATTCGGGCAAACGATCTCTTGTAGGGAACAGTTCGACCAGATCCAGGAGTGGCTTTTGCAATTCGATAACCGTTTGATCGTCCCGCCGGAATTTTTCCGACATGTAGTCGGGGAAAATGTCCTGATCCGATTTTCCGGCAAGATCCTTGTTGGTCGCAAATCCGCAGTGTTCGAGAAATCGATGATTGCCCATTACAAGGCGACTTTCCTTGTCCTTAACGAAGAACATTAAATCGGGGATATGCTCGAACAATCGATAGAACTGACCTCCTTGGTCGAGATTCGAAAGCCAATTTCTGAATGCAATCATGGCGAAAAAGTACAAAATTGACCATGTTTGTACAAGCCGTTTTCCAGTCAACATTCAGATTCGCTTGTACAAACCGGAAAAGAAGGGTGCCATTGCAGGTTAACTCGCTGATCATACGATTGATTTATAATCCAAATCCTACTGTTATGTTTCTCAAAAAATACTCGTTTCCGCTTTTGATTGGAACCCTTGCTGTACTGATAGTGAGTCAGATTAGCGCAGAGGATGAACGTCCGAATATTCTCCTTATGATGGTAGATGATTTGGGGTTCTCGGATTTCGGTTGCTACGGCAGCGAAATCGAAACGCCGCATATCGATAGTCTGGCTTCTGAAGGGCTCCGGTTCTCGCAGTTCTACAACACCGCAAAATGCCATTCGTCACGAGTGTGTCTGCTAACCGGACTCTATACGAACCAAGCGGGTAACACAGCCCTGGATAGATCCGTGACAATTGCCGAGACCCTAGGCGAATCCGGATACGCGACTTCGATGACTGGCAAATGGCATCTTAAAGATCAACCGACTGATCACGGTTTTGGCAGATACTGGGGACACTTGTCCGGCGCGACCGATTTTTTCAAGGGAGACGATACGTTTCGCTTCAATGGAGAGGTGTGGAATGATTTTGATAAAGATTTCTACACGACCGATGCAAACGTAGATTACGCTATGGATTTCATCGACGAGGCGATCGATCAAAAGAAACCATTTTTCCACTACATTGCGTTTAACGCGCCGCACTATCCTTTGCAGGCTCCGAAAGAAGATATTGAAAAGTATTTGGGTCGTTACGATGCGGGTTGGGATGTGATTCGAAAGAAACGATTCGAAAAGCAGAAACGACTCGGGCTTTTCCCGCAAGAAATGGAGCTACCTCCGATGCCAGAACACATGGAGGCTTGGGATAAATTGAGTGCAAAAGAACGGGAAATGGAAAGTTTCCGCATGGCGATCTTCGCGGCAATGGTTGATCGAGTGGATCAAAACATTGGAAGAATGATAGCGTACTTGAAGCATAAGGGCGAGCTAGAGAACACGTTGATTATGCTTTGTTCGGATAACGGGGCCTGCCCGTTCGAGCGTAGCAAGCGAATGGATATCGCGCCTTGGGAAGCGGATTCCTATTACCTCTACGATGCGAGTTGGGCGACAGTCGGAAATACGCCCTTGCGTCACTACAAGCAGACGCAACACGAAGGCGGCATCTCATCGCCGCTTATCGTGAATTGGCCAGGAAAGATAGCGAATACGGGAGCATGGAATGCGAGTCCCGGCCACTTAATCGATCTTATGGCGACTTGTATCGATGTTGCAGATGCTTCGTACCCGAAACACTTTGCGGGCGAAGCGATAGAGCCTTTGCAGGGCAAAACGCTTTTGCCGCTTTTCGAGGGCAAGGAGCGCGATGGTCATGATTGGCTATACTTTCAATTTTCGAGTTGCCGAGCGATTCGACAGGGCGATTGGAAGGCGGTCAGTTTTTATTCCCATGCATGGGAACTGTATAATATTTCGAATGATCGAGTTGAACAACACGATCTCGCTAAGCAGCACCCGGAAAAGGTGAAAACGCTTGCAGCTCTCTGGCATAAAGTGTCGGAAGAGACTGATATGGCTCCCGAAAAACAGCGGGCCCCGGTTAAACCAGAGACTTCGCCGCATAGTCAAAAAAGCTGGCACAAGCAGGAATTGTACGACGAGTGGGAAGCTCCAACATTCTAGTTCAGAGTACTGCTTGCTTTTTTGCAGTTAATCTAATGTTCGAGTGATTTCCCGTGCGGTTCGAGGTTGCTGAATTTACAGTAGTGCTTTTTATGTCGGATATGAGTCGAATATTGGCATTAGTATCGTTTTTTCTTATGGTCGCCGTTTCGGCTTCCGATCGACCAAATATTATTTACATTCTGGCTGACGATCTTGGCTACGGCGATCTTGGCTGTTATGGTCAGGAAATATTGAATACGCCAGCGATCGATCAAATGGCCGAGGAGGGCTTGCGATTCACGAGGCACTATTCCGGTTCGACTGTCTGCGCGCCTTCTCGATGCGTTCTAATGACTGGATTGCATACGGGGCATTGTTCAGTGAGAGGAAATAGCAAAGCGCAGCTGACCGAAACGACGGTGGCAGGCGTATTGAAGGAAAACGGCTACAAAACAGCTTGTATCGGAAAATGGGGCATTGGTCACCCTCCGCCACTAGACGATCCGAACAAGCACGGTTTTGATTATTTTTATGGATACGTGAATATGTTTCATGCCCATAATTTTTATCCGCCATTCATGGTGAAGAACGGCGAGAAAGTGCCCTTGAATAATGTTCAGATGGAAGCCTATCGGGAAAACCCAGCTGACAAAGATGGTCGTGGCGTGGCGGAAGTCGCAGTAGATTATGCGCCTGAGCTGATCGGCAAAGAGGCGTTTCGTTTTATTCGCGAAAACAAGGACAACCCGTTTTTTCTCTACTACGCTTTAAATATTCCGCATGCCAATAATGAAGGTGGCCGGCATGGCAGAGGGATGGAAGTGCCCAGTCTTGGTGATTTTGAAGACAAGTCTTGGCCGCTGGCGGAGAAAGGTTTTGCGTCGATGATGAAGCGAATCGATGACGATGTAGCTCATATATTCGAGTTGCTGTCGGAGTTGGAGATAGCGGAAAATACAATTGTTATATTTTCGAGCGACAATGGCCCTCACCAAGAAGGAGGTCACCATGCGGATTTCTTCGATTCTAATGGAGAGAAACGGGGGATTAAGCGTGCTCTGTACGAGGGAGGTGTTCGAGTGCCTTTTATCGTTCATTGGCCTGCTCAAATCAAAGAGGGCCGGGTGGTTGAGGATGTTACGGCGTTTCAGGATTGGATGCCTACAGTTTGCGACTTAATCGGAGTGGAGGCGCCTAAGAACGATGGACAGTCGATGTTGCCGCTTTTTAAGGAAAAGGAAACGACCCCAGTAAGCCGAACCCTGTATTGGGAATTTGGAGAACAAGGCGGAAAACAAAGCGTACTTCAGGGAGATTGGAAACTCGTCAGGCTTGGGTTCGAAAATCCTGTTTTCGAACTTTATAATGTAGTGGACGATCCCTCGGAAGAAATTGATCAACAGAAGAAGTATCCAGAGAAGGTTGATACGTTGAAAGAGCTTCTGAAGAGTATTCCCGATGAACGCAGTCCTTTCAAGGACGCATGAGCAAGAGAATAGCACAGGCTTCCAGTCTGTTCATTCAGAGCTAAGATGCCTATGCGCCTTTCTCAAATCCCAAATGCTTGGTCCATTTGCTTGGAGATGGTTTTGAGTGCTTCTAGGTCGCCTCCTTTGACTTCGGCGGCTACCCAGCCGTGGTAGTCTATTTCGATCAAGGCTTTGCGAATATCGGCGAAATCAATATCTCCTTCGCCAATCTGGGTAAACTTGCCTTGCTGGCGAGAGAAACCTTTGACGTCTAGTTTGATGACGCGTTTTCCGAGTTGGCGTATCCAATCGCCCATTGCGCCATATTTCCAGTGATTGCCGATGTCGAACTGCATGCCAATCCAGGGGGAGTCAAAGCTATCTACGTAGCTAACGAATTCGGCAGCGCTTTGAGTCGAATCGCCTTCATGGTTGTAGAGGAAGTGATTCCAGACGTTTTCGATGACGATGGAGATTCCAAGTTCAGCTGCGAGAGGAAGCGCTTGGCGAATATTTTCGATTGAACGCGGACGAATTTCCGAAAGAGATCCATCGTCGCCGTGACCGACAACGAGTAGAACGGTGTGACCACCAACGGCGTGAGTGTCGCGAATCGCGATTTTAAGGTTTTCCAGAGCTTGAGCACGAACGGCGGCGTCGGGGCTCGTGTGGCGAATTTTCCAATGCGTGCTACAAACGGTACCATCGACTGGTAGTCCTGAAGCGGCGATAGCGGCTTTAGTTTCCGCTACGTCCATACCGGGAGAGTTCATTTCGACCCCTCGAAAACCTGCTTTTTTGGCAGCGATGAACTTTTCCACCAAAGAGGCGTCGGGGATTTTGACCATCCCGATTTTGAGCGTCTTGTAGAGTCGGCCTTTTAAGGATGCTGTCGCATGATTGTCTGCTCGAAGAAAAGCAGGGAGTACGCTAGAGGCTCCAAGAGCGGTGATTGTTTTTAAGAAGTTTCGTCGATCGTAGGGGTTTAATGACATTCCTGGATGAAAAGGTAATGACCGATTCGTATCAACCTCAGAATGATGACTGCAGGGGATGCCTAATGAGAATACGACGATTGGGCTGATGCATATTAATGTGAACCCCAATAATAGAGCGTTTTCGTCAGGTTTGACTGGACAAGGGCGATTCATCGCGCGGAATCTATGAGGTAAAGCTGTGATCCAAAATAGAACCAAAAGACTCAATAAAACGTATGACCTCAATTCTTAGACCTTTATGGTGCGCTGCGCTTGCTCTCGTGGCGGCCGCGACTATGCAAGCGGATTTCCGCTTCGAAGACGGCGATCGAATTTGCTACATTGGCAGCGGACTCGCAGACCGTATGCAGCACGACGGCTGGCTCGAAACCCTCATTCAAAGCCGTTTGGGCGACCAGCAATTGGTTTTCCGAAATCTCGGTTTTACTGGTGACGAAATCGACAATCAGCCGCGAAATAAAGGCTTCACGCCGATGGAGTCCTACTTGGCGCTCACCGAGGCGGATGCGCTTTTCGTGTTTTATGGTTATAACGAATCATTCGGTGGTTCGGCGAAACTTGAGTCGTTCAAGCATCGATACACGAAAATGATCGATCACTATTTGGCTCTTAAGCCGAACGGATCTAGTGCTCCGAAATTGGTGCTTTTTTCGCCCATCGCTCATGAAAATCTGAATGACAAAAACTTGCCTGATGGTACGGAGAACAATGCTCGCTTGGCACTGTACACCGCAGCGATTAGCGAGATCGCGGCTTCCCGAGATGCCACATTCGTGGATCTCTTTTCGGCGACTCAAGAGCTTTACTCCAGCAGCTCCGAGCCATTGACGATTAACGGCGTTCATTTGAACGAAGAGGGTAATCGACAAGTGGCGGAAGTGATCGCCCGAGAATTACTTGGAAAACGCGTGAGCGCGAATCGTTCCCTGGAGCAATTGCACGAAGCCGTACTTGATAAGAATTGGCATTGGTACAATCGTTTCCGAGCGACTGACGGCAATGATGTTTGGGGTGGGCGCTCGACGCTGACTTTCGTGAATGAGCAATCGAACGCGGAAATCCTGAAGCACGAATTGAAGATGCTCGACGTAATGACTGCCAATCGCGACCAACGCATTTGGGCAGTATCGAAAGGCGATGTTGAGCAATCCGTTGTCGACGATCGCAATGTTCCTCAGCCTATCGGAGTCATTTCGAATGTTGGCGGCGGCAGCAAGAGCTCGAATGCCGAAAAAGAAGGCTCGACGAATTACCAAATGGGAGATGCCGCGATTTCCAGCATGAAGGTTGCGGATGGATTTAAAGTAAATCTCTATGCGGACGAATCCCGATTCCCTGAATTGGTTAATCCAGTTCAAATGCAGGTAGATGCCAAAGGTCGCATTTGGGCAGCAGCTTGGCAGACGTACCCCAAGTGGGAGCCGCTCAAGGAAATGGGGGATAGCATCCTGATTTTCTCTGACGAAGATAACGATGGCTCGGCAGACAAGATGGTCACCTTTGCCAAGGTGCATAATCCGATTGCTTTCGAATTTTGGAACGGCGGCGTAATCGTTGCTAGTCAGCCGGAGATTCTTTTTCTAAGGGATACTGACGGTGACGACGTGGCCGACGAGCGTATCGTGCTACTCCAAGGTACTGGTTCGGCGGATACGCATCACTCCGCCAATAACTTCGTGTATGGTCCCGATGGATCGATCTACTGGCAGAGCGGGATCTTCCTTCGCAATGCATTTGAGCATCCTTGGGGAGCTCCTTTGTCTACGGCATCTTCAGGCATGTACCGATTTGATCCTCGTCGTCATGCGATTAGTTTCCATGCGGAAAATCGACCAAACTCGCACGGCATCACTTTCGACCGTTGGGGCTATCACTACGCGACTGACGGAACTTCGGGACGGACATACCAAGTTCGGCCAGAAGCAAACTCTTTCAAAATGCACGAACTCTTCAAAAAGGAAGTTCGTCCGGTAGCGGCCAACGAGATTATTTCTAGTTCGAATTTCCCGGAATCGATGCAAGGCAATATTCTGGTTTGCAATACGATCGGTTTTCTCGGTCTGAAGCAATACGCTCTCGAACGCGGGCCTCAGTCTGGCGCCGTTTGGGGTGAACCTGCTACTGACTTGCTTTATAGCACGGATAAGAATTTTCGTCCTTCCGATGCAGTTTTCGGCGAAGATGGGGCATTGTACATCGCAGATTGGCACAACGTGATCATTGGCCACATGCAGCACAATATTCGCGACCCAAATCGCGATCACAAGCATGGCCGAATTTACCGTATGGTATCGACCGAGAAACCTCTGCAGAAGCCTGTTAAGATAGCAGATGCGTCCTTGGCGCAATTGATGCGGAACCTGGAGCATCCGATTGATGGAGTGCGTCACCGGACCCGTGTCGAGTTGAGCGCTCTCGAAACTGATAAGGTAATCGCGGCTGCCAACAAGTGGGTGGGGCAATTCGATCCGAAGAGCAAAGAAGACGCTCATCATTTCCTGGAAGCTCTTTGGGTTCACCAGCAGCACAACGTAATCAACGATGACCTGCTAAATATCGTTCTCGCATCTCCCGAACCTCACGCTCGCAACGCTGCTAAAACAGTGAAGCACCTTTGGTATACCGTTAATACAACGGGAGGAGAGGGGCTTGTTGTCGTTAAGGCGGCGAAGAAGATGGAGCCAGAATTGAAGTCTGGAGTCATCGCAGATACCAAAAGCCTTACAGAGGTGCGAATTGGCACGATCGTCGAGAAAATGCAATACGACGTGAAGGAGTTTGTAGTGAAGGCAGGCAAGAAGGTTAAACTAACCTTTTTCAATCCTGATTTCATGAATCACAATCTCGTAATGGTTCAGCCAGGCGCTGCGGACGAAGTCGGAATGGCAGCCTTGTCGATGGGTGCAAAAGGTTTCGAAACGGGATACGTACCCGTAAGCGATAAAATTCTATTCGCTTCTAAATTGCTCGAGAACAAAGAAGAACAAGTTTTCAATTTCGAGGCTCCGAAAGAGCCGGGTGATTATCAATTCGTATGCACCTTTCCCGGACATCATATTATGATGCGAGGCGTCATGAAGGTGATTAAGTAATTATTGGATACAATCGGATCGGAATAGCGATTCGGCAAATCGATTTAACATACGCCTCGGGGGTTACTCTCCGAGGCGTTTTTGTCTTTGGAAATATTTCCAAGGTAGGGCTGGCGCTTGCGGCGACCGCGGAAGGTGCGAGAACTCGTCAAACGCGGTCTCCGCAAGCAGAGCTCCTACGAATGACAATCACCTTATCTCAATGCTCTGGGATCTTACTGAATATGATAAATCGCAATTCGTCTACTAGATCGGCTAGAGAAACGATCATATTGGGGTGACCTGATTTGGAAACTTCCGACTGAAGATCGAAGGAATTCCATTTGGAATCTACGGTGCTATTTTTAATCGAAAAACGCCATTTCCCGGAGAAGACAACGGTTCCGGATTATTGCCCGTGAAACTGGTCCACCTTCAGTTCGATTTCTGTTGGATTTGCATTGCTGCTCGGGTCTCCCAAAATGCGCTTCATCCCGTCCTCGAGCGATTCGCTCCATTTGTGGAAATCGCCGAAACCGAGGAGCGTTCGGCACCTCTTAACTTGCGTATATCGACGTATGGTTCCTCTCGTCCATTGCATCAGTACTCACGGCAGACATCGACGCAGTCTTGCTATTGAATGATTTGGGCAGCAGAGGGTGGCTGCTAGCGGAGCCTAGGGCTAGGTGCTCCGATTGAGATCGGATTAAGAGCTTGGACCTTCTTCAGCACCGGTTTCTACGAGTATGCCAGATTGTTTGATCTTTTGCTTGAGAGCCTTGATTTCCTCTTCCCAGTCATTGATCTGAGATTGATCGAGGGCGCTCGCCTGGAATGCTTTGGCTCCGGCGGGAGTTACTTGAGTTTCCCAAAGGTAGAGGCTCTTTAGCTCATCTAGATCTTCGAGATACTCAAGTCCGCTGTCGCTTATCTGGGTGCCATAAAGATTCAGGTAGCGAAGGTTTTCAAGATTCGCTACGTGTTTGAGACCTTCGTCGGAAATCGCAGTTTTCTGCAGGTAGAGACGCTCAAGATTCGTCATTCCGGAAAGGGCGGCGAGCCCGTCATTTGTGACATCGCTGAACCCAATTTCAAGTTCTGCAATATTTGCTGCGACCGGGGCAAGCATCGCCAGGGCCTCGTCATCAAATTTGCTTTCGCCATAGGGCGCTTTGACGCGAATTAAAGGCGAGTCTAAGGCGATTGGCTGTAGATTAATTCGTGGATCCTCCTGAAGTTCGGCTACCGTTTCAGCGATCTCATCCCAGCTAGGAACGTCTAATTCGGCGACCATCGCTTCTTCTTCGGCTACGAATGCTGGTTGTTCGAGTTGAGCGATCATTGCGTTCTCGATCGTTTCGGGAAGTTCTAGTTCCGAGAGTAGGCCGGCATCAGGAGCGCCGCTCTCAACCCACCATTCGAGAATGGCGATTTGAGAATCGCTTGGTTGAGGTTTGCCTTCGGGAGGCATGCGTTCGTCATCGTCCAGATCAAGGTGCAAGCGGTAGATGATCTCGCTAGCGTCAAGGTCGCCAGGAACGATAGTGTCTCCCAGTTCGCCGCCGAGCATGGCCAATTCGAAATTGTCGAGTCGGAGGTCGCCTTTCGACTTATCGGGGCCGTGGCATTTTGTGCAGGTTTCCTCGAAAATGGGATGAATAATGTCTTGGTAAATATCGGCTGATTCGAAACTTGTAGAACCTGCTTCTTTTTCGATCTCCATTCCAACCAGGCTCTTGATCGGATTGGGAAGGTATTTCGTCAAATAACCGGAACCGTGAGTCAGCGTTCCTCCATCGTGGCCGACAACGAGGAGCAGGATGATTGTGGCTCCGAGCGCGCTGTGATAAGAAAGCGAGAACCCATTGCGTCTGCGATCGCGGGCGTGAGTTCGCAGGACGATGAGCCAGAAAGCTAGGACTGCGGTGATGCAGCCGAGCCAGCGGTGTCGCGCGAGGAGGTCGTCGTTGTAGCCGCCGGAGAGGCCCAGGAGGATCCCGAGTATAGCAGCGAGAGTAGAGACGTAGGCGGTATATTTGAGGATGATCTCGCAGGCCTTGCCTATTCGAGGGCCGCCCATGGAGCTGTCCAGGTATTCGATGATTGCGAGGACGGCGAGAAATCCGATAGGAAGATGCAATAGGGCTGGATGAAAGCGACCTATAAAGAGTGTCCAGGTAGGAGCGCTATCGGCTCCGACCGCAAAATAGGCGAGGCCGAAGAGGACTAGAGTCGCACAGGATGCGAGCAAGATGGATGGCTTTAGATTAGCGGGACGGCGATGCGATTTTTTCATGAAACTCTAAAGGATCGAATTGGAAAACAAGCGTCATGATCGGTATGCGTTAAAAATTCAATAGCATTTTGTTAATGCAGGTCCAGAAATAGGTATGAATTGGAGTCGAGAGCCGCACCTTCTCGCTAGGGCAGTACCGGAGTACGGTTTCCGCTAGGCCAAGATTACCTCACATGGATGTCTGGATTGAGAGCAATGTTGGCGATGCCTTCTTTGGATGCGCCTTCCTCTAGATTTCAATCGTCGAGCAATCCAAGCAGGATAATCCTTGGATTGATAATGCCTGTCGATTCACCTTTCTGGTTGATGATCACAATGGCTCTTATGTCATATTTCTTTTGCTCTCCGTAGAGAATTATTCCCATCGTTTCGTGAAGCGTATGCTCGGTGCTGATACGCGAGAAACGTTTCTAGTTCTCGGCTAGAATATGTTCGCCAGAAAAATGCTGCTGATCTTTTTCGGGAAGCGGACGATACTTGCAGGCTTGGACGTCGCGAAAGAGTTTTTCCAATCCGAAACTTCTGAAGTATCCTTGGGTCCTGCAAGTCCCATGGCGAGAGTAACGACTCGTTTTTCAATTCTCACCATAGATCATTCGGTAAAGGAGCAGTTAGATATCGGGCAGTATCTCTAACGAAGCTATCGGGGAGCATGAAGCAAAGCAGGCAAAAGTCCTCGTCGAAAAATTGATCTACAACGTAGCAGCTTTTTATTAAATAGTCTGTCCGGTTTCTCCCGTCCATGACCCTTGGTGATTACGCCAAGTTTTCTTACCGCTTACGATATGAACGAGGCAGTCGTTGTGCGACCAGATACTAACGGAACCCTGTTCAATCGGGCAGGTGTATTCGGCGAAGAGAAGTTCGCCTATTCGGAGCCTTCGCAAAACATACTTAAGAAGTCTCGCTAGTCTTGGTTTCCGTCTTGGAACTCAGCAGCGATTTTGTCGATAAAG